>NZ_AP024897.1:2850867-3167630 GCF_024529975.1 Vibrio quintilis | reverse complement strand
TGAATTTGGCAATTTTCAGTCGATTCGCGGCTATTTTCGTTCGGTCTCCGGTGGCAAGCTTGACTACACCAATGTCGTTACAACTTATTATACGGCGAAACACAAGAAATCTTACTACGCAGATTCAAGCCTTGAGTCCTCAGTCAGGTCTCAGGAGTTGATTCATGAAGCTTTAAACTGGCTTGAAAATGATCAGGGTTTTGATTTTTCGTCTTTATCTACTGACAGTCAGGGACTGATTAAAGGCCTGAATTTTTTCTATGCCGGCAAATCAGACAGTTCCTGGGCAAAAGGATTATGGCCTCATATGGGAGGGTTAAGTCCGCGCTTCTGTGCTGATGGTGTTTGTTCGAATCTTTATCAGATTTCAGATATGGGAAGCAGTCTTGCCATTGGTACTTTTGCACATGAATCAGGACACTTAATTGCTGGCTGGCCGGATCTTTATGACTATGACGGAAGCTCTCTGGGCTCGGTTGCCAGTTTTGGTATCATGGGTTACGGCTCTGTCAGCCAGACCAGTGAATTGCATCCGGTGCCGCCTGTTGCGCCATTGCGTGCGCTTGCCGGGTGGGACAGTGTGACTGAGCTGAACCCTGCTGTAAATACGAATGCACCTCAGGGGCGTCTGTCTGCCAGGTCCGGATCAAATACAGTATATAAATGGACCAATCCGGCTAACTCTAAAGAAGCTTTTTATATCGAGGCAATTTATCGTTCGGGACAAAATACAGAGCAGCCTGATCAGGGATTAGCAGTATGGCACGTTGACCCCAGTGGCGATAACTCAAATGAATGGCATCCGTATATTCAGATGGAACATGCTGATGGATTGCGTGATCCGGAAAATAACCGCAATTATGGTGATAGCAAAGATTTATATCACGAATATGGTGAGTTTACCGCTGCCTTACCAAATGCGCTGACATCTAAGGGAACGAATTCATTGTGGTGGAATGGAAGTGAGTCTGGCCTGAATATTACCGATGTATCATCACCAGCTGAAACGATTTCCTTTACCATAACCCCTGGAGAGGTGACTTCGCCAACTACGCCGACGACTCCAACATCAGACACGCTTGTGTATACCGGTACTTTATCTGACAAAGGTGAAAACATTGAACCGGATGGTAATTGGTTTGAATATAGTGGTGGAACAATGACACTGACGCTTGAAGGCCCTTCAAACACAGATTTTGATTTAAAAATTATGAAGTGGGATAACCAAAGTTCATGGACTCAGGTTGCTGCTTCTGAAGCTTCAGGTTCCAGTGAGAAGATTTCTTATCAGGCAGAAAAGGGTTATTATTATTTTTCTGTGAAATCTTATTCAGGTTCCGGTCAATATAAATTATCCGTTACCAAATGAATCAATATTTAATTTTTCTCTGAACAAAATAGAAAGCAGACTATTGTGTCTGCTTTCTATTTTATAATTTTAACTGACTTATTTCCTGTTAAGAAAAACATATAGTTCTGTCATCTGACTGTCTGGTTTTTATCTGGTTTTGATGTGTTTATATTGTGGATGTTTATGCCAAATAATTACACTAAAATTGACAGTTTTGTTATTAATTTTTTTATCCTGACATGTTGTATGTTTTATTATTATATATTTTGGTATCAAGGCTCAATTATATAGGTGACGTCTCTCTTTTTAATTTGATAAAAGCTAAAATCATTCAGGCCGTATTTAGTTTGAATACGCTTATAAAAGTATCCGTTCGGATTGAAATTGTAGTCGTCATTGGTGCTTATTTCTGGTTTGAGTCAGTTCTGGTAACCGGGATGTTATCACCTTTTACTTTGCCATAATTTCAATAAGTTGGATTTTTACTAATTTAACGAGGCCATTTTTTATGAAAAAAAAGTTAAAACGTCTTGTTGGTTGTGTTGGCTTAGCCTCACTTCCAGTTATAGCAGGATCAGCATACGCGCTGACTTCCGGAGCTGGCGAGGCTACTCTGTCTTTGCAAAATAGCTGGGGAAGTGGTTATTGTGCAAATGTCAGTGTTACAAACAATGGAGATGCAAATATTACAAGTTGGGTTGTCGAACTTGATTTGAAAGACGCGACAGTGAATAACTTGTGGAATGGTACACTGGACGGCTCCACAGTGACGCCATCGGGGAATGGAACGATTTCTCCGGACTCAAGTGTATCATTTGGTTTTTGTGCCAGTGCATCTGGTAGCGTTGTGACTCCTGAAATTGTATCACTTTCAGTTGAAGGTGGTGGTGATACCGGTGGCACCTCAGGTGGTGACAATGGTGGAACTACAGGTGGTGACAACGGTGGAACCACTGGTGGCGACAATGGTGGAACCACAGGTGGCGACAACGGTGGAACCACCGGTAGTACAGAATATGAACCAATTGAAACTGGTTGTAGTGGGTACGCAACCCGATTCTGGGATTGTTGCAAACCGCATTGTGGCTGGAAAGAAAACGTACCAACCGGTTTGAATGCATTACAAAGTTGCTCTGTTTCGAACTCACCACTAACGGATTTCAGTACGCAAAGTGCCTGTAGTGGTGGCAGCGCCTATACGTGTTTTTCTATGATTCCGTTTAAAGTGAATGATGATTTATCGTATGGGTATGCCGCCACATCAAGTGGTGATGTCTGTGGCCGGTGTTATCAGCTCCAGTTTACCGGAGAGTCTCATAACTCTTCTGGTGATCCGGGTTCTGCTGCACTGAAAGGAAAAACTATGATCGTTCAGGCTGTCAATATCGGATACGATGTCAGTGGTGGTCAGTTTGATCTGTTGGTGCCCGGCGGCGGTGTCGGTGCATTTAATGCGTGTTCAGCGCAGTGGGGTATTTCCTCAAGTGAGCTGGGTTCTCAATATGGTGGTTTACTTGCAGCCTGTAAGCAGGAAATCGGCTGGAATGCATCTCTTGATGAGTATAAGAGCTGTCTGGTTAAACGCTGTAACAGTGTCTTTGGATCGCGTAACCTGACAGAAATGCAGCAAGGTTGTTTATGGTATGCTAACTGGTTTGAAGCTGCCGATAACCCGGCGCTAAAATATAAAGAAGTTGCATGTCCTTCCGAGCTCAGCTCGAATTCCGGTATGGATCGGGGTTCGCTTGATGACGTCAGTACTGCATGTGGTAATTAATATTTCTCAGTCATAAAAAAGAGGGAGTCGATTAACTCCCTCTTTTTATTTGTGATATCTGCTATTCTGTCATGCTATTTCAAAGCTTATCTGATGTTAAGTTTCTATGTTCAGGAGGACACTTGAAAAAGAAAATACTGACCCAACGCCAGCTACAAGCGCAGAAAACAAGACAACACATCTATGATGTTGGATTAATGTTGATGCAAAAAAATGGCTATCATGCAACAACCGTGAGCCAGATTAGTAAAGCAGCTAAAGTTTCAGTGGGCGCTTTTTATCATCATTTTCGTTCCAAAGAAGATATCCTTTCCCATATTTATGAAAATGCAGACAGCTACTTTTTGCAGGTTGTGAAAACAGATATTTGCTCAGGTAAAACTTCTGAACAGGTTGTCGAATTTTTTCAGCACTACGCAGAGTATAATCTCCAGGTTGGCATTGATACGATGAAAGTCCTTTATCATGCTGATAACATTTGGTTTTTAAAAAAGAACCGTGGTATGCAGCAGGTACTCCGGTCGATTCTGGAAACAGGACAAGCAAACAACGAGATAACCTCTGAGCAAAGCTCTGATGAGATATCAGACTTCTTATTTATGAGTGCCCGGGGTGTTGTTTTCAACTGGTGCATGCAAAATGGCCGGAACGATTTGCTTCAGGATATGAAAGCCTATATGCAGCGTCTGGTGACTCTTTTTCTGCTTTAAATTATTTATTTCCGGAAAATGATACGGATGATGTTGTTGATCCGTCTCATTATATCCTGCAACTGTTTTCTCATTTTTTACTCTCTTGATGTATGTCTGATTTTAGGTGCAGAAACTGTGTTACTTTTTGGCCGAATGCATTCGGTTAAATCATGAGCAGAGTAATGACCTGGAGGGCTGTATGAGAAGCAAACACTATCCGAATCTTTTTGAACCGATAAAAATTGGTAAAGTTGAGATAAAAAATCGTTACATGTTGGCCCCGATGGGACCGGGGGGATTTTGCAATGCTGATGGCAGCTTTAATGAAAGGGGCGTTGAATTTTATGTCGAGCGCGCCCGGGGTGGTGCAGGCTTGATTATGCCCGGCGTGACTAAAGTTGAAAATGACATTGAGCCTTGTGAACTTCCGATGATGCCATGTCCGACATTAAATCCGGTGAACTTTATTAAAACCGCAAGACTGATGACAGAAAGAGTTCATAGCTATGATGCTAAGATCTTTTTGCAACTGTCAGCCGGGTTTGGACGGGTTGGGATTCCTGGATTAGTCAAAACTGCGATCGGTCCTTCTGAAATCCCGCATCGATGGTTACCTGATGTGACTTGCCGGGCACTGACAATCGAAGAAATCCGCACTTATATCCGTAAGTTTGCTGATTCTGCGGAGATCTGTCAGAAAGCAGGATTTGATGGCGTTGAAATACATGCAGTCCATGAAGGGTATTTATTGGATCAATTTGCAATTAAATTCTTTAACCGCAGAACTGATGCATACGGTGGTTCGTTAGAAAAACGCTTACGCTTTGCTACTGATATTGTGAAAGCAATTAAAGTCCGGTGCGGTCAGGATTTCCCGGTGACGCTGCGTTACAGCATCAAAAGTTTTATCAAAGACTGGCTGAAAGGTGGTTTACCCGGAGAAGAGTTTCTCGAGAAAGGTCGTGACATTGAAGAAGGTATTGAAGCAGCGAAGTTGCTTGAAGCTGCTGGGTATGATGCATTAAATGGGGATGTTGGATCTTATGATTCCTGGTATTGGAGCCATCCACCGATGTATCAGGATAAAGGCCTTTATCTGCCGTACAACGAAATTTTAAAACAAGCGGTTGATATTCCTGTGATTACTGCCGGCAGAATGGATGACCCTGAACTTGCATCCAGAGCGATTGCTGAAGGCAAAACAGATATGATAGGTCTGGGCAGACCTTTACTGGCTGATGCAGATATTCCTAACAAAGTCAGAGCCGGGCAGGCAGATACAATTCGTCCCTGCCTTTCCTGTCAGGAAGGATGTATGGGAAGGCTGGCAAAATATACGATGATTTCCTGCGCGGTCAACCCTGCTGCCGGAAGAGAACGGGATTATGCACTGACTCCGGCACTGAAGAAAAAGCATGTCGTGATTGTTGGTGGTGGTGTCGCGGGAATGGAGGCCGCCAGAGTTGCGGCTTTACGGGGTCATCAGGTTGATTTATACGAAGCGGGTGACAAGCTGGGTGGTGTGGTGCTTGCCGGAGGTGTGCCTGACTTTAAAGAGGATGATCTGGCATTACTGGATTGGTACAGAAATGAACTGCAGGATAATCAGGTTAATATTCACCTGAATACGCCAGTGTCCCGGGATACATTCAATGATATCAGACCGGATACCGTCGTTATTGCAACTGGCTCACAGGCTAAAAAGTTTGATATTCCCGGAGCCAGTCAGGTTTACACTGCAACTGATGTCTTGTTAGGCCATCAAAATGCTGGTGAGAGTACATTGATCATTGGTGGCGGACTGGTCGGTTGCGAAACGGCTTTATGGCTGAAAAATCAGGGTAAGCAGGTTTACATTGTCGAGCGGGAAGATGAATTGCTTTCGCTGGCCGGGCCGTTATGTCATGCCAATAGTGATATGCTGCTTGAATTGCTTGATTATAAAAATGTTCAGGTTTTCACCCGTTCGAAAGTCACTGAACAAACAAATGATGGTGTCGTGATTTATCATCAGGATTCGGAGACAAAAACACTGGTTCCGGTTGATTCTGTGATTCTGGCTATCGGTTATGATTCTGAGCGCCATCTTTATGATCAAATTAAATATGAAATACCTGATATACATTTAATCGGGGATTCAAGAAAAGTACAAAACATTATGTATGCTATTTGGGATGCATATGAAGTTGCCAGAAATATCTAAATGTTTTTCTGAATCGTAGTGAAAGAAGACGAGCCAGGTTTCCGGGCTCGTCTTCTTTGTTTTAAGATAATTTCTTTTTATAGACTTACAGTAAATAACCGATAAGGTTGTTGATTAAACACAATAAAAGTATTCAAAAAATTAGACAGAGACTGTCTGATATCACTCGTAGTCATCGGTCTGTAGATTTATATACTCAGTTATTATTCGAACAATAAGGGTACAGATGATGAAAGCACTCATTGATAAAGTTGAAATGGGATTTGATTTCCCGGAGTTAGGTAAGCTCATACTTCGGGTTAGTTTTAGTCTGATGTTTTTACTTCATGGTATTCATAAGATTTTTGCCGGAACTGCATTCATTCAGGGATTGTTTATCAAGGCCGGACTGCCCGGGTTCATGGCATATGGGGTATATTTGGGAGAAGTGGCTGCACCATTACTGATTATTTTAGGTTTGTATACCCGGGTTGCCTCTGTTTTTATTATTGGCACTTGTCTGGTTGTTATCGGGCTGCTGCATACGGGGGATTTGTTCTCTCTGAATAAATTTGGTGCCTGGGCTGCAGAAGATATCGGAACTTATCTGTTTGCGGCAATCTCTATTTTTTTCCTGGGTTCCGGAAAATATGCGGTGCGGCCTAATCTTTGATGTGATGAGCTGGTGCTGATACAAATAACTAATCCGGTGTATACCGGATTAGTTATTTAAGACAGGTCGTTTGAGACGGATGATGTGAAGCTTACATCCGTTCCAGCGTATTGATGCCCAACAGGTTTAATCCCTGTTGGATCGTTTTTGCTGTCAGGGCAGACAGCCTCAGGCGACTCTGTTTTGTTACGTCATCATCTGCTGTCAGAATCGGGCAGGCTTCGTAAAAACTGGAGAATTGACCCGCCAGTTCAAACAGGTAATTACACAGAATATGTGGCTGGCCTTCACGGGCGACAGACTGAACAGCTTCTTCAAACTGAAGTAGCCGCGCAACCATCGCTTTTTCCCGATCATCGCTAATATGAATGTCCCCGGACAAATCATCAATAGAGATGCCGGCCTTGGAGAAGATAGATGCGATCCGGGTGTAAGCGTACTGCATATAAGGTGCTGTATTTCCTTCAAACGCCAGCATGTTATCCCAGTCAAAAATATAATCAGTCGTTCTGTTTTTGGATAAATCCGCATATTTGACCGCTGCCATTGCCACCGTTGAAGCAATATGTGACTTTTCTTTCGGTGATAGCTGTGGATTTTTGCTCTCGATGAGTTTTGTCGCACGTTCCTGGGCTTCATCCAGTAAGTCAGCCAAACGAACCGTTCCGCCTGCACGGGTTTTAAATGGGCGGCCATCTTTACCCAGCATCATACCGAATGCATGATGTTCTAAAGAAACTTCTTCCGGAATGTAACGGGCTTTGCGAACAATTGTCCATGCCTGCATCAGATGCTGGTGCTGGCGTGAATCAATAAAGTAAAGAACCCGGTCTGCTCCCAGTGTTTCATAGCGGTATTTAGCGCAGGCAATATCCGTCGTTGTATAAAGGAAACCTCCATCCCGCTTCTGGATAATGACGCCCATTGGTTCGCCATCTTTATTTTTGTATTCGTTCAGGAATACAACCTGAGCGCCGTCATCTTCCTGTGCGATACCTTTTTCTTTCAGGTCAGTAACAATCTCAGGAAGCATGTCGTTATACATACTTTCACCCATCACATTGTCACGGGTCAGAGATACATTCAGACGGTCATAGTTTTTCTGGTTCTGTGACATGGTGACATCAACCAGCTTTTTCCACATTCCGGTACAGAACGGGTCACCACCCTGCAGTTTAACGACGTAATTTCTGGCTGTTTCTGCAAATGCTTCATCTTCGTCATACAGTTTTTTAGATTCACGGTAAAATGTTTCCAGATCCGATAGTTCCATTGAAATCTCACCGGAATCATTCTGAATTCTTTCCAGATTCGCAATCAACATACCGAACTGGGTTCCCCAGTCACCGATGTGGTTGGCCCGGATAACTTTATGGCCGAGAAACTCCAGAGTACGGACAACTGCGTCCCCAATGATGGTTGAGCGGAGGTGGCCAACATGCATTTCTTTAGCCACATTTGGTGCGGAATAGTCGGCAACAATCGTTTGTTGTGGTTCAGGTGCAATACCAAGACGCTCATCAGCCAGAGCAAGACTGGCTTGCCCGGCAAGAAACGATTCACTCAGAAAAATATTAATAAATCCGGGACCGGCAATTTCTGTTTTACTGGCGATGCCATCTAAGTCAAGCGCATCTAAGACTTTCCCGGCAAACTCTCGTGGGTTCATACCGAGTTTTTTAGCGACACCCATGACGCCATTTGCCTGATAGTCGCCAAATTGTGGTTTCGCTGACTGGCGGACAGCGGCCGGGCTGCCAGCCGGGGCACCTGCGGATTCCAGAGCCTGAGTAACTCTGTCATTGATTAATGCTTGGATATTCACCTGCTTATCCTTCAATTTTTAGAATATGATGACTCTGTATCATTGCCAGGGTTCGCAGACCCTGGAGAGTTGGGACACATATCTCGATTTTTAACGAAAATTGGCCAACATGATAGCAATTATATTGCTTGGCTTATAGTGAGAAAAAGCCGAAATTATCCACTTTTATTCTGATAAGATCATTCAGTTTTTTTAATCGTTAATTTGCAGAGCATAAAACCGGCTAAAATACGGATATTCATTCATACATGAGCTGATTGAATTGTTCAGAAGGTCGGTTTTTTGTCATAAAAAGGGGAAATTCATGCAGTATGTATTAACGCAGAAACGGCTGACTCCGGAGTTGATGTGTGAAGATATTTCCGGGTTTACGGATAAGATTTCTCAGTTGTGTGAACTTCTGGACATGGATCTGACCGAGCTTGAAATAGATCATATTGCAATGCGGATTAATGATCTGGACACAACTCAAGCGGTGCATCAGGTGTGGATGCGGCAAGGGCAGGTAATTTCAGAGTCATTGATTCATGGCAGACCCATTATTGTGATTGAATTAACTCAGCCTCTGAAGCTGGGCCAATGGCAGACAAAATATCTGGAGTTGCCATATCCGGCAGAAGGGAAGCATTATCCGGTTGAAGGATGGGAGCATGTTGAATTTGTGATTCCGTCAACAGCATTAACTGCTGACGTGTTTTTTGCAGAGCTTTGCCGGAAATTCCCACGGATGAAAGATAATGCGAAAAAGCATCACATTCAGATTAAACAATCGTCGCCTCAGGCTGAAGGAGAAAGGTTAGTTAACCCGACGATTGCTTTCAAATGGAATCATGTCTGTATCAAACTTCACCCGAATTCATTAAAAGATGTGATTGCATCAGAGCAAAGCCTGCACGAATAAGTGACTTAATGACCTGTGATGACATATCATCAACCTACATCATAGGCTTTAGGCATCAGCTGAAACTCGTGAATTGAACTGATTTCTCTGCCGAGAGTGAGTTCCTGAGACGCATGATGTGCATTTCCCCGGGTATACATAATCAGACGATTTGCGGTGCGTGGTTTTAACTGATTGACGACAAAGCGGATCATATCTGAACGGGACAGATGTTTGAGTTCCTGGAGTACCTGTTCCCGCTGTGAAAATTCAGTGTCTTTATTGCCGATAGCGACCCACAAACGTTGTGCCCGGTTGCGCAGTGAGGTATCCGGTGCTGAAATCTGGTTCCATAACCCCCGTTTACTGCTATGCCACTGGTATTCGCTCAGCTCAAGCAGGACCAGATAGAACGCATTCAGGAACTCATCAATTGAGGCCATTAGTTCTGCCGGGCCGGCGTTTGGTGATTGTACGTAGAGCACGATCCCAGGGTGTTTATTGAGTGGGAGATTGCCAGTGCCAACCATATAACCAAGTTGTTGTTTAGTCCTGATTTCATGAAAAAAAGTTGCTGACATCAGGTGATTGGCAAGTGAATAGAGTGCGATATTTTTAGGTGAAGTACATTCACTTTGATAGTAAATAACAACTGCTGAGTCGTCCTGATCACAATGAATTTCATGTCTGAAAGTCCCCTGCTCCCCAAGCATAATCAAAGGTCTCAGAGACTCTTCCGACTGAGCATCTTTTACGTGCAGTGCCTGAATCAGATCCTGGCCAATATTTAATGCATCTGATTTTCTCCAGTCACCATAGATAAACATCTCAATGTGGCGTTCTGACAGCATTTTATCAACAAATGGTGACAGTTCATCAACATGGATTGTCTGGAGTGCTTTCAATAAGTCATGATAAGGTGGATTATTGGGTTGTAAAATTCCCGTCATTGCATTGAATAATTGGGAAATAGGCCGATCTTTTGATGCGTTTCTCCAGCTTCTTTCCAGTTGTTGTTTAATTGAATCGAAGCGGTGTTTCACGAATTCCCGACGTTCAAACCGATCAAGAATCACTTTAAGTAGCTCAGGTTGTTTTTGACTGAATCCGGAAATTGATAGTGTGACACCGCCTTGATGGGCATACATGTTATATCCCATTCCCGCGATCTCTGCCTGGTAGGTTTTTTTAGCCAGAGAGTCCAGAAATAATTCAACGCATAACCGGGTCATGACGATATTCCGGGTATTTTCAACTGCATAAGGACTATCTATCGCAACATAAATGACGCCCTTAGGAACACTAAATTCATTATCCTGCATATGCCAGAGGCGAAATTCCGGCGTTTCATGAATAATTTCCGGATTAGTATTGAAAGACTCAGAAGGCTTCGGTGTGAGGTCACTGCATATAAAGCGGTTTTTTTCAGGTAATTCAATCTTGAGATCGCAGACCGGAGAGTGGAATGCAGCACGTTGCTCTTCTGTGAAAGGGGTGACGGAGTATGGCGTAAAATACCATTCAGCCGTTTGATTATAGTCTTTACCCTGAGCAAATAATGTCACTCTCAGATTATCTGGTACAAAGTCGTCGAGAATCTGACGCAACAGGGATTCATCGTAACCATCCATAATATAGTCGCCACATACCACATCATCTTCATGATAATGCTGCATGTTCATCACCAGATTATTCACCATTTCCATCGGGCGGGTTGGCTCCTGATAACGAAAAGCAGCATTGAGGACGGTTTTCTTCTCTTCATACCGCCAGCTCTGGAGTCCCTGAGTCCGAATCAGGTCGATATACCGGAAAACAGCCTGGATGATATCATCGGTGTATTTCAAACCTTCTTCCGTTAAATGCATACTGACAGTAAACTCACGATAATTACTGCCACTGATCCCGCCTCCGGCTGATAAACTGGTAATCCATCCTTTTTCTTTCAGAGCCAGCATCAGGCTGTCTTGTCCTTCATAGCCCAGCAGATGGGCAAAATATGATAGCGGCTTTATCCGGTAATGTTGGGTCATTCCGCTGAGGGGGAAAGCCAGCGACAGCTTTCTGATATCTTTTAACGGTTCTGCTTCGATTTGTATCCCGGTTTGTTTCGGAGTGACAAAAGGGACAGAGAGCGATTTTCCACGTTTATTTTTATTTGTAATGGCAGAAAAATACTGAGTGGCCCAGCCTTCCAGTTCATCCAGAGACTCAGGTCCGAATATAACCAGTGTCATTAAGTCTGAAGAGTAATTCTGCTGATAAAAATCGAGAATTTCCTGACGTATGCTCTTTCCGTTTCTGTCTGATAATGTTTGCAGGTTGCCCACTGAAAATTTTGCAAACGGGTGCTGTGGATTTATTGTTTCTTTGTGAACCTGATAAAGTCTGCGGGTATCGTCATTGATTTTTAGTTTATATTCAGATTCAATCGCCAGACGTTCTTTATCGAGAGCATCTTCATTGAAGAGTGGTGATATAAAAAAAAGGGCAAAGCGATCCAAAGCTTTTTCGAAAGCTGCCGGAGTAATATCAAAGAAAAAACAGCTATGCTCAGTGCCTGTCCATGCGTTGTGTGAACC
The DNA here is from genome assembly GCF_024529975.1 of Vibrio quintilis. Taxonomy (GTDB): domain Bacteria; phylum Pseudomonadota; class Gammaproteobacteria; order Enterobacterales; family Vibrionaceae; genus Vibrio; species Vibrio quintilis. The sequence goes on along the minus strand of NZ_AP024897.1, from coordinate 3,155,668 downwards.
GCCATGCTGGCTGATAAAATTTTGAAATTCTCCGGTTTGCGGATGTTTTTCTGTACCGAGAAATAACATATGCTCGAGATAGTGAGCTAGTCCGGGGCGGTCTGATGGATCGTCGAAGTGACCAACATTGATAGCTAGTGCTGCCGCACTTTTAGGAGTATCTTCATCGTTAATTAATAGTACTCTGAGCTGGTTTGGCAGAGTAATGTACCGATAACTATTGGTGTCATTGGGGCTGATATACACGCTGAAGGCCTCCCGGCGAATGCTGATTTAATTTTTATTATTACTGATTATGACTAGTATGACGTTGAAAAGGTTCAGAGCCAACTGTAAGTAATATTTTTATGAGTAAAATTATTTTAATTTTCTTGGTGTTAAGAAGGTCAGTTTGGACCGTTACAACGTTACGGGATAATGGTGGAGTACTTTTATTTAAAGGCTGGTGAATACACATTATCGCAGTAATAAGATGATTTTTAAGGTTAATCGTATATGAGTATAAAAATTTTTATTATGCGTCATGGTGAAGCTGGATTTAGCGCATCAGGTGATGCAGAACGTCGTCTGACTGTTCGTGGCAAAGTGGACTCTGTCAGCGTTTTGCAGCAGGCGGTAGCTCATGAGAAAATTTCTGTAGACAGAGTGTTGGTCAGCCCTTACCTGCGTGCTCAGGAAACATGGCAGGAAATTACCGGTTATGTCAATGCCAAAACGGTTGAAACCTGTGATGACATCACGCCTTATGGGCAGGCTGAGCATGTTTTCAGCTATATGATGGCTTTGGCTGAGGTTGATAAAATTGAGTCATTCTTTTTAGTCTCACATTTACCTTTGGTCGGATACTTAACCAGTGAGTTTGTCAGGGATGTGACGCCACCAATGTTTCCGACCTCTGGATTGATTTGTCTTGAATATCAGCCGGAAAATCAACAAGGCCAGTTACTTCAACGTTTTTTTCCAACTGTATCTTAGGTCTTTCGTATTTGACAGATAACGCCAAAGTGAGTAGCCATAAATTTGACAGAACTATGGTGTGATAATTGCATGTAACTGCTTCATCGAGTGCAGTTCTAACTACTTATTTCTGTTTAGAAAGTTTTTATTGGTTATCTATGAAGTTTTCGTTGCCTTTTGCGGATAAACTACCGTCAATTCCTCAGCGTAATATGCCGGCCATTGGTGCTCCGGTCATGGTGCTTGTTACGCTGGCGATGGTCGTTTTGCCTATTCCCGCGTTTTTACTTGACCTGTTTTTTACTTTTAACATTGCATTAGCAATGGTGGTTCTGCTTGTGACGGTATACACCCGGCGCCCGCTGGACTTTGCAGCTTTCCCGACTGTGTTGCTGATATCGACATTGCTCCGTCTGGCACTGAACGTGGCTTCGACCCGGGTTGTGTTATTACATGGTCACGATGGTGCGGATTCGGCCGGTAAGGTGATTGAGGCTTTCGGTAATGTTGTGATTGGCGGGAACTATGCCGTTGGTTTAGTCGTCTTCCTGATTCTAATGATCATTAACTTTATGGTTGTGACCAAAGGTGCCGGAAGGATTTCCGAGGTAAGTGCCCGCTTTACCCTAGATGCGTTGCCTGGTAAGCAGATGGCCATTGATGCAGATTTAAATGCAGGGCTAATCGATCAGGATCAGGCCCGTTTGCGCCGGTTTGAAGTGACAAAAGAAGCTGATTTTTATGGCTCAATGGATGGTGCTTCAAAATTTGTGAAAGGCGATGCAATCGCCGGTATCTTAATTCTGTTTATCAATATTGTTGGTGGTTTATCGATTGGGATGATTCAGTACGATCTGAATTTTGGTGATGCGATAAAAATCTATACGCTGCTGACTATTGGTGATGGCTTAGTTGCTCAGATCCCGTCTCTGTTACTATCGATTGGCGCAGCAATTATGGTCACGCGTCAAAATACTGATGAAGATATGGGGCAGCAGGTTATCGTTCAGATGTTCGATAACCCGAAAGCACTGACTATCACGGCATCCATTTTGGCCGTGATGGGAATTGTCCCGGGAATGCCGCACTTTGCATTTATTTCTTTAGCGATTCTTGCTGGTTTTGGCGCATATTTATTACACAGAAAACAGAAAAAAGCCTCTGAAGAGAAAGCCGCTCCTGAACCTGATTTGTCTGATTCCCCCCAGCAAAAAGAGTTGTCATGGGATGATGTTCAGCCTATTGACATCATTGGCCTGGAAGTCGGCTATCGTCTGATTCCTCTTGTCGATCGCGAGCAGGGAGGCGAACTGCTCGAACGGGTAAAAGGCGTCAGAAAAAAACTATCTCAGGATTTTGGCTTCTTAATTCCTCCTGTTCATATCCGGGATAATCTTGAACTTCCTCCCAATAGTTATCGGATCACGCTGATGGGTGTTGCTGTCGGAGAAGCTGAAATTCGCCCGGACCAAGAGCTGGCAATTAACCCGGGTCAGGTGTATGGCGCGATTGAGGGAGAAGAAACCTATGATCCTGCTTTTGGCCTGGAAGCTGTGTGGATTGATGATGAACACAGAGAGCATGCTCAGGCGCTTGGCTATACTGTGGTTGACTCTTCTACAGTATTGGCGACTCACTTAAGTCAGCTTTTGACGAATAATGCTTCTCAATTACTCGGACATGAAGAAGTACAAAATCTGCTTGATATGCTTGGACGTTCCGCGCCGAAGTTAATTGAAAACTTTATTCCGGATCAGCTATCGCTCGGCGCGGTCGTTAAGGTTCTTCAAAACCTTCTGAATGAAGCGATTCCTATCCGGGATATCAGAACGATTATTCAGACGCTTGCTGAATACTCAGGAAAGAGTCAAGAACCTGACATATTAACTGCTGCTGTCAGAATTGCTTTAAGAAGGTTAATTGTACAGGAAATCAATGGGATAGAACCTGAGTTGCCCGTCATTACACTGATTCCTGAGCTGGAACAAATATTGCATCAAACGATGCAGGCTGCTGGTGGTGAATCTGCAGGGATTGAACCTGGATTGGCTGAGAGACTTCAGTTCTCGTTAAGTCAGGCAACACAAGAACAAGAGTTGAAGGGAGAACCTGCCGTATTATTGACATCTGGAGTATTAAGAACGACGCTCGCAAAATTTGTCAAAAATACGATACCGAATTTAAGGGTTCTTTCTTACCAGGAAATTCCTGATGAGAAGCAAATCAGAATAGTACAGGCTGTAGGGAATTAGCAGATAAATATGGCAATGGTGGATTACTGCATTGAAAATTAAACGATTTTTTGCCAAGGATGTAAAAACAGCATTATTACAAGTCAAAGATGAGCTTGGTGATGATGCGGTGATTATGTCAAATAAGAAAAATGCTGGTGGTGTTGAAATCGTCGCGGCCGTTGATAGTGAAAATGTCATACCCAAGAATCAGGCCCAGCATCATAATCCCAAGTCACAATATCGTCAGGGTAACCCTGCGGCTGCGGATTATACGGGTGGTCGCCGTTTGAAAGAAGATCAGGTGAATATCGGAACTAACTCTGCTGATCGTAATGGTAAACCGACCATGACTCAGCAATTTGCGAGTTTGTTGAAACATTATACGCCTAATCAGTCAGGTAGTACTGAGTCTGAAGCGAATTCTTTGTCTTCATTACTTCAGAGGCAGGGAAAGGGAAATAAAGAACAGAGTCACCATGAAAATCCCCTGACTCAGCGTTTGCTGGATGAGCAGCAAACGGAACAGCATTCTAATCAACTTGATCCAACTCGGTTTATCCGGCGAAACCCACGGGAAGAGGAACAACCTAACCCTGATATTGAATTAATGAAGGATGATATTAATTCAATCCGCCGGTTGTTAGAGCATCAGGTTTCCGGACTCATGTGGCAGGAAGTTGAACGCAGAGAGCCACTCAGAGCTATGTTAATCAAGCGGTTGTCCCGCATGGGGGTTTCTTTAGAGCTTGCCGATCAATTAGCATGTTACATTCCTGAAGAAACACCACCGCCCAAGGCATGGAAAGCATTACTTGGATTGGTATCGGATCAAATTCCCATCTCTAAGCTGGATATCTTAAAGAAGGGGGGTGTTGTTGCTTTGCTTGGGCCGACCGGCGTAGGAAAAACAACAACAATTGCGAAACTGGCTGCCAGAGCTGCTATGGAATATGGTGCAGATGAAATTGCACTTGTCACAACGGATACTTATCGTATTGGTGCACATGAGCAACTGGCTATATATGGAAGAATTATGGGATGCCCTGTAAAAGTTGCTAAAGATTCCAAAGAGTTAGCCGATGTTATACACCAACTGAGAAATCGTCGTCTGATTTTGGTTGATACAGCAGGAATGGGACAACGTGATGTTCGTCTTTCCGAACAGCTCGATACATTGATGCAGGACCGGGGGAGTGCTATAAGAAGTTATCTGGTACTACCTGCAACAGCCCAGCGAAAAGTATTACAAGAAACGATTGATCATTTCAGACGGATTCCATTATCCGGATGCATTATGACGAAGCTGGATGAATCCCTGAGTCTGGGGGAGTTTGTGAGTGTTATTGTTGAAAATGCTTTACCTGTAGCATATATCGCTAATGGCCAACGAGTTCCTGAAGATATTGTTGTCGCCCAACCTAAATATATGGTTGCAAAAGCAAACGAGTTGCTAGAAAAGTCGGCAGATAATGAGCCTCACTACTGGAGTAGTGACTCGGAGAGAATCTAGGCGGCGAGTGGATATGACAAATAAGATGATTTACGACCAAGCAAGCGGCCTGCGCCGCTTAAATGAGCCGACACTGACGAAAGTTATTGCTGTGACTGGCGGTAAAGGAGGGGTTGGCAAAACAAATGTCACATTAGGAATGGCAATGAGTATGGCGCGTCAGGGCAAAAAGGTCATGGTGCTTGATGCTGATTTAGGCCTGGCTAATGTGGACGTTATGTTGGGTATCCGGCCGAAGAAAAATCTGGGCCATGTGCTGGCCGGAGAATGTGAACTTCAGGACGCGATTACTGAAGGGCCTCTTGGTATCAGAATTATTCCTGCAACTTCCGGGACTCAGTCCATGGTCGAATTATCTCATGCTCAGCATGTCGGTTTAATTCGGGCTTTTGGTAGCCTGGAAGAAGAGATGGATGTTCTTTTAATTGATACTGCTGCGGGAATTTCAGACATGGTGGTCAGCTTTGCCAGAGCTGCTCAGGATGTTGTTGTTGTTGTATGTGATGAACCAACCTCGATCACAGATGCTTATGCTTTGATAAAACTGCTCAGCAGAGAACACCAGGTACAGAGGTTTAAAGTGGTTGCCAACATGGTACGCAGTTACCGTGAAGGGCGTGAATTATTTGCTAAGTTGACCTTGGTCACAGAGCGTTTTCTTAATGTAAGTATTGAGCTCGTCGCTTGCATTCCTTTAGACGATAATGTTCGACAGTCAGTTAAAAAACAAAAAATTGTTGTGGATGCTTTTCCACGTTCGCCAGCTTCGCTTGCTATTAGCTCTTTAGCCAATAAAGCGTTAACATGGCCTATACCACGAACACCAAGTGGTCATTTAGAATTTTTTGTAGAGCGCTTGCTTAATCGTACAGAGATAGTCGGGGAACCATTTAGTGAATAAGGCGTTAACTTACAATCAATATGGAAATATCAGCAGCCAACAAGCTTTTTTGGAAAAATACTCTGAGTTGGTCAAGCGTATAGCACATCATTTGATTGGACGTTTACCGCCGAGTGTGCAGGTAGAAGATTTAATTCAGGCAGGTATGATTGGCTTGCTTGAAGCTCAAAAAAATTATGATGGAAGTAAAGGCGCCAGTTTTGAAACCTACGCAGGGATTCGTATACGGGGTGCAATGCTTGATGATATCCGTCGTGGAGATTGGGTTCCAAGGTCGGTTCATAAGCATAATCGTGAGATCAGTCAGGCAATTTCAGCATTGGAAGGTGAATTAAATCGGGATCCGACTGATTCTGAGGTTGCTAATTTTTTAGGAATGTCGTTAGATCAATACCATAGCATTATAACTGATATTAATTGTTCGCGTATTATTGGGATCGAGGACTTGGGTGTATCAGAAGATGTTATATCTCCTTTTGATGTTGATGGCGATAGTTCACCATTTAAAGGTGTTGCTGACGAGTTATTTCGTAAAGCATTAATTGAGTCAATAAAATCGCTTCCTGAACGTGAAGCTTTGGTACTTTCGCTCTATTATGATGAAGAGCTAAACTTAAAGGAAATCGGTGAAGTACTTGGTGTAAGTGAATCTCGCGTAAGCCAAATATTGAGCCAGACGATGCAGCGTTTAAGGACAAAACTTCGTTCTTGGACACAAAATGATTAATATCACTGATTCTCATACTCAGTGGAGGCAATTTTGAATAAAAACATGAAAATTTTGATTGTTGATGATTTTTCAACAATGCGTCGGATAGTAAAGAACCTACTCCGTGACTTGGGTTTCAATAATACTCAGGAAGCGGATGATGGGCTCACGGCGTTGCCTATGCTAAAGAAGGGTGATTTTGAGTTCGTTGTGACTGACTGGAATATGCCAGGGATGCAGGGAATCGATTTATTAAAAAATATTCGTGCTGATGATGAATTAAAGCATTTACCTGTTTTGATGATTACTGCCGAAGCAAAGAGAGAACAAATTATTGAAGCTGCTCAGGCTGGTGTGAATGGATATATTGTTAAGCCGTTTACCGCTGCAACTCTCAAAGAAAAGTTAGATAAAATTTTTGAGCGTTTATGAGTTTAAAATTTCTCTTGGAACACAGGCAATAAATTTTTCAACTTGTGGAAGGCGGCTCATTCAGAATGATTTCATTAGAACAAGCCCGGGAACTTGTGCAGTTTCTCGAAAATGAACAGCAAGATGATGCTAATTCATTATTGATTGATATTTATCAGTCAAGCGCTGCTGAACATCAAATTTTTCAACAAATTGGAAGTTTGACGAGAGAACTACATGAATCATTAAAAGAGTTCACTTTGGATGTTCGGATTGGTGAAATCGCGAAAGATGAAATTCCTGATGCAAAAGATCGTCTGGCCTATGTGATCTCTAAGACTGAGACTGCGGCTAATAAAACGATGGATTCTGTTGATCGGTGTATGCCTATCGCAGATAAATTGCATCAAAGCCTGCTATCTGTGCGTCCTCAGTGGAATGAACTGATGCGTGGGCGTGTTGAATTAGCTGAGTTTAAAGCGCTGTGCCATCGGATTGACGATATATTAAGTCAGATTGAAGGTGATAGTACTGAACTTCGAAGTGAGTTAATGGAAATATTAATGGCACAGGATTTTCAGGATTTAACAGGACAAATTATTCGGCGCGTCATTGAATTGGTGAATGAAGTTGAGCAACGATTAGTTGAAATTCTTACTGTATTTGGCACAGCAAACCAACAAGAACAACAAATAGATAAAAGTCATCAACCTTCATCAGAACCAGAAGGACCTATCATGAACCCTCATGAGCGGGAAGATGCAGTTGCATCTCAGGATGAAGTGGATGACTTATTATCAAGTCTTGGTTTTTAGGGGTACCGTATGAGCTACGATTTAGACGAAGATATTTTGCAGGATTTCCTGGTTGAAGCGGGAGAGATTTTAGAGTTACTTTCCGAGCAGTTAGTAGAACTTGAAAATAACCCCGAAGATAACGACCTTTTAAACGCAATTTTTCGTGGTTTTCATACTGTCAAAGGTGGTGCCGGTTTTTTATCTTTGACTGAATTGGTTGAAACATGTCACGGCGCTGAAAACGTATTTGATATTTTACGTAATGGTCAAAGAGGTGTATCCGCAGATTTGATGGATACCATGCTTCGGGCGCTTGATACAGTAAATGATCAGTTTGCTGCAGTGCAGAACAGGGAGCCGCTTGACGCTGCTGATCCCGATTTACTAGAAGAGTTACATCGTCTTTCACAGCCAGCCTCCGAAGACGAACCTGTGGCAGAAAGTACTGCGTCTCACGTTGAAGAAACGGCAGCTACTGAGTCTCCACAACCACCTGTCTCCGAAGAACCTGTGGCAGTGAGTATGCCTGAAGAGGCTGCTTCTGATTCTGTTGATGTCAGTTCTATTGATGAAATAACACAAGATGAATTCGAACAATTATTAGATGAGCTACATGGTAAGGGGAGTGCTCCCGGAGCTCATGAATCAACTGAAAGTCCATCACCAACACCTCCACCAGCTGAAAAAAATAGCGCTGTTAGCAGTGATGACATTACTGATGATGAGTTTGAACAATTACTTGATGAGTTACACGGCAGAGGGAATGCTCCGTCTGCCCATTCAGAATCAGAAGCTGCGCCTGCGACGCCACAACCTCCTCAACAAAATACATCTCCATCTCCATCATCTTCTGCCGGTAAGGCTGGGGAAGGTGACAGTGATCTGATGACTGATGATGAGTTTGAGAAATTATTAGATGATTTACATGGGCAGGGAAATGGTCCTTCGGTTGAAGAACTGGAGATGGCGGTAAAACCTGCTTCAGCAAATCCTAAAGCGGAAGCTAAGCCTGCTGCAGCAGTAAGTAAGCCAGTCGAGAGCAAACCTGCACCAGCTGCACCACCGGCTGCTAAGCCAGCAGCGAAGAAGACCGCTGTAGCAACTAAAGAGTCGAAGGAAGTTGCTGTGAAAAAAGCACAGCAGACTGAGGCGACCGTTCGGGTTGATACTTCGACACTTGATACCATTATGAATATGGTTGGTGAACTGGTTCTGGTGCGAAATCGTCTTTTGAGTCTGGGGCTCAATAGTAATGATGAGGAAATGTCTAAGGCTGTCGCTAATCTGGATGTTGTAACTGCTGACCTTCAGGGTGCAGTAATGAAAACCAGGATGCAGCCGATTAAGAAAGTTTTTGGCCGTTTCCCGCGGGTTGTTCGTGACTTAGCCCGAAGTCTGAAGAAAGATATTAATCTTGAAATGCGGGGAGAAGATACCGATTTAGATAAAAATCTGGTTGAAGCTCTTGCTGATCCTTTGATTCACTTGGTTCGAAATTCAGTTGACCATGGTGTTGAAATGCCTGATATACGGGAGAAAAGTGGCAAACCCCGTACCGGGAAGGTCATCTTGTCAGCATCACAGGAAGGTGACCATATAGAGTTGTGTATTATCGACGATGGTGCCGGAATGAACCCGGATAAACTAAGAGGTATTGCAGTTAAACGTGGTTTGATGGATGAAGATGCAGCATCCCGGTTGTCTAATAAAGAATGTTTCAATTTAATTTTCATGCCTGGTTTTTCCAGTAAAGAACAGATTTCAGATATTTCAGGACGAGGTGTGGGAATGGACGTTGTGAAAACGGCTATTAACACTTTGAATGGTTCTATCGATATTGATTCTGAGATTGGGAAAGGAACTAAAATTGCCATAAAAGTACCGTTAACGCTGGCTATATTACCTACATTGATGGTTGGCGTTGCCGGCAGTCCTTTTGCTCTGCCACTTGCGAGTGTTAATGAGATTTTCCATTTAGATTTGAGTCGTACTAACGTTGTTGATGGACAGTTGACAATTATTGTCAGAGAAAAATCAATCCCACTATTTTATTTGCAGAATTGGTTAGCACCTCAGCATACGATTGAGCGTGGTAAAGGGCATGGACATGTTGTGATTGTTCAAATCGGTAGTCAGCGTGTTGGTTTTGTTGTTGATACATTAATCGGTCAGGAGGAAGTTGTGATCAAACCTCTGGATAATTTATTACAGGGAACTCCTGGGATGGCTGGCGCAACAATAACGAGTGACGGTCATATTGCATTGATATTAGATGTGCCTGATTTATTGAAAAATTATGCAGCTGCATCTCGAATCTGATAATTCTTATAAACAAAAGGGAAAGTATGGCGATTAAAGTATTAGTGGTTGATGACTCCAGTTTTTTCAGACGTCGTGTTAGTGAAATCATTAATTCAGAATCGCGTTTAGAAGTGATTGATGTCGCTGTTAATGGTAGAGAAGCCGTTGACAAAGCAAGAACATTAAAGCCTGACGTGATTACTATGGATGTAGAAATGCCGGTGTTAGATGGTATTTCTGCGGTTAAAGAGATTATGGCTGAGAATCCGATTCCGATTCTGATGTTTTCTTCTTTAACACATGATGGTGCTAAAGCGACATTAGATGCATTAGATGCTGGTGCAATGGACTTCTTACCGAAGAAGTTTGAAGATATTGCGCGTAATCGTGATGAAGCGGTTTCACTTTTGCAGCAACGAGTTATTGAAATCTCTAAGAAAAAGTCTTTGCTAAGACGGTCGTTTTCTTCTCCTTCTACCGGGCGTGCAGTACGTTCTCCTGCACCCTCTTCCCGGCCGGAAAGTCGTCAGAATTTACAATCAATTACCCGCCCATCGGCTGCACAAGCAGCCCGTTTTAAGCCAACAGGGAAGAAGTATCAACTAACCGCAATTGGAACTTCAACCGGCGGACCAGTAGCACTGCAAAAAATATTAGTTAAACTTCCGGCAAATTATCCTCATCCTGTGTTACTCATACAGCATATGCCAGCCACTTTTACGGCAGCGTTTGCAAGCCGCTTAAATTCATTGTGCCAGGTCACTGTAAAGGAAGCTGAAGATGGTGATATTCTCCGTGCAGGAGTCGCTTATCTTGCACCAGGTGGAAAGCAGATGATGATCGAAGGGCGTCCGGGAAACGCAAAAATCCGGATTATAGATGGCGGAGACCGAATGAATTATAAGCCATGTGTTGATGTAACATTTGGCTCCGCTGCTAAAATTTACGGAAGTAAAGTCCTTTCCATGGTATTGACTGGAATGGGGGCTGATGGACGCGAGGGTGCCAGAATGCTCAAAAAAGAAGGGGCAACAATCTGGGCTCAGGATGAAGAGACGTGTGTTGTTTATGGTATGCCTCAGGCAGTTGCTAAAGCAGGAATTTCATCTGAAAGTTTGCCTCTTGAGCGTATTGCTGAACGCATATTGGTTGAAGTGGGGCTTTCATAAGGAAAATCAATGATTGTTTGGAGTGTCGCCAACCAAAAAGGTGGTGTGGGTAAAACAACAACAACAATAACGCTCGCCGGCTTACTATGTAAGCAGGGAAAGCGGGTATTGTTGGTTGATACAGATCCTCATGCCTCGTTGACTACTTATCTTGGTTATGATTCAGATGGCGTCAAGAATAGTCTTTTTGATTTATTTCAGCTCACAACTATCTCTCGGGACTCTGTAAGCCCATTAGTGATAAAGACTGAAATTGAAGGGATCGATATTATTCCTGCCCATATGTCTTTAGCGACATTAGATCGTGTCATGGGTAACCGCAGTGGTATGGGGCTAATTCTGAAGAAGGCACTTTTTGAATTACATGATCTATACGACTACGTTTTGATTGATTGTCCTCCTATTTTGGGTGTGATGATGGTGAATGCGATTGCTGCCAGTGATCGCATTCTTATTCCTGTTCAGACTGAGTTTTTGGCGATGAAAGGGCTGGAACGTATGATCCGGACCCTGGCAATCATGCGAAAGTCCAGACATAGTGAGTTCCGGGTCACAATTGTACCTACCATGTACGATAAGAGAACCAAAGCGTCTTTACAGACATTGACTCAGTTGAAGAAAGACTATCCTGAACGGGTGTGGACTTCTGCGGTTCCGATTGATACGAAATTCAGAGATGCAAGTTTGAAACGCTTACCAGCTTCTCATTTTGCGGAAGGGAGTCGGGGAGTTTTTGCTTACAAGCAGTTGCTTATCTATTTAGAGAGGTTAGCAATTGATGAGTCGTGATATGGTGCTATCAAGTGAACAAGCTTTGGATGATTATTTTGCTGCGCTGTTAGATGAAGATAGTGGCGATTTAGAGCTGGTTCAAGAAAAAAAAGCAGAATCACCCTCGCAAGTTTCTAAAGACGTAGAGACTGTACCACAATTACAGAGGCAGCGGGTTGCTGAGCAGGTAACTGAATCAGATAATTCTTTTATTCTGCCAAATCTGGAAGATGTTCAACGTCTGTTAAATCAACTGGAATCAACGAATCCTGTTGATCAAATAGAAGATATTGATGAGTTGCTCGATAAGAACACTGATGAAATAGCATCTCATGTTCAGGTCAGTAGCCGTGTCGTTGATGACGTGACTGAAGCAGAAGTTACGGAAGAAGTGATATTATCCTCGACGACTGACGAAATTCAGGACTGGGATATCAATGTTCAGTCTGATGATGTTGTTGAGGTTAATACAGAAGCACCAGAAACTGTTGTTGAAACGGAAATAGTAACTGAGCCGGAAGTACAAACTGACTCGTTTTATTCTGATCCTGTAATTGAAACAAAGATAGAACCAGACTCTTCTTACAGTCAGGAAAAAGAGCCGGAAATTGCTCAGGAAACATCGCAGGAGACTGAAACTCAGGCTGATGATAAAGCGAAAAACTGGAAGAGTATCGAACGCAAAGAGCGTTTTCAGATATTATATTTTGAAGTAAATGGTGTTATGTTTGCGGTTCCTTTGGATGAACTGGGCGGTATTCATCGACTGGAAACATTGAATCATCTTATTGGTCGTCCTTCATGGTATTTAGGTTTACAGACAAACCGGGATGATCAGCTTGATGTTGTAGATACAGCTTGCTGGGTGATGGCTGATAAATTAACTGATGAGAATTATAAGTCAGGATACCAGTATATTGTGATGTTAGGTGATAGTTCCTGGGGATTAGCCTGTGATCACCTGAAAGGTACAGAATTACTGGATAGCGAGAAAGTTCGGTGGCGTGAAAAAGCCGGGAAGCGCCCTTGGCTGGCTGGTATGGTAAAAGAAAGAATGTGTGCTTTAATCCATGTTGAAGCATTAATCGGGATGCTGAAAGCCGGGTTGGATGTGAAAGCGCTCGATAATTAGATACGTTAGTGTCGAATTCGACTTAGAGAGGATAAGGTATGTCTCAGACAAACGAAGTGGAAGTGAAAAAAGACCAGTCTAATGACGAAGTGCTTCAGTGGGTGACGTTCCAGTTAGAGGAAGAAACCTACGGCATTAATGTTATGCAGGTCAGAGAAGTACTCCGCTATACCGAAATTGCACCTGTCCCAGGAGCACCTGACTATGTGTTAGGTATTATCAACTTACGTGGCAATGTTGTCACTGTGATTGATACTCGTTCACGATTTGGGTTGGTTGATGGCGAGGTTACTGATAATACAAGAATTATTGTGATTGAGTCCGAGCACCAGGTCATTGGTATCTTGGTTGATAGCGTTGCTGAAGTTGTATACTTGCGTTCATCAGAAATAGATACAACACCAAGCGTTGGTACTGATGAAAGTGCTAAGTTTATCCAGGGTGTTAGCAACAGAGATGGGAAGCTTCTTATTCTGGTTGATCTGAACAAATTGCTCAGTGATGAAGAGTGGGATGAGATGGCTCATTTATAATTATGATTGATAGTGAAGTATTTTTTAGCTTCCCTGCTGCGGTGATTGGGGGAGTTGTGTTTTTTGTGTTGTTGTTTTTTGTGCTGTTGTTTCGTTTAAAGCATATTCTGTTGGTTCATTCTGAAACCCGACGGCAGGAAACCAGAATGTTAGATAAAACTTTACAGAAGACAAATAAGCAGTTAAACGAGCTGAGATCTGCCGTTGTTGGTTTAGGACAAAAGATTACTGAACAGGAAGAGACAGTACTTCATCTGAATGAGAGGGTTAAAGATCTGGAGCAGCAAGTACAGGATACAGATTCACGGCTTTATTCCCGGGCATCTAAACTTGTACAGCTAGGTGCTGATGTTGAAGAGTTGATTGAAGAATGTGAGCTCCCGAAGGCTGAAGCTGAACTAATGCTTTCTCTTAAGAAAAAAATATCCGGAGAAGAGAAAGTTCCGCCGCTGAGTAAAACTCATGCGAGAGAACAACAAAAGGCTCGTTCTGCTAAGAAAAATGTATGAGTAACTATCTCTGAAGATTGAAAATTTAGGAAGCCTTGAGGCTTCCTTTTTTATTGGTGGGAAGATGCTGTATTTACATAGTTAAATTCAGCATAACTGTTGGTATAATCTCACGTCAGTTATTCAATATATTAAGCTCAGCTATGATCACAAATGGAAGGACATAATGGATAATCGTCTAAAGCGGATTTTTTTGTTTTCAATGATAATTATCTTAGGTGGATGCAGTACCGTACCGGAACATTCTGAATCGGCTTATGGAAGTGATCCGTTGGAAAGTGTCAATCGTACGACATGGGCGCTTAATTATGATTATTTAGATCCTTATTTTTTCAGACCGCTTTCTCTTGCTTACGTCGATTACGTGCCAAATCCATTTCGGCGTGCACTTGCTAACTTTTTGTCTAATCTGGATGAACCGGCAAGTGTCGTAAATAACTTGCTCATGGGAAATGGAGAAAAAGCTGTTGATCATTTTAACCGGTTCTGGATGAACAGTACCTTTGGCTTATTTGGGCTAATTGATATTGCTTCTGCTGCCGGTATTAATAAAGATGATGAAAAGAAATTTGGAGACGCTTTAGGGCATTACGGTATAGGAAATGGCCCTTATCTGATGTTACCAGCACTTGGTCCTTATTCAGTCAGAGATGCTGGTGATTTTGTTGACAGTACTTATTTACCTTTATCGTACTTGAATATTTGGGCTGTTTTGGCGAAGTCATTTTTTGAAGGTCTTGAAACCAGAGCTGCATTGGTTAATCAGGAATCTATGCTTGAAAATTCACCGGACCCTTATGCGCTGGCCCGTGATATGTATTTCCAGCATCAAAATTACAAAGCTGAAATCGAGCAAAAAGACGACTATGACTCAGAACAAGAAGACTTGTTCGATGAATATCTTGATGATGAATAACCAGAGTCAGCCTTGTTCTCACTCAGGCTGACATTGTTCTTCCACTAAAATATTCATTCTCAACAATATATTCTGTATTCCGGATTAGTTCATCTAATTGTATTGACATGTTGGAGTTATTATCCTGAACCTTCTCTGAAGGTAGAACCGCGCCCACCCTGATGTTAAAAGGTGTCAACTCTTTTGACCAGCTCTGTGTCATCCCTGAAATCATTGATGCAGAGCTTTCAAACCCCTGAATACTATGCTGGTCATTGCTGGACATGATATTAATAATGACGCCTTCCTGATCTTCCTGCCTCATTCTTTCAGCACTCATTTGTCCGAACGAAAAAAGAGTTGAAATCATATCAGTTAAATTTTGAGTGAACTGTTCTAAAGGATGGTCATCAGTCACAGAAGGCAAAGGGGTTCCCGGCCAGTGATTAATCAGAATATCGGGAGCCTGATTAAATTTATTTTGTATATAGTTCAGTAAAGCTTCGATTGACTCGGGTTTGTAATCATCCATATAGAAGTAGTGGATATTGTTTGAAATGGTCTTACTTTGTTCATATACGGAGATTAACCGTTCATGGTCCTTGTCAGTAAGAATGATTCTGGCTCCTAACTGCGCAAAGCGCTCTGCCAATGCATTGCCAAAGAGCGTTCCTGCTGAAGTCAGTAGAATAATCGAGTTTTTCACATGCATTGGTATATCCTGATATTTTATTTTTTGCGTCTCGATAGCATGGTTGAAGAGATAGAATGATGATGTGAAAAAAGTCATAGAATGTGTTTTCAAGGGAGGAGTTGTGAACTGTTTTGAGGAGTAATTCACACTCCCGTTATTTCATGTACACTGAATATAGAACAGAATCAGGCAGTTGCCTGAATTTGAGATTGACGATAATTGTTAATTAGTTGGTTATAAAGATCAGAGGCAATGCCTGGTTCTTCAAATTCATCATCGAGCTGTCGACGCTGGTGACCAGACAAGTTGTTATATACATCTTCATCAAGCTCATGAGTTGCTTCAGGTTGATAGGTCAATGCATCCGGCGTTAAGTAGTGTTGCAGCTTTGCAGAAGGCAGGCCGCCATGATGGAAATAATGAGCAACGGTTGCCCCGAGTTGATAAGTTTCCTGATTTGATTGCAAAGGCTGAGGAGCGTTCAGGCCAAACTGATTCCGGAGTGTCGTTTCCGTTTTATCCGGAACAGGAAGTGCTTCACAGATGGTGTTTTCTCTGGCATCCGTGGAGAACATAGCCAGCAGAAGCGTAAAATCGGCCCGCCGGTTTTGCAATACCGCTCGATTAACGGACTGACCACACTGTAATTCATTGATTAAGTGTGCTTTATCCAGTGAATGAAGTACTTCAGCGGTTTCAGATAACATCATGTTCTCCTTAGCGATACAACATTATCGACAAGAGACATGGAAACTTGAGAAGATTGTTTGATTTTCTAAGGATAATAAAAAAGCCTGTGGCAACAGGCTTTTGAATACTTTACCAGTTTTAATGGTGACCTGATAATTATTTTGCCAGGTTTTCCGCTGCAAAGTCCCAGTTGACCAGAGCCCAGAATGCGGCCATATAGTCAGGACGAACATTGCGGTAGTCGATGTAGTAAGCGTGTTCCCACAAATCAACTGTGAGCAGTGGTGTAACACCTTCATCAGATACAGGTGTTGCTGCATTTGATGTATTCGTGATAGCAAGAGTACCATCTGCTTTTTTGACTAACCAGGTCCATGAAGAGCCGAAATTATTAATTGCTGATTCAGTAAACTGAGATTTGAACTCTTCAAAAGATCCGAAAGATTTTTCAATGGCTTCTGCGACAGCACCAGTTGGCTCACCACCGCCATTCGGAGACAAGCAGTGCCAGTAAAAAGTATGATTCCAGGTTTGAGCCGCATTATTAAAAACACCGCCGGAAGATGACTTAATAATATCTTCCAGTGACTTACCTTCTAGTTCGGTTCCCTTGATTAAGCCATTCAGCTTAACAATATAAGTGTTGTGATGTTTTCCGTGGTGAAAGTCGAGCGTTTCTGCAGAGATGTGAGGTTCCAGAGCATCTTTTGCATAAGGAAGTGCTGGTAGTTCAAATGACATTGCTTAATCTCCATTGTTTTCAGAGACAATTGCTCAAAACTGTCTCTTCGGGTTTTACTTCCGGTGTATATCCATGACAACAGGATATTTAGATTTTTCTTCATCTTCTATCTAAGGATATACGTTTATTTATCGTTTGTTTCATTAGACATGACTGACTGAAACTTATTTTAGCAAGTTTTTACTTTATTAAAAGGGGGTTCATAAAAATTCTTTGTGAAAGATGAGGCACAGGACAGCGGATTTTTACCAGTATTTTCCTTTTTATATTCTAATTTTCATGAGGTTAACTGAGGTTTGCTTTCAACCTTACTAATAATGGGCTTTTTATTCTGGAGTAATGATTTAGAATGTAAAAAAGTTTGTTGTCAGCCAAAGAGGATACAATGGAAACAATTGACAAGATTAAGCAGCAGATTGCTGAAAACACTATTCTGCTTTACATGAAAGGCTCCCCTAAACTACCAAGCTGTGGTTTTTCATCACAAGCGGCACAGGCAATCATTGCTTGCGGTGAACAATTTGCCTATGTTGATATCCTTCAGAACCCGGATATCAGAACAGAGCTTCCGGTGTACGCTCAGTGGCCGACATTTCCTCAGCTCTGGATTGAAGGTGAACTGATTGGCGGATGCGATATCATTCTTGAAATGTATCAAAAAGGGGAGCTACAACCCTTAATTAAAGAAGCAGCAGCCCGTCGTGCTGATGCAGACGAATAAAAACAAACTTAAACTGTATAAATTTACAGTATTTCCTGTTATCTTAGGGCCACGTTCTGTGGCCTGATTAATTTTAAAATGTCCCGTTTATTTATCGCAGAGAAGCCAAGCTTAGGGCGCGCTATCGCAGCTGTTCTACCATCTCCCCACCACCGGGACAGCGGTTTTATCCGTTGTGGTAACGGGGATGTTGTTACATGGTGTATCGGGCACTTACTGGAACAAGCTGAGCCGGATGCCTATGATGAGCGATATAAAAAGTGGAGACTGGAAGATCTGCCTATTTTGCCGGATAAGTGGCAGTTGAAACCACGAAAGTCTTCTGCTCAACAGCTGAAAGTTATCCGGACACTCCTTAAATCTCATCAGCATATTATTCATGCCGGAGATCCCGATAGAGAAGGTCAGCTTCTGGTTGATGAAGTGATCGATCATTGCCGGGTGAGTCAAACAGTAAAAAATACAGTTGAACGTTTATTGATCAATGACCTGAATGCTGCCGCCGTAAAAAAATCGTTAACGCAAATGCGGCCAAACCGGGACTTTATATCATTGTCGGTTTCCGCTTTAGCCCGTTCCAGAGCCGACTGGTTATATGGAATGAATATGTCCCGGGCATACACATTGTTAGGGCAGCAATCCGGTTATCAGGGGGTATTGTCTGTCGGACGGGTGCAAACGCCGGTTTTGGGGCTGGTTGTCCGGCGAGATGAGCAAATTGAGAACTTTGTCTCTAAAGATTATTTTACTCTGGATGCGCTAATTCCTTATCAGTCGGAAAAGGGGGATTTGGATATTCGGGCTCGCTGGAAACCGAGTGAATCCTGCCAGTCATGGCTTGATGAAGAAGGACGCCTGCTTCACCGGCCATTAGCTGAAAATGTAGCCAGCCGGATTGCCGGCAAGCCAGCAACCGTCACAACATCAGAACAAAAACAGACAAAGCAGTTCGCTCCTTTACCTTATTCTTTATCAGCGCTGCAGATTGATGCTTCAAAACGTTTTGCCATGAATGCACAACAGGTTTTACAAACCTGCCAGTCATTATATGAAAAGCATAAGCTGATCACGTACCCACGTTCTGATTGCCGATACCTGCCTGTTGAGCATCAAAAAGAAATTCACGATGTGATTCAGGCAATATCAGTCACTGAGACAAACTTACAACCGGTGATTGATAATGCGGACTTATCGATCCGGTCTAAAGCCTGGAATGACCAAAAAGTTGAGGCTCACCATGCGATTATTCCAACACCAAAGTCCGGTAAAAATATCCGGCTTTCATCCGATGAAAAGAAAATTTATCAACTGATTGCGACTCAATACTTGTTACAGTTTTATCCACCGGCTGTTTATGCTGAATCAAAACTGGTGTTTGATATTGCTGGTGGCGTTTTTATTGCCAGAGGAAAGCAACTTATCCATACCGGTTGGAAACAGGTGATCGGACATAAAGAAGAAACCGGCGACATCGCAGACATCGTCCCTCCGTTGGAAAAAGGATGCCAGCTTATTTGCCGGGAAGGTGAAATAAAAGCACATAAGACTGAACCTCCCAGGCCATTTTCTGAAGCGACATTGCTTCAGGCGATGACTGGTATTGCCAGATTTATTGAAGATCAAAGGTTAAAAAAAATATTACGGGAAACGGATGGTTTAGGGACTGAAGCGACGCGGGCAGGGATTATCGAGTTATTATTTAAGCGCCAACTGCTTACCCGGAGTGGCAAACTCATTCATAGTACGGCTGCAGGGCGGGGATTAATTCATGCATTACCTGCCGAAGCAACATTGCCGGATATGACAGCACACTGGGAACATCAGCTTCAGGACATGGCGGAGAAAAAACAATCTTATCAGCCATTTATGCAAGCATTAACCGAGCAGATTAAAGCGATGATGAATGGTGTACAGACATCACCATTGCCGGAAAGTTTAAAATCAATGCCTCAAAACAGCCAAAGTATGAAACGGAGAAAATCGTTCAGAAAGAAAAATCAAAAGCGTCAAAGTCGTTCAAAAAAACTAAGTTGATATACCCAAACAACCAGAAGATGCAGGTTTCAGTGAGATTTGTCTGGCTCTGATACGGCGTGACAAACTCACCCGCAGGGCGTGAGCTGAAAGGCTCATTTCTGTGTCAGGAGAATTTGAAAAGCAGGGACATTCCTGCATTCCCTTTCCTTGAACTGTATCTTTCGGCGACACGCTGAATCATGTATCTTCAGGTTGCCTGGGTATGCACAATATGTTTCCCTGAGTAACTGATTATATTCTTAAATCCTCTAAATCAGGCAGGCAACCTTTCCCAGTAGCTGCTCTTTTTGAACTGGCTTAATGATATAATCATTCATACCTGATGCTTTTATCTTTTCCAGCGTTTTTGCCTGGCTGTCTCCTGTGTGGCCAATGATGGGTATATGGCGGTATGGTTTATTTGAAGAACGAATTTGTCTGGCAGCTTCTATGCCATCCATCACCGGCATCTCGATATCCATCAAAATCAAATCAATTTTTTGATTGTCTACCGAATTTAAAGCTTCAGTGCCATCATTTGCCTGTAATACTTCATAACCTTGTTTTTCTAGCAATAACGCGGTGAATGTCCGGACTGAGTGGTTATCATCGACAATCAGGATATGTTTTCCTGTTTGTTGTTGATTGATAATTTGTGGTGGTAACTTTTTATCGATTGGGAGCTTAGCACCGAACAAAAGTTTTTCTATGATGTTTCTGAAATATGTCGCTGTGATGTGCCTGGTTTTAAGTGGAATAACGGGAAAATCTCTTTTTACTTCAATCGGGTTTTGTTGATGTTGCCCGAATAAGTAGCATATTTGTGCCCGGGAAAAAAACAGCAATTTCTCCAAAGCTGCAAGTTGAGGGGAATACTGAGTAATCTGTTCGAGATTAACGAAAATGATGTCATATTCAAATTCATAGTCTTTTTTGCCGATTGCATCTTCCAAATCAATAACTTCAAGGTGAGAATATTCTTTTTGTAAAAGGTTTACTATGGCGTTATCTGATGAATCAGTCAGGGAATACCGAATGTAAAGCATGGATTTCATTTTCAATATTTGCTGCTTCATATGGGAGACCTGAGTGGAAGACGATTCCGGAAAACTTAAGATAAACCTGGTCCATTCTCCCTGGCTGGATTCACATCGGATATGGCCACCAAATGAAGTCATTATCCGGCGACAAAAAGGCAGTCCAAGACCGAATCCACCATTTTTTCCATAGGTATAAAAATCTTTAAATATATGTTCTACATGCTCAGATGCTATTCCGGCTCCATTATCTTCAAATATTATTTGATTCCATTTGTTTTGTTTGATGATTTTTATATGAATATGAAAGTTATTATCTTTTCTGTAATAAAATGAATTTTTCAACAAATTATATAAAGCATATTTTAATAAAGTATCACTACCGAAAAAGTCAAAATTAAAGTCCTGCTCCAGATATATCGAGTGACGATCTTCATCACAGTGATAACTGAATGATGAGAGTGTTTTTTGTATCACGGTCAGAACGGAATGCTGACGGAATGTTGATGTGGAAACCCGGTGTTGATCGATAGACGTCAAAATTAAATCAATGGTTTCATCAGCGGATACCATCACATCCTCAACGCCACTCAGTAATTGATGGATCGTTTTCAGATCTTTGGATGAGATGGTGCGGTTTTCTGCATTCTCTTCAGGTATCAATGACTTTAATATATCAAATGAGGTATGAATTGTACTTAAAGGATTACGCATTTCATGTGCAATCCCTGCACCTAAAGATTTAGCAATCGACACCTTAACCTCATGTGATTTTTTATACAGGTAATAAAATATATTTCCAAATATGTAGATAAACAGAATGATCGGTATATATGACCAATTAACAAGAGAAATTGAGTTATGTGACAGGATATAATCTGCTGATACATAAGATAGTATATATGATATGACACTCTGCAATAATAAAACTTTGGTATTATGTACCAGAATAATATTTAAAAAGATTGATGTGATAAATGACATTACCCATATCGTTGACCAGTTATTCATGAACATCATGAAACTGAAGAAATAAGGAAGGCAATAGGTTGATGAAAAAATATAATAATACGGGAGGTATTTTTTTAATCTTGCCGGGATAAAGTTACGTAATATCAGGATTAAACATAAAAGAGAACCTAAGCTTCTGAGTTCCATATTTTCATATGGTTGATGGAATAAGTCACTCCATATAAAGTAATAAACAGGATAACCGATAAACCCAAGCCATCCAAGCGAAGATAGGTTTGGTTCTGCATCTTGGTAGATTTTATTTATAATACTCATGAGATCAGTTGTCCTGTGAATAATAATTAATTTTATTCATTTTATTTCAGAAACGATGCTCAGATATTGATGTGATCTGATAGTTTATTCCTGAACGGAAATTATTATGCTTTTATTTTCACAGAATATCAATTGGATATCATGATGACTAATGATTGAATTGTTTCTATTTTTATCGATTTGTGTGACAGTGGTTGTATTATTCTGCTTTACCTTCAACCCTGCTCCAGGTTCTGTTGTAAAATTATCATTGTTCACATCATTTTAACTTTCATTTTCTCTGCTTCATCAGTTTATTGGGTTGTATATTATTCAGTGCAACAGAAAGATGATTTGATAATAAGTGTTCAATTCTGTTTGTATCATTATTCAGTTGATTATTTTGAATATACTTCTGAATTGTGATTAAATTAATCACTCAGCATTATTTTTGAATTCCTATAAACAAGCAATATTGATACGATGATACCAGTGGATAGTTGTCATGTAATATTCACATGTGTTGATTAGAATTTGATGATGTTATCAAAGATGACATTTTTCTTTTTAACAAATTGTTATAACTATTAGAAAAATTAATTTTGGAGTTTGTATGCAACGTTTGTGGTTAATTATTATATCAGTTTTTGTATTTAGTGTGGGTCATCATGCACTTGCTGCGATTTGTCCTGATTTTTCGCCGGTCAATCATCCTCCGGAGACTCCTGCACCGGAAAAAACTCAGTTTGATCATATGAGTAACCGTTTATTGTCGAAATTTTACACCCCATACCATATGGCTCATGATGTGCTTGTGACTGAAGGTGATACGGCAGTGATGGTCGGTAAGTTTGATTATGATTTCGCTCTGCACAAAGATTTGGAAGATGAAAGTGTTCATGCTTATATCTTTGGTACCGGTATGACGGAATGGGAGTATCTTGGTGATTATACAACAGATTCCGATGGTAAAGTTTATATTAACCTTGGCCGTCGTTCTGCGGGAGATTACCGGGTGTATATGGTCGTAGCTGGCGACTTATCAACAACAACCGGTTATCTGAGTGTTGTTCAGAAAAATACAGAGGCCGTTCTGTTCGATATTGATGGCACATTGACAAAAAGTGATTCTGAGGCCGTTGCTGCTTATCTGGGGATGTCAGAAGCTGACGCTTATGCCGGAGCTGCTGATATGGTCAAAGCTTATCAGTCGAAACATTACCGGATTATTTATTTATCGGCTCGCCCTTACTGGCTGGCAAAAGACTCACGTAGCTGGTTAGGTGCACAGGGTATCCCGGCATTTCACCTTCATCTGGACTCTAATGGTGAATTATTGGATCCGACCGGGAAAGCAAGTTATAAAGCCGGATATATTAAACAGTTGCTTAGTAAGGGCGTGAAGATTGTTCGTGTTTACGGGAATGCAACAACAGATATTGAAGCATATGAGCTGGCCGGTATTCCAAAGGCAGAGACTTATATTATCGGTGATCATGCCGGTGAATCAGGGACTCAGGCAGTTCAGGACAATTATCTTTCTCATATTTCTGAAGTGGTTAATGTCACATCAGACGCACAATGCCAATAATCTATCTTAACATATTTGTTGTCAGCAGCCTCCGCCCGGAGGCTGCTTTATTTTATCTGCCTTTTTTATGTACCCTTTGTTGCTTAAGCTGTATCTTTGATGATGGCGGTATTTTTCTGTATCTCGACAGCCCTGCATCTTCAGATTGCCTGGGCGAAACAGCCGCTATAAGCATTTTTAAAGAGGATATGATTGATGAATAAAATCTGCACAAAAATTGCGTCCGGGGCCTGTTTGCTCATATTGGGAGCAGGCCTCTCCGGTGTTGCAACAGCAAATGATCAGGGTAATTTTCGTTTATCTGAGAGTCCTTATATTTCTTTGTCAGGATATTCAACAGTTGTGGCAACGCCTGATCGGGCGAAGTTTTCAGTAAAAGTCAGAGCTGAAAGTGAGAAAGCGATAGACTGCAAGCAGGATGTAGATAAGAAAGTAGCAAATATTTTGACGAGTTTGAAGCAGGCTGGTCTTGACAGAAAAGCGGTATCAAGTGCTCAGCTATGGCTTCGACCAGTTCACCGGAGGGATAAAAACGGGAATACGACGTTTAAAGGATATGCTGCCGAGCGGGATGTTGAGGTCACAGTTAAGAAATTAGATGAACTGGGCGCTTATCTTGATCAGATGTTGATTGAAGGGGCAACTGATTTAAGTAATATTCGTCTGATTTCCAGCAAACATGAAGAATATCAGGAAGAAGCCCGAAGGCTGGCTGCTGAAGACGCTGCGCAAAAAGCTCAGGAACTGGCCAGTGAATTTGGGGCAGAAATTGATCGGGTATGGTCGATAAATTATGTAGAAAATGTCAATCATGACAATGTATTAATGGAAAATCAGCTTTTTTCAGCCTCGATGAAGACTGCCGCGCCATCCGTTCCAACATATAATGATAAAAGTATCATTTTTAATGATCGGGTTGATGTTGTATATAAGTTAAAATAGTCTGGTTTTATTCATCAGGGCATACCATTTCCGGATGCCCTGTAT
The DNA here is from genome assembly GCF_024529975.1 of Vibrio quintilis. GTDB lineage: Bacteria > Pseudomonadota > Gammaproteobacteria > Enterobacterales > Vibrionaceae > Vibrio > Vibrio quintilis. The sequence continues at coordinate 3,131,095 of NZ_AP024897.1, read as the reverse complement.
TATTTGGTTTCTTCGGTTCGCTCTGAATCCTCTTCAGGAGACATCATCAGTGCTTTGCCGTGAATGAGGCAGTCTGCGACTTTTTGTCTGGCAGATTTGACCAGATTTGCCAGTGTCTGACGGGAAATCTGCATTTTGGCTGCCGCTTCCTGCTGCAACATTTTTTCATAATCAACCAGCCGCAGGGCTTCGAACTCATCCGGAGCGAGCCATATCTGAGCGAGCTGGGTCATTGGTATTCCATTGGGTTTAAAACAGCTATCAGCAGGCTTACCGCAAATAGTGCGTGGTATTTTAGGTCGCCCCATGAGCTTTCCTTTTGGTTGAAGTGGCACAGTTAACTTATTCAACCCGATTCTTTTCATAAACTCAACAGAAAACAGGCAGAAGCGATTAAGCATCTGCCTGTAAATCAAAGAATCACTATCAATCAGCGTTTAGTCAATCAGCAGGCAAGAAGCCGAATGAATTTCTTCACCTTTTAAAACGGGCTTTGTTTGAGCACACTGACTGGTTGCCACAGGGCAGCGGGTACGGAACACACAGCCTGAAGGTGGATTCATCGGTGACGGTAAATCGCCTTCCAGCATCTGAATCTGTTTCTCGCGCTCAAGTTTCGGATCAGGAATGGGCACTGCAGACATCAGAGCCTTAGTGTAAGGGTGTTTCGGGTTCGCAAATAAAGCTTTGGTCTCACCGACTTCAACCACATTCCCTAAATACATCACCATCACCCGATCAGAAATATGCTTCACAACAGATAAGTCATGGGCGATAAAGACCAGACTTAAACCGAGCTCTTGCTGTAATTCTTTTAGCAGGTTCACTACCTGTGCCTGAATGGAAACATCCAGTGCTGAAACCGGTTCGTCACAGATGATCATTTTCGGTTTTAGTATCAGCGCTCTGGCAATACCAATCCGCTGACACTGACCACCAGAGAACTCATGCGGGTAGCGGTTAATCAGGTTTGGCAGCAGGCCGACCCGCATCATCATTTCTTTTACCCGATCTTTCACTTCAGTTTTTGATAATTCCGGATAAAAGGTTTTCAGCGGCTCAGCGATAATATCGCCAATGGTCATCCGTGGATTCAGTGAAGCCAGCGGATCCTGAAAAATCATCTGAATTTCTTTACGGGTATTGCGGCGCTGGATGTCTTTCATCCGGGTGAGATCCTGCCCAAGCCAGAGTATTTCCCCTTCAGTTGCCTGAACTAATCCGATAATTGCCCGGGCAAAGGTTGATTTACCACAGCCTGATTCACCCACAACTCCCAAAGTTTCACCTTCATAGAGCTGAACATTCACACCGTCAACCGCTTTCAGCGCGGAAGGCTTTGCCCATGGCCATGCAGATGCAGAGGATATCTGAAAATGAACCTTGAGTGACTTAACATCTAATATCAGAGACTTATCATTCATTTTTCCCATGCCTCCCAGTCAGAAAAACAAGCCCGCTGACGATTATCTCCAAATGGCGTCAGCCGTGGCGCTTTATAGGTACAGTCTTCAGTTGCCCGGTGGCAACGCTCCTGATAAGGGCAGCCTGGTGGAAGGTGGAGCAGGTTAGGCGGATTGCCGGAAATCGTTGGCAGGATTTCCCCTTCAGTATCCAGCCGCGGAATGGCTTTCAATAAACCTTCGGTGTAAGGATGGCTCGGCTGATAGAAAATATCGTCAACATTGCCGTATTCCATGGTTCTGCCAGCGTACATGACAAGTACTTTGTCGCAGGAACCAGCGACAACACCCAGATCATGCGTAATCATAATAATGGCTGTATTGAATTCTTGTTTCAGTTCATTGAGCAGATCCATAATCTGGGCCTGAACGGTGACATCAAGAGCTGTGGTTGGCTCATCCGCAATTAACAGTTTCGGACGACACAGAAGAGACATAGCGATCATCACCCGTTGGCGCATGCCGCCTGAGAATTCGTGCGGAAACATTGTGATGCGTTTCCGGGCTTCCGGAATTTTGACTGCTTCCAGCATCTGAATGGATTCTTCCAGAGCTTCAGATTTACTGATGCCTTTATGCTTAATCAAAACCTCAGTCAGCTGATCGCTGACTTTCATATAAGGATTTAATGATGTCATCGGATCCTGGAAAATCATCGACATCTGTGAAGCCCGGATTTTATTCAGTTCTTTTTCCGGTAAATTTAAAATTTCTTTCCCTTCAAATTGCGCACTGCCACTGATCTTTCCGTTTTTTGCCAGCAGTCCCATCATGGCGAATACGGTCTGGGATTTTCCTGAGCCGGATTCACCGACAATACCCAGCGTTTCCCCCTGATTGAGTGCAAAATTCAGGTCATTGACTGCGGTGACGATTCCGTCTGGTGTGGTGAACTCAACGCGCAGATCTTTCACTTCGAGTAGATTCATTCTTTGCTCCTGTGCTTATCTGTCTTTCGGGTCGAGTGCGTCACGTAATCCGTCACCCACATAGTTGAAACAGAATAGTGTGACAACCATAAATGCTGCCGGGAAAGCCAGCTGCCATGCCGCCAGATCCATTGTATTAGCACCCTCTTGCAATAGTGCTCCCCAACTGGTGTTGGGCTCCTGAACGCCTAAGCCAAGGAAGGATAAAAATGACTCAATTAAAATCATATTCGGGATGAGTAAAGTCGCGTAAACCACAACGACCCCCAAGACATTCGGTACAATGTGACGGGTGATAATGTATCGGTTACTCACGCCGCAAACATGGGCAGCTTCGATAAATTCTTTGCTGCGCAGACTGAGTGTTTGTCCCCGGACAATTCGTGCCATATCAAGCCAGGAAATTGCGCCGATCGCAACAAAGATCAGCATGATATTCCGGCCGAAAAAGGTCACTAATACAATGACAAAAAACATAAATGGGATGGCATAAAGAATTTCAAGGATCCGCATCATGACACGGTCAGTCCGGCCACCAATAAAACCAGATGTTGCACCATATAAAGTGCCGATAATGACCGCAACAAAGGCACCCATCACACCCACGGCAAGGGAAATCTGACCACCGGTCAGCGTTCTTACATACAGATCACGCCCCAGTGCATCAGTACCAAAAACATGTTCTGCAGAAGGCGCGGCATTCATCGCATACCAGTCAGTTTCATCAAATTCAAACTGAGCAAAATGAGGAAGAATGAGCACAGCCAGAGTAATCAATACCAGAATGACCAGGCTGGCCATCGCCGCTTTATTATTCATAAACCGGATTCTGGCGTCCTGCCACAGGCTGCGGCCTTCAATTTCGAGCTGATCGGCAAATTTCTCTATTGCTTCCAGACTATCTTTTTTCGCTATCATCTTCATATCTCCCTAATAGCGGATTTTAGGGTCGATATAAGCCAGCAGGATATCGACAATCATATTGAACAGAATAAACAGGAAGCCAATTAATATGGTGATTCCCAGTACCAGAGAGTAATCCCGGTTAAATGCGGCATTGACGAATAGTTTACCAATACCGGGCAGACCAAAAATCGTTTCAATGACAACAGACCCGGTGATAATCCCGACAAAAGCGGGTCCCATGTAGGACACCACAGGTAATAAAGCTGGTTTAAGGGCATGCTTGATAATGATGTAACGATAGCTTAACCCTTTCGCCCGGGCTGTCCGGATGAAATTACTGTTGAGTGTTTCAATCATTGACCCCCGCGTAATCCGGGCGAAAGTCGCAATATACAGCAGTGACATCCCCAATACAGGTAAAGTCATATAATAGAGTGAACCGTCATTCCAGCCGCCGGCAGGAAACCATTCCAGATTGATGGCGAAGACATAAATCAGAACCGGGGCAAATACAAATGAAGGAATGACAATCCCTAACATCGTCGTTGCCATCACGGTGTAATCCACCCAGGTGTTTTGTTTCAGTGCGGAGATAGTCCCGATCGCAACACCAAAAATCACAGTAAATATAAATGCGACGGTTCCTATTTTTGCCGATACCGGCAGAGCTCCGGCAATCAGCTCATTGACCGTATAATCTTTATACTTAAATGATGGGCCAAAATTACCCTGAAGAATATTCGTCAGGTAAGTGAAATACTGACTGCTGACGGGTTTATCCAGACCATATTCGGCATTGATGTTTGCCATGACCTGTGGCGGAAGTCCGCGCTCACTGGAAAAAGGGCTTCCGGGTGCAAAACGCATTAAAAAAAAGGAAACGGTTACTAAAACCAATAAAGTCGGGATAGCTTCCAAAATCCTTTTGGCGATGAATTTAAACATAAACTCACTCTTCTTTTTCTAAGTAGTAACAATAAAAAGGCCGTACATGTGTGAACCACATGTACGCCTGATTATTTATCATTTAAAACGGATGATTATTTTGCTTTGATATATAGATCTTTAGTATAGATTTTATCTTCAGCATTGTGTGCCGGATAACCACCGACCTGAGGAGAAACCAGACGGGATTTCACATACTGATAAATCGGAGCAACCGGCATATCACGGGCCAGAAGCTTCTCTGCGTCATCATAAAGTTTGGTTCTTTCGCTTTCTGAGGTACTCAGCATCGCATGCAGCATGGTGTCATCATACTCTTTGCTATTGTACTTCGCGTTGTTCGCCGTGTTGTTTGACTGCAGCAGAGACAGGAAGGTTGAGGCTTCGTTATAGTCACCACACCATGCATCACGGGCAACCTGATAATCACCTTCACGACGTTTGGTGATGAAGGTTTTCCATTCCTGGTTTTCCAGCTGAACGTTAACGCCCAGTGTCCGTTTCCACATGGACTGAATTGCGGTTGCCACTTTTTTGTGGTTGTCTGAAGTATTGTAGATAACTGAGAAAGACAGCGGATTTTGTTTGGAGAATCCTGCTTCTGCTAACAATTCTTTTGCTTTTTTGTTGCGCTCTTTTTGCGTCATCTTACCGTATGCTGGCATGGTTGGGTTAAACCCAGCCGTGATTTCCGGTGTAAAGAAGTAAGCAGGTTTTTCACCCTGACCCATAATCGCTTTGGCGATGATGTCTCTGTCAATCGCATAAGACAGGGCTTTACGGACACGGACATCATCAAATGGTTTTTGTTTATTATTGAAATCGTAGTAGTAGTTACACAGATAACCCGTCACAGAAACGGATTCAGGATGTTCTTTTTTCAGGCGTTTGAAGTGCTCAACCGGCAGTTCGTAGGTAAAATCCATTTCGCCGGCAAGGAAGCGGTTCATTTCTGAAACCTGGCTTTCAATTGGCAGATAGGTCACTTTATTAATGACAGTATGTGCATCATCCCAGTACTTTGGATTACGTTTTAGTACTAAACGCTCGTTAACGACCCAAGTCTCAGGTACATAGGCACCGTTACCAACAAAGTGCTCTGGGCGGGTCCACTTATTACCCCATTTTTCAACGGTCGCTTTATGAACCGGCTTCACAGTGGTGTGAGCCATCATCTTGACGAAATAAGATGTTGGTTTGTCCAGTTTTACCTGGAAAGTGTGCGCGTCAATTGCTTTCACACCCAGTGTGGATTTGTCTTTTTTACCGGCGATGATATCGGCGGCATTAATAATATTTGAGATTTCCAGATACCACGCATAAGGTGAGGCAGTATTTGGATCAACAGCACGCTCAAAACTGTAAACAAAATCGTCAGCGGTTACCGGATCTCCATTTGACCACTTAGCGTCTTTGCGTAAATGAAAGATAAAGGTTTTGTTATCTTTCGTCTCCCAGCTTTTTGCCACTCCAGGTACGATATTACCTTCTCCATCTTGGTTCACCAGGCCTTCCAGTAAATCCCTGATGACATTTGATGCCGGGACACCTTCAACTTTATGTGGATCAATTGAAGCAACTTCGGAACCGTTGCCCCGGGAAATTTCCTGAACCGGGGCCAGTTTTGTTCCGGCTGGAACATGGGCTGCCTGTGCAGAAAGAGATGCGATAGCTGTCGCGATGCAGGTGCTTAAAAGTAGCCCCCGGGAAATGTTGTTTTTGCGCATTTAAAAACTCCAATTTTTATTTGTTGTATCCCTGTGTTCATTATCCGGATTAAACTAATATAAAACATAGCGGATATTCCACTGTAATCGTATTAAATCACGGATAAAAGATCACGATATACTAACAATTATCAGGCCAATTTACTATTTTTCATGGGCTGATTGGTCTTACTCTCTATTTTTATTGTTTAATTTGGATTATGTATCTGTATTTACTTGGTAAGTTAGTTGAATTGCTCAGATGAAAAGGATTGCACTGGAAGATTATTATAAAGATAAAAATGAAATTTTGAGTATTTTCAAGTAGTTAAGTAAATTTTAATTCATGTTTTTTGCATTTATATTCAATGCTTTGCCGGTGATATTTTATTTGAATCCAACAGGCTGGAAGCTTGTAAATCAGGTATATATTTATCTGTTATTAATCATTTGATTAATACTGGTTGATTATTCATCTTTTTTTGTATTTCAGTTCAGGCATATAATTTTTATGAATAGTTATACATCATATTACCAATACCGGGAGCTTTGTATGAGCCGTTATGTCTTATGTTCTCTGTTATTTATTGTATTGCTGACCGGGTGCCGGTCAGAGCCGGGACATCTGGCTCTGGGAACGCTGGAGCGTGATCGGATATCCCTTAAAGCCACTGCTGCTGAAATTATCAGAGGTTTACCTGTAAAAGAAGGGCAAAGTGTAGAAAAAGGTCAGGTACTGGTCCGTCTGGATACAAAAAACCAGGAGGCTATTTTGAACCGCGCCAGGGCTGAACAGGCGAAGGCGGATGCTTATTTACAAAAACTGACTAATGGTGAACGGGCTGAAGATATTGCAGCAGCACAAGCGAAAGTTTTTCAGGCTGAAGCGATTTACCTGGAAGCTGAAAGAAATGATCAGCGCAAACAGGAACTGATCAGAAAAAAACTCATCAGTCAGTCTGAAAAGGATGCCGCACAGGCCTCTAAGGATTCTGCTCAGGCTTCTCTCCGCTCAGCCAGAGAGTCATTTACAAAACTCACCGCAGGTGCCCGGATTGAAGATATTGCGCAGGCAAGGGCTGCACTGGCAGCGACTAAAGCAGAGGTGACTCTTCAGACTCAGAAGTTGCAGGAGCTTACGATTGTGGCGACCCGGAATGGCATTATTGACTCTCTGCCGCATTATCTGGGAGAGCGGGTCACCTTAAACAGTACACTGGCGGTGATTCAGGCTGATCGTATTCCTCATGCCCGCGTCTATGTTCCGGCCAGCTACCGGATTCGGTTTGTACCCGGTAAGCAGGTTCATGTCCATGTTGACGGTAGTCAGACATTGTATCAGGGAACGGTTCGCTGGGTTTCCCATGAAGCTTCTTTTACCCCCTATTTTGCATTGACTGAAGATGAGAGAACCCGGCTGATGTATCTGGCCAAAATCGATTTAGATGAGTCAGCGGCAGATCTGCCCACCGGGATTCCTGTTCAGGTTGAATTGACCGGAGAGTAATTTATGGAACTACCTGCAATTCAGGCTGAAAATGTGGTGAAAAGATTTGGCCGCTTTACTGCGATTGATAACATCAATCTGTCTGTACCTAAAGGTTGTATTTATGGCTTCCTCGGGCCAAATGGATGTGGTAAATCAACCACGATCAGAGTACTGACCGGATTACTGCATCCAACTTCCGGGCATGTGAATGTACTTGGTCTGGATATACCAGCTCAGGCTGAACAGCTCAGGCTGAAGATTGGCTATATGACGCAAAAATTTTCTTTATATGATGATTTAACGGTTGAAGAGAATTTGCAGTTTATTGGCCAGATCTTTGGTATGCGGAGAAAAGAGTTAGATCAACGAGTGAGTGAACAGTTACATACTTATGGACTTGATCAGCGTATCAAACAAAGGGTATCCGGAATGAGTGGCGGGCAGAAACAGAGGCTGTCACTTGCAGCCGCGACCATGCACCGTCCGGAATTATTATTTCTGGATGAGCCGACATCTGCTGTTGATCCAGAAAACCGCCGGGAATTCTGGGAACAGTTATTCGATTTATCGGCTGTGGGGACAACCATTCTGGTGACGACGCATTATATGGATGAGGCAGAACGATGCCACAGGCTTGCCATCATGGACTCAGGATTTATCCGGGCGGATGGGGAACCGGAAGGGCTGATGGCTGATATGGGAGTGAATGTTGTGGAAGTTCAGGCCCCTGAACTTCGTCGTCTGAAAGAAAAGTTGCTTTCTTTTCCGCAGATTCGTTCAGCCGCTCAGCTGGGAGTGCGTCTGCGGGTTCTGGTATATCAGGATGTCTCTGAGCCGGTACACTGGCTCAGGAAATCCTGTCCGGAGTTGTTTCATGCAGAGATCACGGAGGTCAGACCCAGCCTTGAAGATGTTTTTGTCACCGTAACAGGGGAGGGACGGCAGTGAAACAATTGCTGCGGATGAAAGCCATCATGATCAAAGAGTTTCGTCAGTTATCGCGTGACCGGATTACTTTCGGCATGGTTGTCATGATCCCTTTGATTCAGTTGTTGCTGTTCGGTTTTGCGATCAATACCAATGTGCGCCATGTTCCGGTAGCCATTGTGGATCAAAGTGAGAGTCAAATCGGACGCTTGATTACCCAGACCATTGGTGTCACACAGGTCGTTGATTTTAAGATGAATTATGCAACAGCAAAAGAGGCTGAACTTGCGATTCATCAGGGCGTTGTCCGGGCTGCGTTGATCCTGCCGGAAGATCTGCCACAGAGAATGGAGCAACACCGGACTTTGGGGCAATGGATTGTTGATGGCTCTGATACCATGATTAGCTCAGCAATTATGAGGTTACAGAGAATGCCCTTCACACAAGAGGGAATTGCGATGAATACCGGCCAGCAGAAGACATTCGATGTGGCACTTTATTATAATCCCAGCCGCCGTTCAGCAGTGAATATTGTTCCGGGGCTTTTAGGTGTCATTCTGACCATGACCATGATTCTGTTTACCAGTGCTGCCATTGTCCGGGAACGGGAACGGGGCAACCTGGAGTTGTTAATCACGACGCCGGTTCATTCGATTGAATTGATGATCGCAAAAATTATCCCTTATATTTTTATTGGTCTGATTCAGGTCGTGATTATTCTTGGGCTGGGATATCTGATCTTTGATGTGCCGGTGAATGGGGCTTTGAGCCAGATTTTATGGGGAACGCTGCTATTTATTTCTGCCAGTCTGACGCTGGGATTAGTGATTTCAACTCTGGCTAATACGCAATTGCAGGCGATGCAGATGACAGTTTTCATTCTGTTGCCCTCGATTTTATTATCCGGTTTTATGTTTCCTTATGAAGGGATGCCGACAGAAGCACAATGGATTGCGGAAGTATTACCGGCAACTCATTTTATGAGAATGATCCGCGGTATTGTTCTGCGCGGTGCTTCTCTGGCTGATTTATGGCAAGACGCGGTATGGATGGCTTGTTTTACAATTATTGGGTTATTAGTGGCTTCGGCCCGGTTTAAGAAATCTCTGGATTGATTCAGTTGTGGTCTGTGATGTCATCTGGGTATAGCAGTGGCAGCACTTCGTCACAAAGCACAGCCACTGATTCATATTCGCTTGCTTTATTTACGCAATGATAATCTCTGCACCACGTATGGTCTTCTCAGCTGTGACGTACCGATAATCTTCAATACACTCAACATTCATCAACATCGCTTTGGTTGCGTGGGTAAGCAGGCCTATCACCTTGCTTTGTGCAGCCAGCCCGGATTTTACACCGGCAATGGCATCTTCAAACACAAGGCATTCGGCTGGTTGCAAACCCAGGCGGGAAGCTCCCAGCAGATAAGGTTCGGGATCTGGCTTTCCCTGAGTAATTTGATCTGCTGTGATTAATACCTGTGGTTGAGGGATGCCTGCTGCGGCGATTCTGGCCTGAGCAACCGGATCACTGCCGGATGTAACGATTGCCCACGGGATCTGTTTGTCATTGAGATTGTTCAGCAGTGAAATCGCTCCGGGGAGTGGTGTAATTCCCCGTGTATCTTCTGTTTCCTGTTTTTTCAGCCATTCAACCTCATGCTGGATAATATTCGGTTTATCAGCCAGTAATTCTGCGACAGACTCACTGGCCGGGCGGCCATGAATGACGCTTAATACTTCATCAGGGTTCAGATTATGTCTGATCGCTAAGGCTGACCAGCTTCGGTTAACTGCTGCCATTGAATCAATCAGGGTGCCGTCGAGATCAAACAGACACCCCTTACAGTGAATGGTTTTCACATCATCTCCGGAAAATATCAGTAAAAGAAAGCGTACTGTACCTGTTACGGAGATGAATGCATACCTTTATGTCATTGTACTGCTTCAGGCTCCCGGATACAGGCCAAGCCAGCCTGGTGTCGGATCACCTTTGACTTCACCAAAGTAAAGCGAAAAGGTTTGACGCCAAAGTTCGACTTCTTCTCTGTCACGCATAAATGCCGGAAAACCCTCGAAATTTGCGTTCGGATAATCCCATATGGGGGCCAGACCATTCGCAGGCTGAATATCGGTACGAACGGACCATGTTCTTTCACTCTGGAACTCTTCAGATATTAACCAGTTGAGATACAGTTTGGCTGCTTCCATATTCTTCGCATTTTTGACAATTGCTGCCCTTTGTCCCCAGGCCATAAACGGTGCACTCTCGGGTAAGACCCATTTTAAGTTGCTGCCTGAGCTGGTTACCGGAGAACCTGAAGTACCAATGCCAATGAGTTTTTCTTTTTCACGGATGGCAACACCGGGTGTATGTGAACCACGTTTAAATGAGATATTTTGTTCTGCCATTGCAGCAAGCCATTCTCTGCCGTAGGCTTCCGTGTAACACTTATATAAATAGGTCACAGCATCATCATCATTTGGATAAGATGATGCAATGTTGCCAGCCCAGGCACCACTTGCCAGCGCTTCCGGTGTTGTCGGTGCACTTGAACCAAGAGCATCCTGATCGACAACAAAACTGAAGGCGATGATCATGGCGGCAGTCCAGGCGCCATCACAGTCTTTTAACGTCGGATAGACTTTGTCGAAACCGACAGGTTTATAGCAATGTAAGCGATCAAGATATTTCCAGCGTTCGAATTCCTCTAATAACTGAAGCTGAAGAACATCGGGAATGACTTCATCTGTCGCGTACTGATTATCAAATCTGACATTATGATATTTGCTGTAATCAACCACAATTTTCAGATTAATATCCGGAAAGCGTTTTTTAAACGCAGAGCGGACGAAGTCTTGTTGCCCATCGTAGTCACCGCCGGCATAAATGGTTAAATTTCCTCCTTCTGCCAGTGCAGCCTGATAGATTTCGTCCAGTGTTCTGGTTTCCTGCTCTGAACTTTTAGCTGATAAATATTTATTGTAACCAAAAACTTTACTGGTGCTTAAAGCAACTGACGCTCCAATTGATGATGCCAGAAAGCTTCGTCTGCTTAGCTGGAAATCCTGCTTATTTTTACTCATCTCAATTATCCTTCTATGACGTTGTTAATAAAATTTAATCCGGGATATACCCAAGCAACCTGAACCCTGCATCTTCCGGTCGCTTGGATCAGTTTTTCATTCTTATTCTGAATACAATTTTCTTTGTGATTTTTTATCTGAGACTGCTCAGGGAAAATATATGAAAATATAAGGGAGAGCAATGGAATGAGATTGGAGTTTATATTGTCTTCATGCTGGTGAACTTTTTCTATATATACATTTGTCAGTAAATTTCAAATTTTTTATTATCGTTTGTCGCAAAATTTGTATGAAAGTTAATGGTGGTTTGAATTAAATGTCCGACTTGAACGAATAACATGAATATCTCAGTCAGAATGATTGATGTATTTTATATGGTTTCATTTTATTATTTCTAAATTTAATCAGGAGGCAGGCTGGTCTGGCTCGAACATGATTTCACAGCCGTTATCTGACGATGAGTTCTCCCGGTATACCGGGGCTTGCGGGGCAGCGAAGCGTGATGTGTGTTTTTATTCGGGGGTGATAGTTTATTGAATGACTTAAATTGATGAATGGCAGCTTATTCTGTTTTTTATTATTGCGTATGTTTTGTTTGGGGATATTTTATTTGGTTCTGAACTGGTGTGTTATTTCATGATGCTTATGTGATATTTTCTGGCTTTTTTGACCAGACGCGGAATATGAAATTCATCTGATGGTCTTATTTGACTCATCAGATGAATTATTCACTAAAGATTTTTATTTCGGCGTACTTAAAACGGTTGCTTTATCTTTTTGTTTACGGTAATTATTCAGCCATCGTTTATTCAGCATACGACAAAAATAAAGGCCGCCCCGAATCCACCAGTCAGCAAACATGCCAAGCCAGACACCATAAACGCCCAGTTCAAAGACAATTCCAAGTAAATATCCGATCACAACCCGGCATCCCCACATACTGGCAATTGCCACATACATGCTGTATTTCACATCTTTTGCACCTTTAAAGGCCGAAGGTAATACAAAGGAAGCCGCCCAGACCGGGAGCATCACGGCATTCATGTATAACAATTTAACTACGACATCGATAACTTCCGGATCGCTGGTGTAGCAACGGGCAATCCACTCTGCAAGAGGAATGCAGATTGCTCCGATGATTGTCAGTAATCCTGTGGCTACCCAAAAAATCAGCCGCATTTCCTGAGTGGCCATTTGAGGACGTTCCTGCCCTAAACGTTTACCAACCAGAACGGTTGAAGTCATAGAGAGCGTGTTGCCGGGAATGTTCAGCAGTAATGTGATTGAAAAGGTAATAAAATTCCCGGCCATGGCAACAGTTCCCATACCGGCGACCATCATCTGTGTCAGCAGCTTTCCGAAATTAAACATAATCGATTCAATACTGGCCGGTATGCCGATGCTTAAAATCTCTTTCAGAATATTACGCTGAAATGGCTGCAGGTAAGCTTTGAAGGTCACATTTAAAGTATGGTTACGTGCCAGGGACGTCAGGATCATCATCGCACCAATCCATCGGGCCAGTGTGATACCAATGCCGGCACCCTGAAGGCCCATTCCCTGCCAGCTGCCGATTCCCCACTCACTTAATCCATAAATTAGTGGGTAACTGATAAGAATATTGAACACATTCATCAGAATATTACTGATGGCAGGTAAACGAGAGTTACCGACGGCTCTTAATACGCCGCTGCCGGCAAACAGAATGGCAAGTGCCGGATAACTGAATGCAATGGTTTTTAAATACATTTCAGTCAGACGGACGACTTCATGTTCTGCGCCATACGCAACAATTGAAAGAATCGGGCCGGCAAATAGGTGAATCAATAACCAGGCGAACAGGCTGAAAACGATGTTCAGGTTGATTGCATGCACGGCTCCCAATACGGATTGTTGCCGGTTATGTTTGGCAAAGCTCTGGGCAATGAACACGGAACCACCGAGCGCTGTCGCGCTAAGCAAAGATATCACAATAAATGTAATACTATCACTGACACCAACAGCTGCAGTATCTGCTTTTCCTATCCGGCTGACCAGTATTGTACTGACCATTCCCATTAAAACCACGCAGGTCAGTTCGATGGTGATTGGCCATGCAAATGGTGCGATATCGCGTTTTAGCAGAACTTTATGTCGGTGACGGAGGCGGGGGGAAGGAGACCGGGGATTATCCGGCTCCATTTGAGGTTGATTTTCGGGATGAGGCGTATTTTTTGATTCATGGGGGTCTTCTGGCACACTATTTCCTTTCTGTTACAGCTTGAATCTCTTGATCACTTACGGTCTGTTTATAAATAACGTCAAGATCATAAACAACTTTAATTTCTCCGTTGATGCTTTGATCGCCATGTAAATACCCGCCTTTTGAGATTGCGACAGGAATTTTGTGATAAATACCCAGACGGGCAGCTTCCAGAGCGATTAATGCATATGGCGTTGGATCATCCAGGCGGGTATAGCGATGATACTCGTCAGGCAGGAAGTAGCCGCGGTGATAATGCTTTTTCACCAGATTGTGCCCGACCTGCCCGGCCAGTGTTCTCAATTCCTGATGGCCGGTCAGCCGTTCAAGTTCAAGTAAAGCGAACACCAGATAGGATGAGCATAACTCTGTTTTGGATGTCAATTCGACTGGCTCAAGGGTTTGCAAATCCAGTTTTCCCAGTTTAAAGCGGGAAAACATTTTTGCAGTCAGTGTACGTAGATCGGCATTCTGACTTAAAGCACTGGCTCTGACGAGCGTCAGCAGATAAGCCGGGTCTGTTGGCTGGCGCTTTAGTACAGTGCCTTTATCACCATAGTAGCCATCTCTGGGGAATGTATAGCCGGTCATATCCTGGCCACTATTCCACATCGGGATGATTTCATTGGTTGGTTCATCCCAGGCGAAACGGAAGTAGGCGTTAATGCCTTCAATTGCCCATTCGGTCAGTTCACTGTCTTCGAGAAAACGGGCACATTCCAGAATCGCGAGCGGGTTATCAACCACAACCGGCCAGCTGTCGCGGAAAAGTACATTTGCTTCACGGGCGATATCACCAAATTCCGGCCCGAACTGACGTTTCGCCCGATCACCAAACCAGGAGAATGTGATGCGGTCATCATCGGGTATTGGTTCGCGTTGAAGTGGTGATGAAAATTGATAGACCGGCATCCGGGTTTCTGGATGGCGAGCCAGAACAAACTGATGATATAAGTGTTTCGCCCACTTAATTGCATTCTTGTCACCACTGTATTTGTAGTAGTGGCAGGCTGCATAAATCAGGTCAGTTGAAGCATTGACGAATGTTAATCCGATCGTTTCCGGTAACTCTGGCCATTTGTCCGGATCAACTACTGGCTGAGGTTCTGTCCGGCCGAATATATTCTCTGGCAGCGTTTTTCCATATTCTCCATGACGGCTGAGATCCAGTTTATTCCAGTCGATGACGTGGGCGGCCCAGAATCCCTGAAGATATTTCTTTGTTGTTTCCGGGGCAACCTGATGTAAAAGTTCATAAAATGGAAAATGATGCTTCAGCTCGTGGACACACTCTTTACTGGCCGGGCCTTCGATATGTCCTGTGTCACGATGGATAAAGCGATGTCCGCCCCAGTGGAATAATCCGCTTTCTTTATCTGTATAGTGATTGAGAAAGTATTCAGTAATCAGGTTTGCCTGTTCCTGATAATGTTTTTCCCCGGTAATCAGCGTCATGGCAGATAAGCCGCGCATGAAGTTCTGCTGGCTGGCAAAATTACTCATCGGGACCTGATTGCCATCGGGGTAAGTCCAGTTGACAGGTGTGCCGGACAAAGTATCGATCCCATCAGCAAGTAAAGGGGATGATGCAGCCTGTGCCTGGGCATAAATTCGTTGATAGTATTCTGTGAGTAATGGCAGAAAAGACGCTTGTGTGTTCATGATTCTCTCCGGATCGTTCAGCGTAAAGTATGCATAGAGCAGGGAACAGGATGTTACAGGTGGTCAATTTGTGTTGATTTTTTGCCTGAAATCATCATACCGGCTATGACTGATTGAGGCATATACTATGCGATTTTTATTGTTTGTGTTCTTTCGCTTGAGACTGTTTTATATGAAAAACAGCACCCCGGCAGTCAGGGTGCTGTTGGTTGTCACATCGTCGATTATTTTGCGATGCGGCGTAGTACACGGTTACCACGGCGAATGAAGTTTTTCGCAGATTTTTCCGCATTAGACTGACCGTAATCCAGATGCTGCATTTCTTCTTCAAACAGTTCCATTAACTGCGCATTATCTGTGTAGGCAGTTGGAAGAATAACCTGAGGAAGAGTCTGTGCCATTTTATAACCCTGGAATGGCAAGCTTGTCTCATCCAGTTCGCCGGCTGCTTTTAGTGCATCCAGACCACTGCTGCTCAATGGAACACCACGAGCCAGCCCCATAGCTTTCACACCAGCAGGATCGTTCAGCAGGAAGTTAACCAGTTTTGCTGCTGCTTCAGGATGTTTGGTATTACGACCAATAGAGAACATCATTGAAGGACGGGCTAACAGACCTGAATCCGTTGCACCAGGTGCCATTGGGTATGGACCTAACTCCATAGACTGAGGTGGTTCCAGGTTGTCTGCATATTTCTTGATGGAAGTATTCCACATATACAAACCGCCGAAGTGACCATCGATCCATGGGCGCATTTCGTTCATGTTGCCTTTACCGTAAGAAGCGAACTCTTTGGTTGAAGGGAACACATGATTTTTGACCATATCAACATAAATCTGGAAGAACTCTGTCATTTCTTTTGGTGTCAGGTTCAACATGTTTGTTTTATGGTTGATAACATCTTTACCGTATTTCTGGATGAAGATAGAACGGTTAATCGCAAAGACATCCCGTGCTTCAACAACCAGTGGATAGTAACCATCTCCCAGCTTGGCTTTAAACGCCTGACCTGCTTTTTTGAAATCTTCCCAGGTCGTTGGATATTTCACGCCAGCTTTTGCCCAGCTGTCCTTGTTGTAATAGAACACGCGGGAAGTGATACTGACCGGTAAACCATTGATCTTACCTTTCACCGTGGTCATGTTGATCGCTTGTTTAGGGAAATTACCGATATGCAGCGCATCTGCTTTCTGGCTCATATCGAAGAATCCCTTGCCATCCCGGGAGAAAATAGGCAGCCAGTTCCAGTTTGTCTGCATGACATCCGGTTCTGTATTACCTGCAACCTGAGTTGTCAGACGGGACAGGTGACCATTCCAACCAGTATATTCACCCTTTACCACGATATCAGGATACTTCTCATGGAATTTTTCAAGTGCTTTTAATGTTGCCTGGTGTCGAGAGCTTCCCCCCCACCAAGACATACGCAGCTCAGTTTGTGCAGTGGCAGCCGTAGCTGTCATTGTACCGAGTGCAACCATGGTGAGTGTTGTCAATAGTCTTTTCTTAATCATGAGATAGCCTCCAAGCTATTTAATTATTTTTGAATAGGTAGAGAGATGTTCACTTCTGTTTCTTTGTCAAAAATATGCGCTTTGTTCATATCGATCATGAAGGTTACATTTTTGCGTAACTCCATGTTCAATTTTTCTCTCACATCGTCAATTGGTACACGGGCCGTGAATTCATTCTGTCCTACACCAAAGTAAACAAAGACTTCATGTCCCATGTTTTCCATCCGGATAACATCACCCTGAATGGTTTGCACTGACTCATGATGAGCTGCATCGGCTAATGACAATGTAATGTTGTCAGGGCGGATGCCTAATACTGTTTTGCTAAATCCATTATTGCGGATGCTCTGCACTTTTTCTGCTGGTAATTGTAGCTTCTGCCCGGCGATATCAACGGTTAAATTGCCATCATCCTCAATCAGATTAACATCACACATGTTCATTTCCGGAGCACCGATGAATCCTGCAACAAACATGTTGACCGGATTATTGTAAAGCTCTTCCGGGGTATCAACCTGCATGATTTCGCCAAGTTTCATAACGCAGATACGATCGCCCATTGTCATTGCTTCTGTCTGGTCATGGGTCACATAAACGGCAGTCGCAGGACGTTTTTCTGCTTTCAGGTGCTTGTGAAGATCTGAAATCCGGATCCGCATTGAAGCACGAAGCTTGGCATCCAGGTTTGATAGTGGCTCATCAAACAGGAATACTTCTGGTTTTTTCACGATCGCCCGGCCTACAGCAACCCGTTGTGCCTGACCACCGGAAAGCTGTCTTGGCAGACGATCCAGGAGTTCCTCAATTTCCAGAATTTTTGCAGCATCATTAACACGCTGATTAATTTCGTCTTTCGGTAGCTTTTGTAACTTCAGACCAAATCCAAGGTTTTGACGAACTGTCATGTGTGGATAAAGTGCGTAGTTCTGGAATACCATCGCGATACCACGATCTTTCGGTGGTAAGTTATTCACAACGCGTCCACCGATTAAGATTTCACCACCGGTGATATTTTCCAGTCCTGCCAGCATCCGTAATGTGGTTGATTTCGCACAGCCTGATGGACCGACGATGACCAGAAACTCTCCGTCATTGATAGTTAAGTCAATACCGTGAACTGCTTTGAATCCGTTTGAATATGTTTTCTCTAGTTTGTTAAATTTTACTTCAGCCATTGTGTTATCTCCCCAAAATTAACCTTTAATACCGCTGCTAGTGACACCTTCAACAAAATATTTCTGTGACATGAAGAACACCATGATTGAAGGAATAATTGCTATAGAGGCCATTGCCAGAATCTCGTTCCATTTCGCGCCCTCTGTTACGTCGATAGACATTTTCAGTGCAAGAGCAATTGGATATTTCTCTACACTGGAGACGTAAATCAACGGACCGAGGAAGTCATTGACTGACCACATGAACTGGAACAGTGCAACTGAAATGATTGCCGGACGAATCACAGGAACAATAACGTACCAAAGTACCTGGAATGAATTACATCCATCGATCATCGCAGCTTCTTCCATATCCGTTGGTACGCCCCGAAGGAACTGAACTAACATGAAGACAAAGAAGCCTTGTGTTGCAAATGCCATTGGCAAATAAAGTGGCAGATAACTATCTAACAGACCCATTTCACGGAACATCAGATATTGAGGAATCAATAATACTGACTGTGGAAGAAGAATGGTGGCAACCAGTGTTGCAAACCAGAATCCTTTCCATGGAATCTCAAACCGTGCAAAAGCGTAGCCGACAATCGTCGAAGAAATTACCGTCAATATTACTTTAGGGATTACATATGCAAATGTGTTAATTATGTAGTGTCCGAAAGTAAATTCCGTTCCGGTTTTCCAACCGTTTACAAAACCTTCCCAGCTAAAATGCTCCGGAATTAAACTCATGGACGAAAATATTTCATGATTCGGTTTCATTGATGCTGAGAACATCCATAAAAGCGGATACAACATCAGAAGGCCAACAATCAGAAGTACGGTATAACGGACAAATGCATTAATTTTCTCGCGGCGTATTGTCCGTTCATTTTCCAGGTTGCGCTCTTTGGCAGCCTGAGTTGAAGAAACTGTAGTTGAAGTCATGATTATTTACCTCCTTTGTCGCCAGAGTAGAACACCCAATATTTGGATGACCGGAATGTAATGGCAGTAAATATTGCCACGACAACAAACAGCGACCATGCAAGTGCACTACCGTAGCCCATATCAAAGAACTTGAAGGCAGTTTCATAAATATAGAGTGAAATCAGATAGGTTGATTTCATTGGACCGCCACCAGTCACAACGTATGGTGCTGTGAACTCCTGGAAGGCCTGAGTTGTTTGCATGATAAAGTTAAAGAAGATAACTGGTGTGATCAGCGGTACTGTCACTTTCATGAACATTTGCCATTTACTGGCCCCATCAATCATGGCTGCTTCATATTGTGATTTTGGAACATTTTGTAATGCTGCCAGGAAAATCACCATGGCAGAACCAAATTGCCATGCACGTAGTAATGTAATGGTAAACAGAGCAAAAGAGGGTTCACCTAACCAGCTTATCGGGTCAATACTAAAGAACCCAAGGAACTGGTTGAGCACGCCGTCAATTGCAAATAGTGCCCGCCATAAAACGGCGATTGCGATACTACTTCCCAGAATTGACGGGATGTAATACGCGGTCCGGAAAAAGCCAATACCTTTCAGATTGAAGTTCAGAAGAAACGCAATAAACAGAGCAAATGCGAGCTTCACTGGAATCGTTAAGAAAACGTACATGAACGTCACACTCATTGATTTCCAGAACACATCATCTTCAAAAAGCATATAGTGGTAGTTTTCAAGACCAATAAAATCCGGGGTTGTCATCAGATCGTAATTGGTAAAACTCATCAAAAACGATGACACAAATGGAAAGGCAGTAAACAATACCAACCCTATTATGAAGGGTGATAAGTATGCCAATCCCAGCTTGCGACTTTCATACATTTTCTTATCCTCGATTAATTAAAGATTAATTACTGAAAAGTAGGAAACAAATACCGGGTCACATTTCAGTTTCTATCTTCATTAAACTAGGATGAAATATTAACTTCCACTGATTCATGTAATAATTGTGATCGATAATTATATTTTTTTTAAATTATCAATAAAAATAATGAAACGCGGTTTTATCTTTTTATATCGGGTTCATATAAAAATGAAAAACGATAGTGATATAGGTCAATTTATTAATTTGCGTGTGGTTGCATATTGATGTTTTCCCTAAAAAAATCTTGTGGATTTTTTATATTTCCATAGGTGTCAAAAATATAAATAACTTGATTGAAATCAATTTATTTTATTATTTGTAAAATAATAAAATTATTATTAGCCTTACAAAATGTTGTAAAAGAACAACAATTCAGGGTTTTTCTCTATTGCGTTTTATTGTATTTAATCTACTGTTTTTGTTGATAAAATTATTATTTATGTGATTTATACCTCTGTGTGAACTCACGGTTTTCTTGATTTTTGTAATTTTATTTCTTTCGTTATTACTAAATATGAACTTATCAATATTAATATAGACAACATATAATTATATGCTATTTGTTTAGTAGTGTATCCTGTGGTATTTAAGGTTGATCACAATTCGACTTTTTTTTAATTATAACAATGAACCATGGATCACATATTTGGTCTCACGGTGTTTGAATTTTTAAGAATTTAATTAAATTGAAATCTCGAATCCGATAAAGTGAAATGGTGTTTCATTATGAATAAGAAAATCTTAGTCTCTGCAGTTTTAATCGGTTTGACCAGTGCAGCAGCACAGGCCGCAACATTAAATATTCGTCACGAAATTGTTCCAAGATATGATGGTCAAAAAGCTTCACATGCTGATCGTGTTGCTGTTGATCATCGTTTCAAAAATGGAATTGGATTTGGTATTGAAGCCAAATGGAAAAGTGATAACGAAGATGCTTTCGGGGAGCAAAAAGGTAACGGCAACCAGGCCAATATCAGTTATGTTTATAAAATCAATGATAAGTGGTCATTGAAACCCCAGTACAAATGGGAATCTAAATCTGATCGTGTCGGTCACCAGTTTAACCTGACTTTAGGGTACAAAGTGAACAGTGACTGGTCAGTATCGTTCCGTCATCGTTATCACTATGAAAACAAAGTTGACTCCCAAAATGGTCACTATAACCGCTGGACATTCGGTGCCGGTTACAAAGGCGTAGAAGACTGGAAATTTGGCGCATCTCTTGATTACACATTCAACGAAGATGCATCTGGTCCTCGTTGGGAAGATAAAAAATCCTGGTTCTCTGAGCTGAACTTCACCGGTGAATATAAAGGTTTGGAAAGCGGCTGGCGTCCGTTTGTTGAAGTTGGTTTCAAACCATATAAATCAGGTGACAAATATGAGTTCAACGGAGAAATGGTTTCTGCAAACGACAAATGGCGTCCCCGTTTCCGTGTGGGCGTGAAATATAGCTTCTAATAAGAATACTTCTTTTTCTCATCTCTTTATGGCTTATTCCGGTGGATTTCCGGGATAAGCCAGTTCTCATCAAGGTGGCTGATTATGAAAATAGCACAAGTCCCATTGGTACTGACATCTGTTCTTGCTGTAGCAGCATGTAGTACTCATCAATCGACAGCGGACTATATAAAAAACACTGATAATCTGACCTGGCAGGCAATTACATTTGGTCAATCGACAGATTTGAATTTTGGGTCAACAATTCGACCTGAAAAAGTCGGAACGAATGAAGTGACAATAAACGGACAACCTGTCAAAGCAGGTCCGTTAGCCAAACAGTTTACAATTGAAAGTCGTGGCGGGAAAATCGCGAACTCTCACGAAGGCGTCACTTTTTACTATACCAAATTACCCACAGATCTGAATTTCACTTTATCTGCAACTGTCGTTCTGGAGCAATTTGGCCCGGAAACCGGTTCTACACCAAACCGTCAGGAAGGTGCAGGACTGATGGTTCGTGATGTTCTTGGCAAACCAAGACTGAATCCTCAGCCAGAAGGCCTGGAAGAGTTCCCGTCAGCTTCTAACATGGTGATGAACCTGCTCAGAGCCAACAAGAAAGCGAATAATGGTCTGATTAACATTAATGCCGCCTACCGTGAAGGTATCTATGAGCCTTGGGGTACTGCTCACAACAAGATGAGTAAAAAAGAGTTCATCAAAGGGGTAACCTATGGTGAAAACAAACCTTACCACATGACGCTGACCCGGACTGATACCGGTTATAACGTGAGTTATGATAATGGAACGGTTAATAAAACGTACAATTTGAAGGGGGCTGACGCGAACATTGTTGAAATGCAGGATCCTGATTATCAGTATGTTGGCTTCTTCGCTTCCCGGAATGCAAAAATTCACGTCAGCGATGTCAAACTGAAACTATCTGAAGCCCATACGGTTGATACACCGCGCTATGTTGCAAAACAGGTGAAACCATTACTTCAGCGCGCATCTTCAGAAAAATCAGCAGTGAACGAATATATTGTTCAGGCACGTGCAAACTATGCAGGGACATTTAGTGCGTCTCAGAATGGTAAAGTGCTGGTTAAAGATATGGCACTGAAAGCGGGTGAAATGTTCAGTTATCCAACCAAACTGACGCGGACGAAAACCCGGATGGCCGTAACTTTCACACCAAGCGAAGGTCCATCTGAAAAACCAATTCATGACACATATACCGTTGTCAGAAAAGTTATTTCACACCCAATGCGTCTGGTTGTGAATCCAAAAGGCAATCACGGCCGTATGAAACTGGCTGATGCAATTGAATTACTGCCTGCTGGCGGAACGATTGTGATGGAACGTGGTAACTATGATGGTTTAGTGATTCCTGTTTCTGCCAGTGGTGCTCCTGGTGCCCGTAAGACCATCAAAGCACAGAAAGGCGTGAAAGTTACAGGCCGCTACATGCATGAAGGGAACTACTGGAATGTTTCTGATCTGGAAGTTGATGGTGCAAGAACGATTGTTCATGGTAGCCATAACAACTTTGACCGAATGCTGACTCACAATTCTCCGGACACCGGATTCCAGATTTCATCCAGCAAGAAAGTTGGCCGTGCTTTATGGGCAAGTTATAACGTTATCCGTGATAGTGAAAGTTATAATAACATGGATAAATCCCGTATTAATGCGGATGGCTTTGCTGTGAAGATGAGAGTCGGTGATGGCAATACTTTAATCCGTTGTGTTTCTCACCACAATATCGATGATGGCTATGATCTGTTCAACAAAGTTGAAGATGGCCCGGATGGCGCAGTGACCATTATTGATTCAATTGCTTATATGAATGGTCAGACAATGACTGTGAAGAATAAGAAAGGCGGAACACGTGGTAATGGATTCAAACTGGGTGGTGAAGGTTTACCTGTACCGCACGTGGTTAAAGGCAGTCTGGCATTCCGTAATAGCATGGATGGATTTACAGATAACTTTAACCCGGGTTCATTTACTGTTGATAATAACGTCTCTATCGATAACAAGCGCTTTAACTTCCTGTTCCGTAAGAGCCCTTATTCTGGTCAGGTGAAACAAGGAACATTTGAGAACAATCGTTCTTACCGTTTCTATGTAACCAGTAAGTACAGTGATGTGGTCAATGCATTTAAGAAAGCAAATAACCGCTTTATCTCTAAAGGTAAAACAACGGATGCAAATGGTCATGTTGTGAGTGCTGAAAAACTCAGCCAGTTGAAAAAAGCATCTTATATTCCGTCTGGTGCAAAAGCTGCTCAGTATGAAAGTGCAGTGCAACAAATAGAAAAAATTGTAGAAAATAATAAGGATACTCAATAAATTATAAAATGTGAGGACTGTTTCAGCGATTTGGGGCAGTCCTCTGCTAATATCTCAATAAAGCTTTCTGATAGTAAAGTCGTAACAAGATGCATTATATGTCTGCTGTATATGAGCCTGTAGTTATATTGACTATATTGAAGTGAATTAACTGCAACTTGTCACTTTAAGGAATAGAAGTAAACAAGCAGTCACGTAGTTGGTGTGATGTATCGAAATTGAATTACGGAGGCAATTTATGATTTCATCTTACCAGAACAGAAGTGTCGGTCTTCAGCTCAAGCTTGCAATTATTTTTTGCTTAATCATCGGTTTTAGTTTCACTGCAACGATCGTTTATCAAAACGCATCAAAAATTCTTCTGCAATCCTCTCTGAGTGAACAACAATCCAAATTGAATGCGGTTGCTGAAACCGTCAGCGGGCAGTTTAATGCTTATGTTCAAACCACAAGAATTTTAAGCTCAACCTTTGAAAATGGCTATCTGGCTGGTTTTGAAGTCCAGAAAGAAATGGTTGAATATGCTGGCCAGAAGATCCGGAATATTGACTTATATGGCTTACCTCTGGTTAATAATACCGATTTAGTTGATATTTTTACCAAAGACACAGGTGCGTTTGTCACCTTGTATTCTTCGACGGGTGAGGAATGGTTCAGTATCGCCAGTTCTCAGAAGGATGACGAAGGAAAACGCAATATTAACAACATATTAGGTTCTTCTCATCCGGGGTTTCAGAAACTGAAAAGTGGCCAGCCTTATATCACACAGGCATCCATGTTTGGTCACACCTATATGACTTATTATGACCCGATTGTTGATGATGAGAATGCAGTTGGTGCAATTGTTATGATTGCTCTGCCGGTCCAGAAAGCGACAGAAGCTATTCTGAATTCTCTGAAAAATGTGCGCTGGGGCGATACGGGTGAGACGGTCGTGGCTGATAACCATTCAGCCCGGTTTGGCAATTATTTGCTCGGCTCTGTTGATGGAACCGATTCACTGAAGAACATGACAGAGTTTACTGATGCGGATGGCAAAAGAACATTTACCAGCATTCAGGGCTCTAAAGAAGGTATTCTGCGTTTCCCTGTCGGTATTGATGGTAAAAAACGGGAAAGATACATGGTCTATAAGCAGGTTCCCGGCTGGAACTGGGTATTGCTTGGCGGAACATGGACCGATGAAATTACCCGGGACAGTCAGACGCTGTTAATGATTATTGCCGCTATTTCGGTCGGGGTTGGTTTTGCAACTTACATTTTGATGACTCTGATCATTCATCGTACCCTAAAACCACTGAAACAATTGACTCAATATATGGAGCGCCTTGGTGAAGGTGAGGTGAGCTTAAATATTTCTGTGGATGAGCGGGAATCAAATAATGAGATGACGATTCTGTCTCAGGGCGTTCGCGGAATGGCAGTTCATTTGAATCAGCTGGTTGAACAAATCCGGGAAACCAGTGGCAGAGTCAGTGAGCAGTCACTTAGTGTTGCGCATGATGCCGGTGCCAGCTTAAAACAGCTGGATGTACAGCAGCAACAGGTTGAGCAGGTTGTCACTGCGATTGAAGAAATGGCGGCATCAGCTGAGTCGGTTTCCCAACAGGTTGAGTCGATTGCCGGTAATGTCCGGGCAGCAAATCAGGACACGCAGTCCGGTCTTTCAGTCGTTGGCTCCGTCTGCGATAACGTCGCAGCCTTGAATGAACAGCTCACACGTTCATACGAAGTGATTCAGAGGCTGAGTGAGGAAAGTGAAAGCATTCACAGTGTGACGCAAATGATTGATGATATTGCGGAACAAACGAATATGTTAGCGCTGAATGCGGCGATAGAAGCCGCCAGAGCCGGCGACCAGGGCAGAGGGTTTGCTGTGGTTGCCGATGAGGTCAGAACGCTGGCAATGCGAACCCAGACCTCAGTGCAAAATGTGGTTGATATTATTAATCAGCTAAAAGCATCAACACGGGATGCTGTGTCTTCAACTGAGCAGAGCCAGGCTCAGGCAAACCGGGTGCTTGAAGAATCTCAGGAAGCAGGAACAGCATTGGAATCAATTGCAATGCAGGTGAATTCGATTGCGACTCAGGCCGAAGAAATTACGACGATTGTTGATCAACAGGCTCAGGTATCGGTTCAGGTGTCAAACAGTGCTTCGGCGATTAGTCAACTGAACCAGGAAAGCCGGTCAATCAGCCTGAAAACATCTGAAAGTGCAGAATCTCTGGAAAAAGATGCCGAAGACTTAAAACAACAGGTGGATTATTTCCATTAAGCTGCTTTTTCTGAAGAGATGACTCAATCACCCTTTTTCAGGAGTGTAAACCAAATAGCATATGAGTTTATTTTCATTTTATGATGTGATTGTCTCTTCAGATGGGGACGGGGACTTTCGCTCTGTACAGCAGGCAATTGAGAACGCGCCTCAGGATGATTCTGAGTATGTCATTTTTATTCGCAAAGGGGTTTATCAGGAAAGCTTTGAAATTACCCGCCCCAATGTGGTACTGATTGGAGAAGATCGCGATCAGACGATTATCACTGCGTCTGTAGCCAATGGCATGCTTGATTCATCCGGCAGAAAGTTTGCGACATTCGGCAGCAGAACTATCAGTGTCAATGCGGCTGATTTTTCAGCCACCTCACTGACAATTGCGAATGGATTTGATTTTCCCGGTAATCAAAAAAAGCCTGATGATGATCCAACCAAACTTACCCATACACAGGCTGTTGCTTTGCTGGTTGCCCATCAGGGAGACCGGGTTCAGCTACATAATGTGCGTCTGGAAAGTTATCACGATACCTTATACCTGTATGCCGGACGAACTTATATTCATCAGTCATTGATCACTGGAACCGTTGATTTCATCTTTGGTGGCGGGACAGCAATGTTCGAAGATTGCGATATTGTGGCCAGATACAGGGATGATGTCAGTCGTGATGAGCCATATGGTTACCTTGTTGCGCCATGTACTTCCATTGAACAGCCATTTGGGTTTGTTTTTAAAAATTGCCGGCTTTCTAAAGAAGAGCGGGTTCCGGCTGAGAGTTATGGCTTAGGCCGTCCATGGCATCCGACTACTCAGTTTGATGACGGGAGCTATGCAGATCCGGATGCGATCGGCCATGCAGCTTTTATCCATTGTCATTTAGATGATCACCTTTACGGCTGGGATAAAATGGGCGGACGGAATAAGCATCAGGAAACGATTTGGTTTTACCCGGAAGATGCCCGTTTTTGGGAGTTCAGGAGTACCGGTCCCGGTGCTGATGATGCTCATCGCCCGCAACTGAATACAGAACAAATGAATCGCTATGATGTGGGTTCTGTTTTTTCTGGCTGGCAACCGGAATTCCCGGCCGGAAAGGAGCGTCTGTTGCAGAGAAGCGTTGCTGAAAAGAGTATCTTTGACTGATTCTGATTTTCCGGTGAATGACGCAGTTACTTATTTGTTTCATACCCAAGTGACCTCAATATGCATGTTCAGCGAGAATTGATTGGTTTCTGAGCTGCAGACATAGTCTTTCTACGTTGAATGTCAGTCCTGTCCCCGGTTCTTTACCTGCAACCGGGGTTCTCCCGTATCACACCACTTTTACGACCTCATTCTTTGTCTTTGTTGCCTGTTATGACATCAATTATCACTCTCAGATACCTTCTCCGGGGATACAAAAATGTCCTGATGGCATCTGTTAATACTATTGGTGTGATAACTTATGGTGCATTTCTTATTCTGTTATGAGATCTCGGTAGTATTTTGATAAAAATATATATGATCAAATTAACAATTCTTTGACTAAAAAAAGCACAGAAAATTGATTGTCTCTTTAACTGGCTCATTTTAAAGTGTTTATTTTGGTTTTGAAGAGATTTGATTAATTATGCCATTGATTGTAAATTATCATCATTGGTATGACAAATGGGCCTGTAGATTATGAAACCTTTTCTTTGTTCCGATTTCTTACTCACCACTGAGTTAGCACAACGTCTTTATCATGATGTTGCGGCAGATCTTCCTATCATTGACTATCATTGCCATTTGCCTCCTTTTCAGGTCGCGGATGATTATAAGTTTACAAATCTGACAGATATATGGTTGCGTGGCGATCATTATAAATGGCGTGCAATGCGTAGTAATGGCGTTGATGAGCGCTTTTGTACCGGGGATGCCAGTGATAAAGAAAAGTTCTTTGCCTTTGCCAGAACCGTCCCTGCGACTTTAGGTAATCCTATTTATCACTGGACGCATCTGGAGCTGCGTCGTCCGTTTGGTATAACAGGTGTGAACCTGAATGAAAATACAGCGGAGCGTATCTGGAATGAATGTAATGAGATGTTAGAGATGCCTGATTTTTCTGCCCGCTCGATGATGCAGAAAATGAATGTGGAAATGGTCGGTACGACGGATGACCCGATTGATGATCTGTCTGCTCATAAGACCGTTGCATCTGATAAGGAATTTTCCGTTCAAATGTTACCGAGCTGGCGTCCGGATAAGGCATTCAACATTCATCTGGATACATTCGCTGATTATATCCGTCAATTGAGTGCTGTTGCTGATGTTGAGATTAATTCTTTTGACAGCCTGTGTGATGCGCTGACAAAACGTCTGGAACATTTTGCAGCGCATGGTTGTTGTATTTCTGATCATGCACTGGATACCGTGGTTTATGAAGAAGCTTCAGAAAAAGAGCTGAATGTGATTCTCACAAAACGACTGGGTGGCGGTGATGTTTCTGAATTTGAAGCAGCTCAGTTCAAAACAGCCGTTCTGGTATTCCTTGGTAAAGAATATGCGAAACGCGGATGGGCGCAGCAGTATCACATTGGTGCTTTGCGCAATAACAATCAGCGCATGTTCAACTTACTGGGTCCGGATACCGGTTTTGATTCAATCAATGATGGTCTGGTTGCACAGCCACTGGCAAAACTATTGAATGCGCTCGATCGCGAAGACCAGCTGCCGAAAACAATTCTTTACTGTTTAAATCCGCGTGATAACGAAGTTCTGGCTACTATGTGCGGCAACTTCCAGGGCGGCGGCACGCCGGGCAAAATTCAGTTTGGTTCGGGCTGGTGGTTCAATGATCAGAGAGACGGCATGGAGCGGCAGATGACCCAGCTGGCACAGTTAGGCCTTCTGAGCCGGTTTGTCGGTATGCTGACGGATAGCCGCAGCTTCTTATCTTACACCCGACACGAATATTTCCGTCGTATTTTATGTGAAATGATTGGTAACTGGGTTGCCAATGGTGAAGCACCGAATGACTTTGAATTACTGAGCGGGATGGTTGCAGATATCTGTTACCACAATGCAAAGCAGTACTTTGGCATTCAAGATAAAAAGTAGACCTTAACCTGATTGGAATAGCAGAAATGAAGCAATTGAACAGAACCGATTTTGACAATCGCCGTTATCCTGAAAAAATTATCCAGTTTGGGGAAGGGAACTTTTTACGGGCTTTTCTGGACTGGCAAATTGATCAACTGAATGAGCACACCGATCTCAACGCAGGCGTTGTGGTTGTCCGCCCGATTGATAGTGATTTCCCGCCGTCTCTCGATACGCAGGATGGTTTGTATACTACCTTTATCCGCGGATTAAATGAGCAGGGGAACGCCGTTGCTGATACCCGGATTATCTCAAGTGTTACGCGTGAAATCTCAGCGTATAAAAACTTTGAGACCTTGTTAGATCTTGCAAAAAATGAAGAGATTCGCTTTATCTTTTCGAATACCACTGAAGCTGGTATCGCTTATGTGGATACTGACAAGATCACGGATACTCCCCCCGCCAGTTTCCCGGCCAAACTGACCAAAATGTTGTTTGAGCGCTTCACGCATTTTAGCGG
The DNA here is from genome assembly GCF_024529975.1 of Vibrio quintilis. GTDB lineage: Bacteria > Pseudomonadota > Gammaproteobacteria > Enterobacterales > Vibrionaceae > Vibrio > Vibrio quintilis. Next base: position 3,101,543 of record NZ_AP024897.1, on the reverse strand, counting down.
CGCTCAGGATAAAGGTTGGGTTATCGTGCCTTGTGAACTGATCGATTACAACGGAGATGCATTAAAGGCGATTATTCATCAATACATTGAGTTGTGGCGTTTACCGGCAGAATTTTCGGCATGGGTGGATGAAGCGAACACATTTTGTTCAACACTGGTTGACCGGATTGTAACGGGTTATCCGAAAGATGAAAGTAAAGCACTGACTGAGCAAATTGGTTATCAGGATACTTTCATGGTGTGTGCGGAGCATTTCTATTTGTTTGTGATTCAGGGACCTGATTCGCTGAACCAGCTGCTTTGTCTTGACCAGTTAAGTGACTCTCAGGCACTCAATATTAAAGTTGTGGATGATATTAAGCCATATAAAGAACGCAAAGTCGCGATTCTCAATGGTGCGCATACTGCATTAGTGCCGGTTGCATTCCTCTCCGGGCTCGATACAGTCGGTGAAAGTATGGCCGATAAGCAAATGGAATCCTGGCTGGAATCTGTCATTTTTGAAGAGATTATTCCGACATTATCCTTACCGGAAGATGAGTTGAAGGGATTTGCCAATGATGTCCTGAACCGTTTCCGTAATCCGTATATTAAGCACCAGCTATTGTCTATTTCGCTGAACAGCATGACAAAATACAAAACCCGGATTCTGCCTCAGCTTTTAGCATTCCGGCAAAAATATAATCGCTTACCAACTGGTTTGACGTTTGCCCTGGCCGCATTGATCAGCTTCTACAATGGTCAGCGTGAAGCCGGAGAGTATCCGTTGGCTGATGATCAGCACTGGCTGGATTTTTATGCTGATCTCTGGGCGAAAGTGAACGCAGGTGATTTGAAAGTGAAGGCTTTGGTTGAGCAGGTACTGGCGAATACATCTCACTGGGGACAGAATTTGTCGTTAGTTGATGGGCTGACAGATCAGGTGACTGCAAATATTGAAGCGATCAGGCAGTCTGGTGTTCGTCAGGCATTAAGTCAGATTAAGGGGTAATTGTGGCATCATTATTTAAAATTCATCCCGGCGATAATGTTGCCGTTGCATTATGTGATTTAAAAGCCGGAGAAGAGATAAGTGTTGAAGGTGAGTTGATTCACCTTCAACAGGATATTCCACAGGCTCATAAAGTGGCGTTGAAGAGTTTTGGTGAAAATGATCTGGTGATTAAGTATGGTTCACCCATTGCCCATGCAACTTCCGCTATTCATGTTGGTGAGCATGTGTCACCACATAATATAAAAACCAACCTGAATGATCTTGACGAGTACGAATACCTGCCTGATTTTCAGTCAGTCACATCTGAGGTTGAGAATGCGCCGGTTTCAGTCTACCGGCGGAAAAATGGTGATATCGGTATTCGTAATGAACTGTGGATTATTCCGACGGTTGGTTGTGTGAATGCGATTGCCAATATGATGAAACGGGAGCTGGAGCAGGAAGAAGATCTTTCAGCGATTGATGGTATTCATGTGTTTACCCATCAGTATGGCTGTTCTCAGCTGGGGGATGACCATCTGAATACCCGGACGCTGTTGCAAAATTTGGTGAAGCATCCGAATGCCGGTGGTGTATTGGTTATCGGACTTGGCTGCGAGAATAATCAGGTGTCTGTGTTTGAAGAAACACTGGGTGATTTTGATCGTGACAGGGTCCGTTTCATGGTGTGCCAGAAGCATGATGATGAAACTGAACACGGCATCACTTTAATGAAAGAGCTGTTGGCTGTTATGAAAACGGATCAGCGTCAGCCCGGTACATTGAGCGAAGTGAAATTCGGGCTTGAGTGTGGTGGTTCTGACGGTTTCTCCGGAATTACGGCAAATCCGCTTCTGGGTAAGTTCTCTGATTACCTGATTACTCATGGTGGAACCAGTGTGCTGACAGAAGTACCGGAAATGTTTGGTGCTGAAAGAATTCTCATGAGCCGGTGTGAAGATGAAGCGGTTTTCCGCCACACTGTGTCGATGGTCAATGATTTTAAACAGTATTTTATCGATCATCGTCAGCCAATTTACGAGAACCCTTCTCCGGGAAATAAAGCCGGAGGAATCTCAACCCTGGAAGAGAAATCTTTGGGTTGTACACAAAAAGCTGGCCAGAGTAATGTGATTGACGTTCTGCGCTATGGAGAACGTCTGAGAAAGCCCGGACTGAATCTGTTAAGTGCACCGGGCAATGATGCGATTGCAACCAGTGCTCTGGCAATGTCCGGATGTCATATGGTGCTGTTTACGACCGGAAGAGGCACGCCTTATGGCGGACCTGTTCCGACCATGAAAATTGCCACCAATACCAGCTTGGCTGAACGTAAACCACACTGGATTGATTTCAATGCCGGGTCATTGGTGGAAGGCGAGCCGATGGATGAATTGCTCAAGCGTTTTATTGATGTTGTTGTTACACATATCAATGGAGAGCCGACCCGCAATGAAAAGAATGACTTCCGTGAAATCGCAGTATTCAAAAGTGGTGTAACACTTTAATACTTTAGCTGGATCATTTAATACGACACTCTGGGCGATAGCCGGTATAACAGGCAGAGTGTCGTTTTTATTATCAATGATTTGTTCGACCACAAAGAGAGACGAACATTACGGCAGGCTGTTAATGAATATCCAAAATCGGACTTTCTGAATACAGGAAACGATCGTAATCATCGTTTGTTGCGCTAAACAACATCTCTTTGGTATTTTCCAGATGTTTCCACATGGCCAGTTTTGCCGCTTTAGGATCTCGTTGAATCAAGGCTTTCAGAATTTCATCATGCTCATCACACCAGCTTTTAATGGATTCATCATGAATGTGCTCATGCATTTTTTTCCAGTAAGGGTTATTTTCACGCTGTTCGCAAAGTAACTCTGCAATATGCACAATAGCTGAATTTTGTGTGCAGCGGGCAAGCTGGATATGAAATTCTTTATCCCAGTTTGAGTCCCGGGCTCTGTCTTCGCTTTTTGCCTGTTCCTGAATCCGCATCAGTGAGACCAAATCCTGTTTACTGGCCTGAGTCGCTGCAAATTCCGCAATGTTACTTTCGATGAGTTGTCGCGCCTGGAGCAGCTCAAAAGGCCCACAGCTCAGGATAAAGCTGGATGTTATGTCATCCGCGGGTTCGTTAACGTTCCCGTACTGATTCTTAACCCGGATACCGGAGCCTTTTCTTACTTCAACAAAGCCTTCGACTTCGAGCATGATCATAGCCTCCCGGACAACTGTGCGGCTGACACTCATCTGCTCAGAAATAACACGCTCAGCTGGTAGCATATCACCGACCCGGTATTTGCCGTCCTGAATCTCTTGCTTAAATACGTTAGCAATCTTGTGATATAGCTTACAGCTTGTGTCCATAGTGGCTTAACTCCCGAAGTGATGGTGATAATTTGTTATACCAATGAAGGTATAATCATATGAGAATAATCAAAGAGGTCCATTAAGTCAAAGTTTAAGCGCACGCTCAGACAGTCTTATTCACGAATTTATTCATACCCCATAGTGTATTGTATGTAACCGGTTGTAATAGTGTGATGGCATACAAAAATTTAGGAATTAGAAAGAGATTTATTATTTCATCTGCAATAGGTTAGATATATATTAAATTATGTGCGCATTAGTGTGAGATATACATGCCGGCATTCGTTCAGAACACAATTTTGAATCTGCTGGTAACAGACTGATTTCAGCTAAAGATTGTGAATTCATAATCTTTCAATTAAAACCTTGCATTGCTGATTCCGGCCGGAAAATAAAATCAAATAATGATTGATTCTGATTCATTATGATTAGGATCTGTTGACTTTTCGTGTGTAAATTTTGAATAAAAACATTCAGAAACAGGTGCTTACCCGTTCTGGTTTTGATTTAAATTAATGAAACGAAGAGCTGTCGGTTTTTAGTGGCTCAAAAGTTGGCGATGAGGCAGCTTTTCAACTAATAGTTTATGTGTTTGTAACGGTCAGTGATGATGTGCATGTCAACAGAGGTTAAACCGGTTGGTTTGTGAAATATAACAATGTGTCTGTATTAAGCACTGTTTGGTGGGCGTTTCCCGGTAAGTTGTTTCCCGGATAAATGTTTATCTGACAACAGAGTAGTGGTTCACTTTTTGAATAATATATCTGATGGAACTTGATCAGAAAGTGAAGGGATTTGAGCGTATAAACAGGAAAACTATATGTCTGTACAAAGTTTGGGTTTGATTGAAACTGTTGGGTTAACCGCTGCGATTGAAGCTGCAGATGCTGCTATTAAATCAGCAAATATTGTTTTGATTGGATATGAGTTAACCAAAAGTAATGGTGTGATTACCGTGAAGTTTGAAGGGGAAGCCAGTGCCGTGAATACCGCTATTTCGGCAGGGTGTGCGGCAGTGAGCCGGATTGGTGAGATTCACTCGCATAAAATCGTATCCCGGCAGGAAGATGAGCTTACTTCTGCTTCTTACGCAGATGATAACATGACAGTCATTATATGAGATGACTGGCTAGCTGTTTAATTCTTTTGGTATTGTTAACGTGTAATGCACACCCTGACCCGGTTCCGATTTGAAATCCAGATGACCTTTCAGTTTTTGTCTGATGAGGTTAAATACCAGGTTTAATCCCAGTCCTGACCCACCTTTACCACGCTTGGTGGTGAAAAATGGCTCAAAAATTCTTTGATGTAGCTCTTTAGGGATTCCTGACCCGTTATCAGTATAAATAAAGATAATATTCTCTTTTTCTTCGTAAAAGCTGATATGGACTTCAGGCTGTTTACAGTCTTCAAATGCATGGTTGACGCTGTTCAACACCAGATTTGAAATCACCTGCGTTAATACTCCCGGCAGACTATTCATTTCCAGCGAGGTGTCACCTGATATAGCCGGATGAACGGGTATTTTTCTTGTTTCCGGGTGTAAGCTTGATAGCAGAGAGTTCAAAACCTGAGAGATATTAAAGCTGTTACGGCTTTCAGAAACCTGATCGACCGCTGTTTGTTTAAAGTCTTTAATCAGCTTACTGGCACGGTTCAGGTTACTCTCCAGCAGCGCACTGCTTGTTTCCATTTTATGCATCAGATCAGCAAACTGAGTGCTGGTCAGGGTTTGTGATTCAAATGCATGGTTTAATTCAGTGATCACTTCAGCCACCATGGATGCGGCTGTTGTTGAGATTCCCAGTGGTGTATTCACTTCATGAGCGACACCGGCTACCAGACCGCCCAATGCCGCCAGTTTTTCTGATTCGATCAACTGATTTTGGGTGCGTTTCAGTTGTTGCAGGCTTTGTTCAAGGTCTTTTGTTCTTTCTTCGACAGTTTTTTCCAGATTCTTGTTTAAATCTTCGAGTTCAAGCCGGGTATCGTGTAAGCCATGAATGTTGGTCGTCAGGTCATGGGTCAGCTTGTTCACTTCATTCGCCAGCCAGGAGAGTTCATCCTCATCACTGGTAATCCAGCGAATATTATTCAGTTCCAGTTCTTTATTTTCATGGCTTGGATTGTATTGTCTGAGATACTGAACAATCGTAAAAATTCTTTGATTAATACTCCGGTTAAAGATAACCAGAATAACGTAGCAAACAATGACAGTTTTCACCATATTGGTTGCCAGTGTGGTGAGAAAATTGTGGATCAGGGTGTCATAGATTGCCGACGCGTTAGATTCCACATAGATAGAGCCGACGGTTTCAACCATGCCATAAGGATCGGTGTAGGTGAGCGGATAGGTTGCACTGACGGTACTACCGTTCACCGGTTTTCCTGATTCAAATTTATATTTGTTGGATTTTATCTGCAGATAGTCAATATGAGGCAGGCGAATTAATCCGTCCATATTACGCTGAAGTTCAAGTAAATCGAGATCCCAGAGTGATGAAGCAATCAGTTTGGTATGCACTGTTTTAATTTCATGGTGCCGTTTATCCACTTCACTAAACTGTTGATTATAGTCGAAGAATAACTGAACTAAGGTGACTAATAGAGTGATCGAGCCGCTAAGTAACACCAGAATCTGTATGATTCGGCGTCCCAAATAGCTTTTTAATGGGTTAAGCACTTGAATATCGTTATGTTTTTCTTCTTGCATAACTGTATTTATCAGCCCGTTTCTACATAAGTTACTTAAGTATAGTGAAAAGTTTTTTATCTATAACTTCTGTGGTGTTTAAAACATGCATTATGTCAGGATATTTTGTGTCTTTTCAAAATTCTGAGACAAGTCATGATTGGTTCATTTTGTGAGGTTCTGGCGAAAATCAACAGGTTTCTTTCGATATGCTTAGGTGATTCAGATAATCAATTGCAGTGTTGTTTATGACAGCTCATTTAAAAAAAGCCCAAATACATCTATTGCTTCCGGTCTGTATGCTTATATTGCCTGCAGTTACAGGACTCAGTACTGCGCGGGCTAACCATTTACATATCAGTCAGACAGGGAATGAAGCGCATGTTGTGACTACAACTGAGGGGTGCCGGCAAGCAGATCCGGATAAAACCCGCTGTATCCATCTGGGGGCGCCATCCTCAGTTTCCGTCAACTCAACACCTGCTCAGCGTGTTAAATCCGTATCTGTTGATGACATGAACTCAATGGCTGAAGATTTCCGGAAGATGAAAGCCCCAATGATTACTGTGAATGATGAGATTGATCGGCGTTATCGTCATACAGAGCCGGAGCAGAGAAAGGTTAAAAACCTTGAACTGGGAATGGCGTTAGGGGAGCTGGCACCACAGGTTTTACCGGAAGGCGGGACTGTTTGCTTACTTGCTACAGAAGATGACTCTCTGACAGAAAAAAGAATACAGGGCGTTCGTATGATGTTAAGTGGTGATGATCAATATCCGCCGGGAAAGGCACTTTCTGGTGAGAATGGATGGCAGGAGTGTGCTTCAGGACCGCTGGATATTCCACAAGATATTGATCTGAGAGGGAATGAAAAACTAATTGCGCAACTGGGTCAGCAGCATCCGGAAATAGTGATTGCTGTTTCTTACTGGCCCTTGACAGATCTGATTCAGGAGACCGGCAGAAATGAATTGAACCGACGACAGGTTTTTGCCCCGGAAATCTCAGTGATTGTCGGAGCAGACGGGAAGTCGGGCAAAGACATGAGTACTTTCATCCAGTTACAAAGTGAACGGGGAAAGTCAGAGAATAAAGCAAACATTTATATTTATTTGCCTGAACCTGGCAGACACTGAGTGTTCTGAATAATCAATCCCTTTTAACCAATAAAAGGCGCTGAACGCGCCTTTTATTGTTAAGTGAATTATCATTCAGGACAATTATTCAAGGCTTAGTGAAACACCTGAATATGCACTGTAACCACGAAGCATCACATAGTAAGTCTGACCTGATTTTGTCAGGATTTTACAGGATTCAGTATTACCTGTTTTGTACGGACGGCAATCATAAGAACTGGTTGTAGGCTGTTTGCCCGCTTTGACATACAAATCAACGTCGCCGCTGCCACCAGAAGTTTTTACTGTTGAATAAGACAGTGAATCTACCGTAAATGTGTAGTACTTGGCTGAGCTGGCTGCTCCTGATAAGTCTGTGAGCGGTGTACCTTTGACCAAAACATTGCTGCTGGTTGATGAATCACAGTCAGCATTTACACCGACAGTTTTAAATGCATCAACAACATCATCGACAGAGTAACCCAGATCTTTTGCTGCTTTTGCAACACCACAAGCTGCGGAATCATAGGTTGCATTTGCTGTCCAGTATAATTTGTTTGCATAAGCAAATGCCTGGAAGCCTTTTTTCGGATTCCAGCCTGATTTAGTCGATAGCAGGTAATAGGCGCGGTTATAAACACCACTGGAATAATGAACGTTCAGGTTACTGGTATACTCAGATGCATTATCGATTGAACTTCCATCTTTGGACGGGGTTTCAAAATAACGCAGTGCATCGCCTGATTTCATGATATCAGCACCAACCAGCCAGTCGACTTTACCACGGTCATAGTATTCCATCGCTTCCCCGGCGATGTCAGAGAAGGCTTCATTGATACCACCCGCCTGACCACTGTAAACCAGGCCTGAGTTTTGCTCAGTAAATCCATGGCTGACTTCGTGAGCACTCACGTTAATATCTACAAGCGGGTAAAAATAACTGGCACCATCACCGAAACTCATGGTTGAACCATCCCAGAATGCGTTTTCATAGCTGCTGCCATAGTGAACACGCATGACAAGCTGGAAACTTAATGGTTCAGTATTCAGCCACTCTTTATACATATCGACAATCATGTGCCCATAGTACTGAGCATCATTCAAAGGAGAATAAGCACCATTGACAGATTTGTAATCATTGTAGTTAGTTGAATCTGAACATGTGTAGCTATAAGCGGTTGTACCTGTTTTACCCCCGTTCAGGTTGACCGTTTTCACCTCGCTGGTATTCATCGTACAGGTTGAACCGGTTTTATCGATGGCGAACTTAGGTTTCGAATTTTCACCATAAACATATTTACCGGTTCTTTTGTTTCCGCCCGGGCCTTCAGCTTCAGCTTCGTTGTGATTCAAACCTTCCCAGGATTTCAGAATATCCCCGGTTTCTGCATCAATGAAGAAAAACGGGCGGGTTGGGTGCTCATCAGCAACAAAGAAATCAACCATATAAACTAATTGTGCCTGCTCATTCTTATCCAGACGAACCATCAGTTTTGCATTTTCATGCTCAGGTATTGGCGTTTCGGAAAGATTTTTATCTCTTTTAAAGTGAGCTTTTGCAATAGACAGCGCTTGCTTTTGATCAATTGACGGAGTAATTGTTGAGACGTCATCTGCAATGCCTTTTGCCATGACACCATATACATCTCTTTTTCCGGATTTAGTTTCTGTCGCGACAACTGAAGTATCAAAAACTGGCAAACCATGGTATGTCTGTTGATAACGAACTTTCTTCTTACCATTTGGCAATGTGACATGTGTTACTGCTTTAAAACCAGTTTCTGCCGGTGCGATACTAAGAGACTGTAATGCCAGAGCCTGTTCAAGCAATACGGAATCTTTAACCGTTACTTTTTCTGCTGCAGTTGCAGGAAGAGTAACCATTGCACTTACGGCAAGAAGCCAGTTTATATGACGTTGTGTTTTATTCATTTCTCAATCCTAGAGATTATTTTTTACAATTAATTCCTGATAAAACAGTAATTAACACCTAATGCGATCATTCGCAGAAGTAACCATCCACGACATCGGGGAAATGATCCAGATTGTTGGGGAAAATACTTTTTAATTTGTGTTTAGATTAGTTGACTTAAAATTGTATGTAATCGATACAATTTTAACATTAATTGAACTTTTATGTTCCTTTAAATCAATTACTTAACCAGTGCATAACACTTTTGTGACAATTTTTTATGACACAATAATGTCAATAAGATTTTTGCTGGTTTTTGATAGAAGATGATGATTTAAAAGACAAAAAATGTTTATCAAAGCTGGTTTTCAGATTTTTTGAAAGTGAATAATTATCCATCTTTATCGGTTATATATATAATAATAACCTTAAATGCTCAAAAAAACACATATGTAGAATAAATCGTATCATCTTGAGCCCTTATCAGCGTTTCTAACTCAATTATCTGGATTTCTTTGTCAATATAAACTGGGCTATTGTCTTTCTTAAAGTGAAAATAGCCGGATAAATGTGTATGATTTGCACTATATATTTATTAAGACAAACTTTGGTTTGTCTTTTTATTTGAGCTTCGGTTTTGGTGATTAAGAGTTAATATATGATGAAAAAAAATGCATTGATCGGATTTTCAGGCTTTGTCGGACAAACTTTATTAAAACAAGCGCCATTTGAAGACCTGTATCGTTCAACGAATATTTCCGAAATAAGAGGCAAATCATTTGATACAGTGGTATGTGCTGGTGTTTCTGCTGTGAAATGGTTAGCGAATAAAGAGCCGGAACAGGATAAAGCTTCAATTGACGTATTAATTGATCATTTATCAACAATTCAGTGCCAGCAGTTTATCCTGATCAGTACCGTTGATGTATTTAAAGACCCGATGGAGGCTGTTGAGTCTACGCCGGTGAATACCGAAGATTTACATCCTTACGGCTTACACCGGTATCAACTGGAAGAGTTTGTTAAACAACAGTTTGAGAACTGTTTAATTGTGCGTTTGCCCGGGCTTGTCGGGCCGGGCCTGAAGAAAAATGTCATCTATGATTTTTTGAATGATAATAATCTGGATGTTATCGACAGCCGGGGAATCTTTCAGTTCTATCCGATGGTCAATTTATGGCCTGATATTCAAATGGCTGTATCAGCAAAAGTGAATTTAATACATCTGACGGCTGAACCTTTATCGGTACAGGAAATTGCGCAAGACGGGTTTGGGTTTGAATTTGACCAACATACTGTGGATAAGCCTGCGGTATATGATTTCAGAACTGAGCATAATGATTTATATAAAACAAATTTACCGTATCAATATTCAAAGCAGGAGGCTTTATTAGCCATTCGTGCTTATGCCCAGTCTGAGCCTAAAAAATAAGCGGGATGATTCATGATTTCAATTTCTAATATTGCCTGGGATACTGCGATTGACCATGAGATTGCGGATTTGATGCATCTGCATGATGTCAGTTATATCGATATTGCGCCACCCAAGTATTTCCCTGAACCAGCCCGGGTAAAAGAGGCGGAGCTGGATAGAGTCAAACAATTCTGGCAGCAAAAAAATATATCGCCATTGGGAATGCAATCTTTATTGTTTGGAACACAGGGGCTGAATGTATTCGGAAGTGAAGATATACAGGAAGAAATGCTGCAGCATTTAGGGCATATATGCCGAATCGGGAATGGTTTAGGTGCCCGGAAATTAGTCTTTGGTTCTCCAAGAAACCGGGATCGAGCTCATCTGAATGATAAAGATACATCCCGTATTGCCCGGTATTTTTTCCGCCGTTTGGGTGATATTGCCAGGCTGCATGATGTGACGATTTGTTTAGAGCCCAATCCAGCCTGTTATAACGCAAATTTTATGACTGACAGTCTCGAAACGGCCAAAGTCGTTGAAATGATTGATCACCCAAATATCCGGATGCAGCTGGATATTGGTGCCATGTGTATTAATCAGGAATCTCCGGATGAAGTTATCCGGCAGGTTGTGCCCTGGGTTCATCATATCCATGTCAGTGAGCCTCAGCTTGTACCGCTGAATAAAAATAATGCTTATCATTTAAAGGCAGCTGAAGCTGTTCAGCGTTATTTACCTGATTATCCACTGGCTATTGAAATGCTGAGTTCATCGCCGGAAAATTCAGTTGCTGAAATTGAGCAGGCTATGTTGCTCATAAAACGCATTTACTTAGGATTGTCGGTATGAAGTGGATGATTCTTATTCTGGGTATTTTATCAAATGCTTCAGCAAGTGTACTGATTAAAGTGGCCATGTCATCGAAAGATGCGCCAATACAATTGAGTAATCCGCTGAGTATTTTGCTTAATTTACCTTTGATTAGCGGGGTGGCTTTATATGGTATTGCTTTTATTTTGTACGCTGTTGCATTAACATATTTACCTCTCAGCATCGCGCATCCTATTTTAACCAGTGGCGCGATTGCTGTGGTTGCAATCTCATCCGTCCTGATTTTTGGCGAGCATTTGGCATTAATTAATTTGGTTGGTATTGGATTGATAATCCTGGGTGTGGTTGCCCTGACTGCAAATTGAAAAATAAAAATGGATAAAACAGTAGATATAACAATTATTGGTGGTGGCTTTTTTGGTCTTTATATTGCTGAATATTATGCCAGACTAAATAAAAAGGTTTTGATCGTTGAAAAAGAAAGCGATGCGATGCAGAGAGCGTCGTATGTGAATCAGGCCCGGGTTCATAATGGTTATCACTATCCAAGAAGTGTGCTGACAGCTTTAAGGTCACGCATCTCGTTTCCCCGTTTTGTGGATGAGTTTGAAGCCTGTGTTGATAGCGATTTTGATAAATACTATATGATCGCAAATCGTCTGGGGAAGGTGACATCTAATCAATTCCGTAAGTTCTGTGAGCGAATTGGTGCAAGTTGTGAACCAGCACCTTCAGCCGTGAAAAAGCTGGTTTGCCCTAATATGATTGATGGCGTTTTTACAGTAAAAGAATTTGCTTTTAATGCCACGCTTTTAAAGCAAGTCATGTTGGAACGTGTACAGAATCTGGGGGTGAGCATTTTGTTTAATCACCGGGTGAAAAAGATTAAGAGAAATGAATCTGATTCAGCTCTTCACTTAAGCATTGATTCAGAAACAGATCAATTAGAGGTTCGCAGCCAACAGGTTTTTAACTGTACGTATTCATTGCTGAATTCTGTGTTACATGAATCTGAAATTGAATTAATTCCTCTGCGCCACGAAATGACAGAGATGTGTATTGTTGACGTGCCGGATGAACTTAAGCATATAGGAATCACCGTGATGTGTGGGCCATTTTTCTCGGTGATGCCATTCCCTTCTAAGCTGGCTCATTCTTTTAGTCATGTGCGTTATACACCGCATTATGAGTGGGATGATAAAAATGATATCTCTTATCTGGATGCCCATAAGCATTTTGATATCAGTCTGAAGCAGAGTGCCTGGCGGAAAATGCAAAAAGATGCCCAGCGATATATCCCAATTTTAAGCGAAGTAAAATATAAAGAATCGCTTTGGGAAGTGAAAACGATTTTACCCCGGAGTGACACGGATGATTCCCGGCCGATTTTATTCAAAGCAAATTACGGATTACCCGGTTTACATTGTGTCATGGGTGGCAAGATTGATAACGTTTACGACGTTATCAAAACAATTAATGAACTAGGGTTAGATGCGTCATGAAGAGTGAAACTTTTGTTTCGGTTGTTTTAGTTGTCAATAATCAGGCAGATACTTTGATCAATTATTTATCTGAATTAAGTCCGTATTTGAGTGAGCAGTATAGTGACTATGAGATAGTGATTATTGATCAGCGTTCAACTGACAACATTGAAGACAAACTGGTTCAGCCATTGTCTCAATATCAATCGATCAGACATATTCGCCTGTCTCAAATTGTGACGGATGATGTCGCCCTTGCTGCCGGAATTGAAAATGCAATCGGCGACTTTATTGTTCACCTCAATATTGAAACAGATCGTTGTTCAATGATTGAAGCTTTGGTTGAGCGGGGAAAGTCTGGCAGTGACATTGTTATTTGTACGACAGGTAAAGTGACGACTTTTTCGTACCGTTTTCTGAGAAAATGGTCTAATTATTTACTTCGCTCTATCGGTTATACACTCCCTGAAAACTCTACCGGTTCGCTGTGCTTAAGCCGCAGGGCTGTGAATGCGATTACAGAAACGGGACGTTTTTACTGTAAGCTTCATATGAAAATGGCAAATACAGGCTATTCTCTCCAGTCTTTTCCCTGTGATGATTATGTCAGTAATGTCCATCATAAAAGTGTTTTGAACGGGATTAAAGAAACGTTGCACCATATGATTTTTAATTCCACCAAGCCATTACGCTGGATGAGCTCTCTTGGTGTAATTGGTAGTTTAATGGCGATGATTTTTTCCTGTTATAGTTTGATTATTCATTTTATTAATGATGAGGTCGCTCCTGGCTGGACTACCACGATATTATTTATGTCATTCATGTTCGTTTTATTGTTTATCATGATGTCATTTTTTGGTGAATATATCGCCCGTTTGTTGAATGATCGGAGTGATCACAAAGAATACAATGTGATTTATGAGAAAAACAGTTCAGTGATGCTGGATGAAAACCGCAGTAATGTTTTATTTAGTTCAACCAATGAAAAGCAAAATTTGAGTCAGACGGGGCGGGACAGATGATCAATCCACCAAAGTATTATGATGTACCTCAATTTCGGGAGGTGTTCCATCAGGGAAAAAAGAGTGATTATTGTGTTGCGATTTTTGTCATCAATGAAGGAGAAAAGCTCCATAAACAGCTTGCTCGTATGCAGCAGGCTGATTTAAAGAATGTTGATGTGATTATCTCTGATGGTGGCAGTAGCGATGGTTCGACCGACTCTGAGCAGTTAAAAGCCCTTGGTGTGAATACCCTGCTTGTGAAAGAAGAAGCCGGAAAACTGGGAAGTCAGATGCGAATTGCATTTTCCTGGGCTTTAGAACAAGGCTATAAAGGTGTGGTTGTCATTGATGGCAACAACAAAGATAGTGTTGAAAATATTAACGATTTTGTCGAAAAACTTGAAGCCGGATATGATCATATTCAGGGCTCCCGCTTTATTCCCGGCGGGCAAGCTGTCAACACACCGTTTTCGCGTCTGGCTGGCTTAAAACTCATTCATGTGCCTATGATGCGTTATGCTTCCGGATTTAAATATACCGATACAACCAATGGCTTCAGAGCCTATAGTGCAAAGCTGCTGTTATCTGATGATATTGCACTATTCAGACCAGAGTTTACCAGTTATGAGCTGCACTATTATCTGGCAATAGAGGCAAGCCGGTGTGGTTATCGATGTATCGAGATACCGGTAACCAGAGTTTATCCAAAAGGTAAAGTCCCTACTAAAATCAGCCCGATAAAAGGTAATCTTAAAATTATTAAAACATTATATGATGTTTGTTCTGGTTCGTTTTCTTTAAAGCGTGGTCAAGATGGAAATTAACTTTAATTTAAGAAGGCGGCATCTGCTGCTAGCTGCCTCTTTTTTTGTCTCATTACTTATCTCTGCGTTTATATATAAATATCAGATACATACGCTAGATAACTATAATTATTTTATTTTTGGTGATACTTTGTTTTCAACCAAAAATAAGCAAGCAGATTTAAGTGTATTTTATTATCTGGTATTTATTTATATAGCTCTTTTTCTTGTTACTTATAGATTTGTTAATGATGAGGATTTGGCAGCACTGTCAGTATCAATAGATAGCCGACGTGTATTCGGTTCATTATCAAAATTTCCTTTGCTTATACTTAAATTATTGATTTCTATTGTATGTTTTTATTTTTCATATCGGGTTATCAATATCATCTATAGCATTAGTGAGTGGAATCTGTTGGCTATTGGTTTGGTCGCTTTGTCTGCGCTATATTTGATGAAAAAAAAGAGTCTTAGCTTTTTATCTCTTTCTCAATTGATGCTGGCTTTTTCCCCTATATTTATGACCAATGAAGTTCAACACTATCGTGGAAATGATATATTGTTTCCTGATTCTGTTTGGCTGTATATATATGTTTGGGGGATTTGTCTGACTTTACTTATTGCATCAGTGAAAAATGCGAAAAAAAATCAAGCTATTTTGATCTGTTCAATATTCTTTATTTTACTTCTGTCAGTGGGTGATCTTGCCAGAATTTACGTGCCTGATGAATATCACATAGGGGAAATGTTTACACCATACCATCAACTTTTCCAAATCGGTCAACAATCTTATGTTGATTATGTTCCGACGAAAGGTTGGTCACATATGGTCTCTGGTTGGTTTAATCATGTATTCTTTGATGGAACATATTTAAATTATGTGATATCTCATCGCATATTAAAATTGTTATTTATTACGGTTCTCCTTTTAGTTTCAAGTTGCTTTATTCCGAATATCTATTTTCTCTTTATTTCTGCCACTTCAGCATTCCATACAGGAGATCAATATTATCCTGTATTAATTGGGCTGTTTATATTGTCGTCAATGTTTGCATGGAGAAATTATTATCGCTTTTTGCTA
The DNA here is from genome assembly GCF_024529975.1 of Vibrio quintilis. Taxonomy (GTDB): domain Bacteria; phylum Pseudomonadota; class Gammaproteobacteria; order Enterobacterales; family Vibrionaceae; genus Vibrio; species Vibrio quintilis. Next base: position 3,085,858 of record NZ_AP024897.1, on the reverse strand, counting down.
CTTTATGCTGCATTTAGTTTCGGTTATTTCATCTATTATGATGCATTTGGTGTTGCTTTCGGACTATCTTTGTTTCCGCTGGTACTGATTGTATTACATAAAATATATAAAGAAAACCAAAGGCCTGATAACATACATTTACTGGTGTTTGTTTTTATTTTATGTGTCGCGATTTATAATTATGAATATATATATAATTCATTGTTATATTGTCTCGATAGTGCAAGGTTTAACTTGTTCTACTGGGGCAATTATGGCGGGGTAAGTAAGTTAGTTCGTTCTAATTATTGGGTGCTTGTTCACTTATGCTGGCTGTATATCGTTGTCGTTCACTATCGTAAATTAACAAATAATGATAAAGTCTGGCTTTCCTTCCTGCTTATATTTCCTATTCTTGTTTTGAGCTATATGGAAGGCAGAGCGGATGGTAGTTTTGTCAGAGCGCGTGATTTTTCTGCATTCTATTCTATTGTGAGTGCTTGTTTAATTTTGTACCGTTATTCAAAACTAGAATATCGCCATAAAGCTTTTATGTTATTTATATCGGTGCTCTTTTTACTGGCTTATCACAAGTTTTATCTGAGGTATATTCCACCTCATGCTCTGGAGAACTATAAGACGATTCAACTCAATCCGAATTTTGTATTTGTGGATAACTCAGAAATCCCACTTTTAGGTCGTGGTTTTATTGGATCAAATAACTATAAAGAATTGAAGGCTGAATATCAGTTAATTAAAAAGCTGGGAAGTGATGAAACTTTCCTGATTGTTGATCCTTATATCAGCCAGTCAGCAAGATATTCAATTTTCGATAAAAAGATACCAACAATATCACACTCAGTACTTAATATCCCCAGCTTGCAGTCGCAGCTTACTGAACTGGAGAAAGTTAAATCCTCTCACGTCAAAATTGTCCGGGTTTCTGAAGGGTTGTTACGTTATCAGTTATTCTATAAATACTTCCTCAATGGTAATTACAGCCTGGCGACTTATGCCGGACGAAAGTACCTGATAGAGAATGACTTATATCACCAGTTAATCAGTGAAGGGATGGTTCAGGAAGCTCATCTGACGGATTTGCCATTGATCATGTATGACATCAGTTATCTGCCGGTTAAATGGGGAAGTGCGGTTAAAAATGAGAAGATCAGCCACCGGATTCATTCTCAGACTACTCCGGTGAAAGTGGAGCGTGCCAGTAAGGCAGAAGATAACCGTTATCTGCTGGATAATAATGGCAGGTTTACTTTTGCACAAACACAGGCTGAAATTAATCAGGCAGACTTTTTGCTGATTGATTTGTCGCTGGAAGGTAAAAAAGAGTGTCGTGTTAAATTGCTTTGGAGTGATAATCCTGACGGGCAGTTTGATAATCAACGGAGCATTAAATTCATGGTTCGTTCCGGGATAAATGTTGTGCCGTTGAGCAATAACTACCTCTGGTTTAAATCGAATCCGATCCGGAAAACTGAATTGCGGGTGAACTTCTGTTCGGAGAGTACTATCCGCTTTAATGCACTTGATTTTGCATTTTATGGCAAGAAGTAATTTAGTATTTTCTGTTTAGATAGTTCAAAAGGGAGTGAAAATCACTCCCCTTTTTTATTTGCAAAACTCGACAGACCTGATGACAAAATCACACCGCGTGAGGCTGATGTTCCAGCAATGACTGCAATGGCATGTCTTCTTTCATCACCGGGGATTTAATCACTATGTAGCTGAAATATTTTGAAATCCCGATATTACTGTCAACCAGATTCTCAATTACTTCCTGATAATGTGCGATATTGCGGGTAACAAAGCGCACCAGATAGTCATAACCACCGCTAATCAGGTGGCACTCCATGACTTCGTCCACTTTCTTCATGCTGTTTTCAAACTTAATAAAGTCTTCCCGTTTATGGCCATTGATATACACTTCAGTATAAACAGTGACATATTCAGTGATTTTTGCCAGGTTGAGAAAAGCTTTGTAGTTTTGGATAAAGCCGCTGCGCTCCAGCCTTTTTACTCTTTGCAGACACGGGCTGGCTGATAGACCGACAGCATCAGCCAGTTTTACATTTGTCATTCGCCCATTTTTTTGCAGCTGAGTCAATATATTGATATCGATACGGTCAAGCCTTAAATCTGAATCCATCATATTATCCTTATTATTTGATTGTGATAGGACGATATATGGTTCTAAGCATAATTAATGCCATGTGCTCCTTAGAATGTTTTGATGCTCAATGACCAGATCGGCGAGTGACTCGGCAGATCCATGATCGGATGAAGAGACCGGATATCTGCGGATCACCTTTGTATTGGGAAAAGCCGTGATTTTTGCCAGGTGAGGTGTTGTGAGCAGCAAGGTGGAGCCAACCTCGTTTCCCTGAGAGCTCAGCGTCGTACTCAGGTCACTTTCTTCGCTGCCGCGGATAATTAAATCCTCTTGGTTAATGCCGAGATTTTCAATCAGATAGGGGATGTCTTCGGGTTCTCTGTCACATCGGATCAAGACGCGGAAAAACTTTTTCAGATAATGGAGTGCGCCGTAAGCATCTTCATAGAGTGGCCAGTGTTTGATTGTCCGGCCAAACCTGAAAGTTCTTTTCCAGTCCTGATTGAGTTTATAACGTTGCATTAACGCCTGAAATGTAAAGCAGTGAGAAGCGCAAAATCCATTCTGAGACAAGGAATCTGACAGGTCGTAGTAATGATCCAGATAGGACTGAATCAGAAATTCCTGATATGAAATATTCTGCGGTAGATCCTGCTGCAATTCATATAATTTAGTCAGAATACCATGAAAATGGTTGATTAAAACTCCATCGCAATCAATCACAAGTGTCTTATATTGCGTTATGTCCATCAGCGATTCCCTCCGCTTATGTGTGCACAAAAATGTTCCATTTGCACTATTATTGGTCTTGCCGGGCAAGACCAATAAGCCGTTATACAAAGACTTTTTTGCAGGCTTCTTTGAGCATACCCAGTGCTTCACTCAAAAGCGCTTCAGAGATGTTAACCGGCGGGAGGAAACGCATGACATTCCTTTGAGTACCACACTTAATCACCAGTAATCCCTGTTCGCGACATGCATCGATCAGTGCCTGTGTCAGTGCGGCATTTTCTTCCGGTATATCGTCTTTACCGGTGAGTTCCATTGCCAGCATAAACCCGGTCCCGCGTACATCCGCAATTTGGTGAAACTCTTGTTTCAGTGCGTTTAATCCTTCTTCAAAAAAGTGGCCGCGCTGACGGGCAAGCGACAGAAGGGAATCATCTTTGGTGTACAGATCAATCACAGCAGATGCTGCTGCACAGGCAATAGCATTTCCGCCATAAGTACCACCTAAACCGCCGGGTTTCGGGCCATCCATGATCGCGGCTTTACCGACAACTGCTGAAAGCGGGAATCCGCCGGCCAGACTTTTTGCTGTAGTCACCAAATCCGGTTGAATCCCTGCGTGTTCATAGCCGAACATTTTTCCAGTCCGGCCGAACCCGGCCTGAATTTCATCGAGAATTAACACGATACCGTGTTTGGTTGTCAGTGCTCTGAGCTGTTCAAGGAAGGACTTGGGTGCTGACAGAAAACCACCATCGCCCTGAACGGATTCAACAATAATGGCGGCCACCCGATCAGGTGTGACCTGAGTGGTGAAGATTTCTTCAATCGAATTGAGAGCATCCTCAACACTGACCTGCCGGAATGCATTGGGATAAGTGGCGTGATAGATTTCTCCGGCCATCGGGCCAAAGTTCTGCTTGTATGGTTCGCTCATTCCCGTCAGTGTGCTGCCAAGCAGTGTTCTGCCATGAAAGCCACCTTTAAATGAGATCACGGCCGGGCGGTTGGTGTAACCGCGGGCAATTTTCACCGCATTTTCTACTGCTTCGGCACCCGATGTCAGTAGCACGGTTTTGTAATGTTCGCCTTTTCCAACCAGCTGATTCAGTTTGCTGGCGACCTCAAGATAAGGTTCATAGACAGTGACCTGTGCGCAGGGGTGAGAGACTTTGGTTAACTGCTCCTGTACAGCCCGGGTGACTGCCGGATGATTATGACCGATATTCAGTACACCAATACCGCCGACAAAATCCAGATATCGGTTGCCATCAACGTCCCAAAGTTCAGCTCCGGCTGCTTTGTCCAGCACAACCGGATGTGCATTGACCAGCCCTCTTGGAACGTGTTGTTGTTTTTCAGCTAACAAACCGGCTGAGCGGGGAGTATCTGAGTTCATCATGTGACCTTTCCTTAGTAATGAAAACTATTGATCCGTTTAAAAAATTAACATGTTTGTTCAGTGCAGGGCGCTTAATTGAAGGTGATTAAATACACATTCCACTGTTTTTCATGAAACAAACAGCAGGTTTTGTGGTGATGAAAGACTCTGCTGCTAAAGTGCTGTTGATTGATCAGATATGCGGACTTTACAGTCCGCCCATATGCCATGATTTCACTTCCAGATATTCTTCAATTCCCAGCCCGGACCCCTCCCGGCCAAGACCCGAGAGTTTGATACCACCGAATGGGGCTGCATCCATGGAAATGACACCGGAATTCAGGCCAACCATGCCAAATTCAAGTGCTTCACCCACATGCCATGCCCGCTGAAGATTTTGTGTGTAATAGTAGGCGCCTAAGCCATAAGGGGTGCTGTTGGCGATATCGATCGCTTCTTCATCTGAGCTGAACCGGAAAAGCGGCGCCAGCGGGCCGAAGGTTTCTTCCTGGGCTACCAGCATGTCTGTCGTGACTTCCGTTAAGATGGTCGGTGTCACAAACTGAGATTGCGGGTCTGGCACCTCGCCGGAGATAATCCGGGCGCCTTTGCTGGTCGCATCATCAATATGGCGTTTGACTTTTTCAACCGCAGCAGTGTTGATGAGCGGGCCAATGGTGACACCTTCCTCCAGACCATCGCCCATTTTCAGCTGGCTGACCGCCTGAGTTAACGCCCGGGCAAATTCATCATAAACCGCATCGTGGACTAATATCCGGTTGGCACAGACACAGGTTTGCCCGGCATTACGGAACTTACTGGTCATCACGCCTTCAACCGCCTGCTGAATATCCGCATCTTCAAATACGATAAATGGCGCGTTGCCGCCGAGCTCCAGACTCAGGCGTTTAATGGTCGGGGCACTTTGTGCCATCAACAGGCTGCCGACACGGGTCGAGCCGGTAAAGGTAATTTTTCTGACCACCGGACTGGCTGTCAGTACTTCACCAATGCGTGCCGCGTCGCCGGTAATCACATTGAAGATACCGGCAGGAATGCCCGCCTGCTCAGCCAAAACACCTAATGCCAGCGCAGAAAGTGGTGTCAGATCGGCAGGTTTGACGATGACCGGGCATCCCGCAGCAATCGCCGGGGCACATTTTCTGGTGATCATCGCTGCCGGAAAGTTCCACGGGGTAATTGCCGCACAGACACCCACAGGTTGTTTGATGGTGATTAATCGACGATCCGGAGACGGGTTTTGCAGCGTTTCGCCGTGAACCCGGCGGGCTTCTTCGGCAAACCATTTGATAAAGCTGGCTGCATAGGCGATTTCTCCGGTGGCTTCAGCCAGCGGTTTTCCCTGCTCCAGCGTCATGATCAGGCCCAGGTCCTGCTGATTATCCATCATCAGCTGATACCATGTCATCAACATTGCGGCACGTTCTGTTGCTGTGGTTTTTTTCCAGTCTTGCCAGGCCAGATCGGCCAGTTCGATGGATGACGTTATTTGTGCGCTGGTCAGGTCCGGAACCGTTGCAATGATTTCCTGTGTCGACGGGTTGATGACCTCGATCGTGGCATCGTCATCAGATAAAAGCCACTGACCGTTGATATATGCCTGATCGGTTAACAGGGAAGGATTGTTTAATTGTTGCTGTATGGATGAATTAATCATGTTCACTCCGGTTGAAAGCAGATTTCGGGTACGAGTTTATTTAATAAGTCATCGCACTGTTGTAATTGAGACAGGGAGATAAATTCATTGGGTTTGTGGGCCTGATCGATTGAGCCGGGACCACAGACCACAACCGGGGCAGATAAGTATTCCGCGAATAGTCCGCCTTCAGAACCGAACGCCACTTTCAGGGTTTCGGTGCCTGCCGGTGAAAGTGCCGACAACTGCTGTACTGCGGGATGTTCTGCCGGGGTATCGAGTCCCGGATAACGGGTCAGGCAATCAAATGTAATTGCCGCACTGGTCGTCGGATGCGCCTGCCTTGCCTGCTGCACGATGGTTTCTGCCTGTGCAAACAGGGCTTCCAGATGTGTGTCAATATCATCGCCGGGCAGATGGCGTATTTCGAAGACAAACTGACACTCTCCCGGCACGATATTCAGGGATCGTCCGCCCTCAATCGTACCGACATGCACGGTGGAGTGCGGTATATTGTAAGCTTCATCTCTGGCGCCGGATGTTATCAGTTCGGTTTGCAGCTGCCGCAGATGGGCAATAATATCGCAGGCCAGATAGATGGCGTTGGTATGCAGCGGCGCCTGAGATGAGTGAGCCTCATCGCCGCAGCAATGAGTCCTGAACGAGGTTTTGCCCTTGTGTCCGGTGGCGATGTTCATGCTGGTCGGTTCGCCGACAATACACAGATAAGGTTCCACCTTCAGATGTTGCAGCTGGAGCAACAGATCTTTTACCCCCAGACAGCCAAGTTCTTCATCATAGCTGATCGCAAGGTGAACCGGGCGGCTGAGCGGCTTGTCTGCAAATGCCAGCATGATCTGAATCGCACTGGCGATAAACCCTTTCATGTCACAACTGCCGCGGCCATAGATTTTTCCGTCTTGTTCGGTGCCGGTAAACGGGTCGGTTTGCCAGTTTTGTCCTTTGACCGGGACAACGTCAGAATGTCCGGAAAGCAGGAGGCCGGGTTGACCTGCCGGGCCGATCGAGGCAAACATCGCCGCTTTCGTATGATCATCATTGAAGACCAGTTCTGACTGAATCCCTTTCGTTGCCAGCAGGCTTTGCACGAAGTCGATCAATTCCAGATTCGATTCGGATGAAACGGTTGCAAAAGCAATTAAACGTTTGAGGAGTTCTTTGGTGTCCATTACGCACTTCTTTTTAATGTTTTTTGGGTAAACCTTTGAATATTAAATGGTTCAATCAGAGTGTCGGTTGAACCGGTGGCGATCAGCTCTGCCATCACGTCGCCGACTGCCGGACCCAGCTGAAACCCGTGTCCGCAGAAGCCAAAGGCATAATAAAGCCCTTCCGTTGTCGAACTTGGCCCCATAACCGGCAGCGAATCGGGAAGATAACTTTCAATCCCGCTCCAGCTGCGAATGACATGAATATTGCTGATTTGCGGGACGACACGATGTAACTGCTGCATCTGGTAAATTAACGCTTTGGGCTCAAACTGAACTGTGCGTTTTTCCATATCCGGCAATGCACGATGGCAGCCACCAATAATGATGTTGCCTCTGGGAATCTGCCGGAAGTAGAGAATTTCTTCCTCGATAGAAGAAGAGATACCAATGACGGTTTTGAAACGGTAGGGAAGGGGTTCTGTCACGCTCATCTGTGGTCCTCTGGCATACAAAGGAACGGGTTCGCCCATCTGAGCGGATAGTTTTTCTCCCCAGGCACCGGCAGATATCAGAAGCTGCTGTGAGCGATACTCTACACCTTCTTTGGTCAGGACACTAAAGCCGGATGATGATTTTTCGATTAATCTGACTTCCACTTGTTCCATGATGACCGCACCTGCCCGTTTGGCTGCTCTGGCAAAAGCCGGTGCAGCCAGCCTTGGATTGGCATGTCCGTCATAAGGTGCGTAAGATCCGGCAACCACTTCAGGCCCCAGATAAGGAAAGCGCTGACGGAGTTTATCCCCGGTCAGTATTTCCAGCCCCAGTTCCCTGGCTTCCGGAGCGTTTGCATAGCTTTCAAGTGCTTCTATCTGAGATTCTTTATAACAAATCCGCATATGGCCGCTGGGAATAAATTCCAGATCCTCACCAATCAGCTCCGGGAGCTGATCCCAGAGACGGCGTGAACGATTGGCCAGTTCTAGCTGCTGAAGATGACGCCCCTGACGGCGGACGTTGCCGAAGTTCACCCCGCTGGCATATTGTCCGATACGATCTCTTTCCAGCAGTAAAACTTTCAGGCCTCTTTTCGCCAGAAAAAAAGCACTTGAGGCACCCATAAATCCGCCACCAACCACGATGACATCGAATTGCGGTATTGACTGTCTGTCCATAAATTCTTCTCGCTGTGGTTTACGGGTGAGTTTCCCCGGATGTTTCGGTGTATACATTAACCGGAATGGGTTTCACTGGTGCCTGAGAGCGCTGGCGCCCGCCGGTTTCGGGAACGTGATGATGTTCTTTTGCAATAATGTGTGCATTCACATGGGCACAATAGCGTCCCTGGCAGCGTCCCATACCGACCCGGCTGAATGACTTGGATCGGTTGACTTCCGTGGCTTCTTTTTCGCGAACGCTCAGTTTGACCTCGGCCTTTGTGATCATTTCACAGCGGCAGACCACGGCTTTATCACTAAGCTGATCAATCAGGTGTGCCGGCCACGGAAAGGCTTTGAGTAATCCATCGCCGAAGCGTTTCATTCGCCGGAAACGGGCAAGTAATCCTGATTGCTGTTTTTTCTGCTGGTGGTTCAGACTGCGGGTTTGCTCCAGTACCGTGAAGGCTACAAGTTTGCCTGAGAGTTCTGCGGCATCCGCGCCGAGAATCCGGCATCCGTCTCCGGCACAAAAGACATGGGGAACAGACGTTCGTCCCTGCTGATCAACATCGGGAAGCCACAGCTGACTTTGTGTGTCATAACTGAATTCACATCCGGCCAAATCGGCCAGCTGTGTTTCCGGTTTGATATGAAAACCAAGCGCGACTGCATCGCAGGCCACATGACGGCGCTGACCATTGCGCAGTTTGACTTCCAGCCCGGTCACTTCACCTTCTCCGGTGATTTTTTCCGGGGTAACGCCGGTATGGACCGGCACCTTAGCCCGTTTCAGGGCACCAATCATCTTCAGCCCCTGCCATAACGCATAGGGTTTCATCAGCAGTTTATCCATGGCTTTCAGCCGGGAAGCAAAGCCGGATGTATCGTAAACACCCGCAATGGTTGCTCCGGCTTTGAGGTACTGATAAGCCACGAGATAGAGCAGCGGACCCGTGCCGGTAAAGGCAACCTGATGGCCAATGGCGCAGGCCTGATGTTTTAGTGCAATCTGAGCGCCGCCGAGAGAATAGGTACCTGCCTGTTCCCAACCCTCAACCGGCAGTACCCGGTCTGTCGCGCCGGTGCATAAAATCAGGAAGTCGAAACGGATTTCAACCGGGTTGGCATGTTGGTGCGCATAAAGGGTTTTATCGTGAATCGCCCAGACACTGGTTTCCGGATAATAGTCGATATCGTGTTGCAACTGGTCGAAAGTCTGATGCACTGCTTGTGCTTTTTGGTACTCACTGCCATAAAGCTTTTGATAAGAACGTTGAAAAGGCTGAGGCTGGCGCTTATAAATCTGGCCACCGGAGCGGGGTTGTTCATCAATAACAACCGGTCTGATACCATGTTTAACCAGTATTTCTGCACACCGGATTCCGGCTGGCCCTGCCCCTATAATTACGATTCCTGGACTTTCCATACTGCCTCCGGTTCTTGGGTCACTATTTTCATGCCTTCTTCGACATAAGCAGAGCAGGATCGGATTCTCTGGCCAGACTCAGTCCAGACCCAGCAATCCTGACAGGCACTCATCAGGCAAAAGCCGGAGCGGCCATGATCACCGAATTCATTTTTTCTCAGTGTTGATTCGTTGCACAGGATCGCCATCATGATCGTGTCTCCTTCCAGCGCTTCACTTTGCTGACCATTGATCCACAGGGTGACGGTTTTCCTGTCGGTTTCATCCAGCCGGATAAATCTGGCACTCATGCGTATTGTTCCTTATTATTCTGTTTTGCCAGAGGATGGACATTGCCCTGATCAGCAGCATCCTGAGCGGATGCCGTGAGAGTGGCAAGTGTGGGTAATTTGTCATCCTGAAGGTGGCATAAAATATGGCTGTGTCTTTGAATTGCTCTGCGGCTGGGGGCCACATTCGGGCATAAACCCGCAATGCTTCGGGAACATCGCTCCACAAAAGCACAGATTTCCTGCTGCCCGGAAGCTGCCTTTGTCCCGGTCGGTTGCGTCGCAATTCTTGGTTCATGAATCCAACGGGTTCTCAGCTGCGGGACGGAGTCCATCAATAGTGCGGTATAAGGATGGAGTGGCCCGTGATACAGCCCGTTCACCGGGGAAGACTGAACCTGAGTTCCCTTATAAAGCACGATCACATCATCACATAATGACTTCACGCTGTTCATGTCGTGGCTGATAAACAGGTAGGCAAATCCCAGCCGGTCTTTCAGGTCATTTAACAGTTCCAGTATGGCTGCACCGACCACGGTATCGAGCGCAGAGGTGACTTCATCACAGATAATTATGTCAGGCTCAGCAGCCAGTGCCCTGGCTAAATTAACCCGCTGTTTTTGTCCGCCGGACAGAGCTGAGGGTTTGCGATCAATAATATCTTTCGGGAGCTGAACCAGCCTGATTAGCTCTTCAATCCGCGCGTTACGTGCCTGACCGGACAGCTTAAAATAGGTTTTTAACGGGCGGCCCAGTAACTGGCGAACTGTGTGTTTCGGGTTCAGGGCGGTATCTGCACTCTGGAAAACCAGCTGGATTTTCCTGCACTGTTCTTTACTTCTCTGGCTTAACTTCGGCGGTAGTTCTGATCCCTGATATTTGATGTTTCCCAACGCGGCGGGCAGCATGCCGACCAGTGTTTTTGCCAGCGTGGATTTACCTGAACCGGATTCACCAATGATGCCGATCGCCTGTCCCGGCCAGAGTTTGAAGCGGATATCGTCCAGTACCGGAAATTCGGGGATTCCCATTTTGTTCCGTCTGCCGTAACCGGCAACCAGTTTACGGACGGATAACAGCGGTTCTTTTTTCGGTTCAGACTTATCGGATGCAGTTGCCAGCACGACAGAACCATTGTTTTGAACCGGTGATGCGGCCTGCATTAACTCCTGAGTATAAGGATGAGCCGGTGCGTGCAGAATGGTTTCAATATCATTGGTTTCTTTAATTTCTCCGTGGTTTAACACCACCACTTTATCTGCGACCTGAGCCACCACGGCCAGATCGTGCGAGACGTAAACAGCCGTCACCTGACGTTGCTGGACGACTTTGCGGAATACCTGTAAGACTTCGACCTGAGTGGTGACATCGAGTGCGGTTGTCGGTTCATCCAGAATCACCAGCTCCGGCTCGGCAATCAGCGCCATCGCTGCCATGATGCGTTGCAGCTGACCACCGGAAACCTCATGTGGGTAGCGCTGGCCGATTTCCTCCGGCTCAGGCAAAGCCAGTTCCCTAAACAGCTTAATGGCTTTGGCAATTAGTTGATTGCGGGTGCCGGCATTGTGCAGTAAAGCCGATTCTATCACCTGATCGATCAGGCGTTTTCCGGGGTTGAATGCTGCTGCGGCGCTTTGTGCAATATAAGTCACGCGTTTTCCCCGCCAGTTGCAAAGCTGTGCCGGGGAAGCCGTTAATAAGTTGTCATCTCCCAGCCAGACTTCTCCCTGAGTGAATGCGCAGCCGGGTTTGGTATAGCCCATCAGAGATAGTGCGATGGTGGTTTTCCCTGAGCCTGATTCTCCAATCAATGCCAGCACTTTGCCTTTTTCCAGTGAGAAACTGACATCGTTGACGATCTGCACCGGGCCATGGTCCTGTTCTGCGCTGATACAAAGTCCTTTTACTTCAATAAAATCCCTCACAGCGCCTCCTTAGTGTTGTTGATTCCGTTGATCCGCAATCCGGTCTATCACCAGATTGACGGCAATCGTCATAATGCCGATGGTCATAGCCGGGGCGATTAAAGCGACGGAGCCCTGACTTAAACCGCCGATGTTTTCTCTGACCAGCGAACCTAAATCAGCATTTGGTGGCTGGATGCCAAGCCCGAGAAAACTCAGCCCGCTGAGCAGCAGGACGATAAATACGAACCGCAGCCCGAAGTCCGCCAGTACCGGATTGAGTATATTGGGCAGAATTTCCCTGACGGCGATATAGAATGAGTGCTCGCCACGGATTTTGGCGGACTGGACGTATTCGAGTTCACTTTGACTCATCGCCAGACTGTAAGCGATCCGGAATGCACCTGGTGCATAGCCTATCACTGCGGTGATAATCAGCAGATGAATCGAGGAGCCGAATCCGGCCACGATGACCAGAGCCAGCATTTTACTCGGGATTGAAATCAGGGCATCGACCAGGCGGATGATGACCTCTTCCAGCCATTTCGGAGACATCACAGCCGTCAGTGCCACCAGCGTTCCGGTGCAGGAAGCCAGCACGGAGGCTGTCAACGATAAGCCGACGGTATAGCGGATGGCATTTAAAATCCGGCTCAGGTTATCGCGTCCCAGATAATCTGTGCCCAGCAGAAACTGTTCACTCATGGGGGCAAAAATGGTTTTAGACACCACTTCTCCGACACTATAGGGCGCCAGCCACGGACCGAAGACCGCCAGCAGCAGGCACAACATACACACCAGTGAACTGATTTTTTTCAGTGGCTGCCATAAAGGAGAAAGTGGGGAAGTGGTTACAGTCATACTTTATTCCTCAGTCTCGGATTGAATACAATTGCGCTGATATCAGCAATCAGAATGAGGCCCAGATAGCCACTGCAAAAAAGCATGGTACAAGCTTGTACCAGGGCAATATCCCGGTTGGTTACTGCGTCGACCATCAGGCCCGCAATACCGGGGAAATTAAAAATAGCTTCGACAATGACAACCCCGCCAAACAGGTAAGAAAGGCTGAGTGCGACTGCGTTGGCAATCGGGCCGATGGCATTCGGCAGAGCATGAATAATGGCAATCCGGAGTGTAGACAAGCCTTTCAGATAAGCCATTTCGACATAGCTGGTGCTCAGTTCATCCACCATGGCGGCACGGGTCATTCTTGCCATTTGTGCGGTAATCACAAAACAGAGGGTCATCACCGGTAGTGTGTAAGCCCTTAAGAATTCAAGGATGCTGTCACCGGCACCGCCATAGGAAATGGCTGAAAACCAGTGTAATTTGACTGCAAAGATCAGCACGGCAATCGTTGCCACCAGAAATTCGGGAACAGCTACCAGAGCCAGTGTCAGGGTATTCAGGAACCGGTCTAAGCGCCCGTTTCTGTATATTGCAGCAAAAATGCCGAGAAACAGGGCGAACGGGACTGATACAACCGAAGTTGCAGCTGCCAGCATCAGCGTATTTTGCAACCGGCCATCCATCAGTTCACTGACCGGCATATTGTTCGCAAAAGATTGCCCGGGATCGCCGCTTAGCAGATTGAACAGCCAGTGAAAATAACGGGAGATCGCCGGTTGATCCAGACCGAGTTGTGTTCGTAACGCGGCGACCTGTTCGGGCATGGCAAATTGTCCCAGAATTTGCTGGGCAGCATCGCCGGGCAGTATATTGGTTATCGCAAATACAACAATCGAAACCAGAAACAGCGTAAGCATGGCACTTAAAAGCCTACGCACAACTAAAGAAATCAAAACGTTATTCATCAGGCTATCCTCGGGGTCAGCAGCAACGGCAACTGGTGCCGTTGCTCATTCATGGGTATGAGTGGCAGAAAAAGTGATCAGGTATCCAGCCAGACTTTTTCTGCAAACATGTATCCCATGAATCCGCCGAGAGGATTGGTGCCGTAGCCTTTCAGTCTTGAATCCACGCCATCGATGTTACTGATAAATACCGGGACGCCAATCCCGCATTTGTCGTGTACCAGTGTTTGCATCTCTGCATACATTTGTGCGCGTTTGCTGTCATCTGTTTCGCTGCGTGCATCAAACAGGAGTTTGTCGAAGTGGCTGTTTTTCCAGTGAGACTCATTCCATGACGCACTGGAAAGAAAGAACTGCGAGAAGATGATATCGGCATTCGGGCGGGGGTTGATATTCCCGAAGCTCAGCGGATGTTTCGCCCAGTGATTTGACCAGTAACCATCACCAGGTTTGGTCTGTACATCGATTTTAACCCCGACTTTTGCGGCCGACTGCTGCATCAGGACTGCAATATCAACAGAACCGGTTGCGGCACTGGATGCCACTAACGGAATTTTTGCATCCGCAAAGCCTGCCTTCTTAATCAGGTATTTGGCTTTTTCCGGATCAAAGGTGGTCTGGGATAACTCTGAATTAAAGTAACGGGCACCTGGTGCAATCGGTGTGTCGTTCCCGACGACAGCAAAATCCTGGAAAATTGCGGACTTAATCTGCTCCCGATCCATCAGCAGTTTCATCGCTTCGGTGAATTCAGCGCTTTTACCCGGCATCAAATCCTGACGGATGATCAGGTCGGTATAGTTACCGGAAGGCGCATTGACGAAACGGTGGCCTTTGCTGGCTTCAATCCGTGAAGTCGAGCGTGGATTCACTTCGTTGATCACATGCACTTCACCGGAAAGCAGGGCATTCACGCGGGATGGTTCATCCGGGATGGCAAACAGTTCAATTTCATCCAGATAAGGCAGGCCCGGTTTCCAGTAGCTGGTGTTTTTCTTCACGACCGTTCTCATACCCGGTTTGAATTCCGTCACTTTGAATGGTCCGGTGCCGATGCCCTGATTCAGGTTGCTGACGTGAGCCGGTACAATCAACATATGTGAAATCGCAAAAATAGAAGGGAGTTCCGCGTTTGGACCTTCCAGTGTGATTTTTACTTCATATTTTCCGGTCGCTTTCACGGATTTCAGCTGTTTCGCCAGTCCCATGACTTTGGAAGCGGTTGCCGGGTCTTTATGCCGGTTGAGTGAAAAGACCACGTCTTCAGCAGTGAGTTCTTTTCCGTCATGGAACAGAACACCTTTGCGCAGCCTGATATGCCAGACTGTTGCGTTTTCATTGTCAATACTTTCAGCCAGTTCCGGATGAGGAACCAGATGTTCGTCAAATTTTGTCAGACCATTATAGACCATGAAATGGCGGGTATAGTCGGTTGACAGGGCTCCTTTGGCCGGGTCAAGGGTATCTGAAGTTGAAGCAGACAGGCTGGCGACTTTAATTTTTCCGCCTGATTTTCCCATCCCAGCTGTTGAAGACGATTCATTGCCGGCAAACACATTCAGCGGGCTCAGCGAAGTGCCTGAAGCAGCCATTAATACGCCGGCTGCGCCGAGTGATTTCAGGATTGAACGTCTTGAGCGGCCTTCATTAGTCAGTCGCTCAAAATCATTCATACATTCCTGACCGGTGATAATCTTTTTGTCTTTCATAATATTGCATCCTTTCTATATTACGATTCATCTGATAAGGGTTATGTTTTCGGTTATTCTCTTACTTTGATTAACCTCAGGTGATTCATTGTCTTCACTTCAGTTATTGAGCCGGTCCGGCTCTGAACACATTGATGCAGGGTTAGTGTAAATAGTCCTGCAACTTGTAATAGGCGCCGACGGCGGGCAAAAACCAGGGTTTGCCGAAGTATCCGGGGATGGCATACCAGGATTCATCTCTCCAGGGGTTGGCTTCCACACTGCCGCCAATCATTTGTGCCAGTTGCTGCCCCATGTAGGCTGCCATTTGTACGCCGTGTCCGCTGTAACCCATCGCGTAGAACATACCGTTGTGTTCTCCGGCCCGCGGGAGACGGTTTGGTGTAATATCGACTAATCCGCCCCAGCAATGCGTTGCTTTGACGCCCAGTAATTCCGGGAACATATCTCCCATGGTTTTCAGCAATATCTCACCGCTGATAGCATCGGACTTGGGGTTGGTCATGGCAAAGCGTGCCCGGCCGCCAAACAGCAAACGATCATCGCCCATCACCCTGAAATAATTGCCGATGATTTTGCTGGTGACATAAGAGCGTTTATTTGGCATGAGCCGTTCAATCAGGGCCGGGTCCAGTTTTTCGGTGACAAGGATAAAACTGCCGACCGGTACAATACGCCTTCTGAACCAGCCAAGCGGGCCGTGCTGGCTGATGCCACTGGCAATGATCACATCGCTGGCCGTGATGGTGCCTTTCGGCGTTTCCACCCGGAACTGCTTACCCTGTTTTTTCAGCTGCAGCACCGGGCTGTTTTCATAAATATGTGCGCCGTATCCGGCTGCTTTATCGGCAATACCGACGCCCAGCTTGCCAACATGAATCTGAAAGGCATTTTCCTGTACCATCCCACCGTAAAACTGGTCAGAGGCAATCTCGTCTTTCAGCCCGTCAGCATCCAGAAACCTCACCTTCGGGTCGACTTCTTTTCTGATGAGTTCACAAGTGTTGAAGATTTTTTCTGCGTGCTGCGGTTTGGCTGCGAGTTTGAGTTTGCCGCTCTCACGGTATTCGCATTCAATCTGTTCTTCGGTGATGATCTGTCGCAGTGCATCGACGGCATCCGAATAGGCGGTGTAATAGCGTCTTGCCTTGTCGGGTCCGATAGCGGCCGTCAGGGAGGCAAAATCTTGTGCAACGCCGGTACTGCATTGCCCTCCGTTCTGGCCGGATGCCTGTTCCATAATGTCTGTGGCTTCAAACAAAGCGACCGATGCGCCTTGTCTGGCCAGTGTATGTGCTGCGGTTAATCCGGTTAGCCCGCCACCGACAATGGCAACATCATAATGCGTGTTGCCCAGTGTGTCGGCGCCATGGGTAAACCGGGGTTTGGTATCGATCCAATAGGATTGATTGATCATAGCTGACTCCTGACATGATAAAAATTAATCGAGGCCCAGCAAGTCAGCGAGTGCATTGATGTCGGGGACTTGGTGATATGAATAAATACTGTTGGCGGGTTGTTCGTGACCGCGGGCGATGAATGCTTTGTTTTTAATGCCCATGTCATCTGCAGAGAACAGGTCATAACGGAAGCTGGATGAGACATGCAGAATCTCTTCCGGGCTGCAGCCTAAATTGTCGATCATATATTCAAATGCGGCCAGACGGGGCTTATAAACTTTGGCTTCTTCTGCCGTAAATACCCGGTGGAATGGTGCGCCGAGTTTTTCCACGTTACTCATAATCTGGCTGTCACTGGCATTAGAGTAAATCACCAGCGGAAACTCTTTTGCCAGACGGGCCAGACCGGATGGGACATCGGCGTGAGGTCCCCAGGTTGGCACGGCATCATAGTATTGCTGACCTTCAGCATCAATATACGCAATTCCCCATTTTTTACAGGTTCTCTCCAGTGCACCTTTCACAATCTGATCATAGGGCTGCCATGCGCCCATGACTTCATCAAGACGATAGCTTGCAAAGTCTTTCACGAAGGCATCCATTCGTTCTGCGGAAATGCGGTCTTTAAATATTTCCCGGGTCATGGTTGCCATCTGGAAATTTGTGAGTGTGCCATAGCAATCAAAGGTGATGTATTTGGGGCGAAGTGTACTCATCGTATTCATCCTTAAAACTGAAAGTAACATTTTTAAAACATTTATTTATCATTTGCCTCTATAACCCATTACATCACAATTACACAGCAGATAACGTTTAATTCCGTGTTTCAGAAGCAGGAATTTGTTCTTTTAACCAGACATACAGCAGTTAATACGGTGTGATTTCAGGTTGAAAAAGAAAAAGCAGTCATGATGATTGTTGCAGGAGATGATATTGATAATCTATAAATTACAATGAGTTAAGTTTGAGTATTTATTCAGTTTATCCTGTTGGTGGAGAACTGGCTCTCTCAGGGCCAGATGCCTGACCGGAATAGCTAAGGCTTCCGGCAAAATTATCTGCTGACTGAAAAAACAGATTCACCACGAATGATGAATCTGTTTAGAGAAGGTGTCCCGTATATGTGATGACCGGGCTTTCTCCCGGCACTGCTTAAAAGTCAATCAGTACGCTTTTTGTTTTCAGATTGGCCTGAAAAGCTTCCACGCCCACATCTTTGCCAATACCGGATTGTTTAAATCCTCCGGTCGGCATGATGTGATCAAAAGAGCGTCCGTAACGGTTAATCCATACAGAACCGGCTTCTATTTCTCTCATTCCGGTTAATGCGCGCTGAATATTCTGCGTATGAATGCCCGCAGCTAAACCGTATGTTTCATGGCTTGCCAGTTCCCAGGCCTGCTCATCGGAGTCAAATGTTTGCATGGTGAGAACCGGACCAAAAATTTCCTCCCTGACAGCACAGTTTGCTTTGTCTTTGACGGCCAGTAATGTCGGGGTAAAGAATGAACCGCCCTGACTGATTAAATCTCCGCCACAAAGCAGCTCTGCGCCTTGCGCAATACTTTGACTGACAATGGATTCGATTCTCTGTGCCTGTCCGGCTGAGATAACAGGTGGCAGCGTGGTTTGTTTTTCCCATGTAGAGCCGGTTTTCAGCTGGCTGAAATGGGCCATCACCTGCTGTGAAAATTCTTCAGCAATGTCCTGATGGATGATCAGCCTTGAGCCGGAAACACAGACCTGCCCGGCATTGCCGGTAATCGCTTTGGCGACTGTCCGTGCTGTTTTCTCAATATCTGCATCAGCAAAGACAATCTGAGGACTCTTACCGCCCAACTCCAGTGTTGAAGGCTTGGGGCCTTTTATCGCACAGGTTGACATGATCGCCGCGCCTGTTGCGGTGGAGCCGGTGAAGGTGACTTTCCCGACCAGTGAATGCTCACAAATCGCCTGTCCCACTGTTTTTCCATCACCCTGAACCACATTAAACAGGTTAGCCGGAATACCGGCATCGACGGCCAGTTTCGCCAGATAAACACTGGTGAAGGGGGTCATTTCGGAAGGTTTGAGCACTACAGCATTTCCTGCTGCCAGCGCCGGCCCGACTTTCCACATCAACATGCTCATCGGAAAGTTCCATGGCGTAATTGCACCGATGACACCATAAGGCTGGCTGATCACCATGCCCAGCCGGTTCTGCTGGGTGGCGCCGACATAGCCACCATGTTTATCGCTCAGTTCAGCGAAGAAACGCAGGCAGTCAACGACATATGGGATGTCCCACTGCAAGACTTCATGATACGGACGACTGGACCCTAAAGATTCCAGCTGCGCCAGATAAGCCTGCTCTTTTTCAATCAGCTCTGCCCATTTAAATAAGTACTTTGCCCGTTCCCGCGGTGCCATTGAAGCCCATGTACCAGCACGAAATGCCTGATGGGCCTGAGAGAGTGCCTGTTCAACGGTATCAGCAGAAGCGTAATTTAACTGCGCATACGCTTTACCTGTTGACGGACAGATCACATCCACTGCAGTGTCATCATTGAATGACATGAACTGACCATCAATGAAATGGCCTTTGGGAATATCTGTATCTGATGGGTTATACCAGTCCATAGGGATTCATCCTGAATTATGTTTTCCGTAAGTTATACCCAAACAACCCTGTATCTTCAGGTTGCTTGGGTATATCATATTAAAGAAACTCAGGCGGTATGTGCTGCCGACATCAGCCGGTGATTCAGCATTCGTCTGATTTTTCAGCGAACAAAACAGTGTGATCTGCCGTTTTAAATGATAACTATTGTCTTTTTGAACGACTAATGGAATAACAATAC
Organism: Vibrio quintilis; assembly: GCF_024529975.1. Classification (GTDB taxonomy): domain Bacteria; phylum Pseudomonadota; class Gammaproteobacteria; order Enterobacterales; family Vibrionaceae; genus Vibrio; species Vibrio quintilis. Next base: position 3,066,290 of record NZ_AP024897.1, on the reverse strand, counting down.
GCTCAATTGACTTCAGGATGCAGGACTTGATGCGTCTTTATGATTTAAGGAATGAATATGAATGTAAAAACGGTTCATGAAGATGTCATTACCAGACCCATGAATGAAAAAGATATCGCTGAAGCGCATGCGATGACTCAGGCACTGCATTGGCCGCATACCCGGCAGGACTGGCAACAGATTGTATCCGTGGGGCATTCTCTGGTGATGGAATCTGGCGGACAAATCATCGGTACAGCATGTCTGGTGCCTCAGGGACGCTACGCCAGTGTTGGGCTGATTGTTATCTCGGATGATTTTCAGGGCCGGGGACTTGGCCGGCAGATCATGAATGACATTATTTCGTATGCTGAGCCGGGCACTGACCTCTATCTGACAGCAACAGAAATGGGCAAACCCCTGTATCAGAAAATTGGTTTTGCGGAATACGCTGTGATTGAGCAATATCAGAATGTGGTTGAAAAGCAGAACCTGACTTTACTCAGTCCACAGGCGAATGCTGTGGTTCGTGAGATGAATTCCGGGGAAGAGCCGATACTGAAACAGATGATGGATGCGTCGGCTGGCATGGATAGGAATGCGATTGGTGATCTGGTTCTGAAGACATCTGCCCGTACACTGGTGATTGAAGACGACGGACAAATCACTGGGTTTGCAGTTTGCCGGGACTTTGGCCGGGGTGTCTGTATTGGCCCTGTGATCGCGCACAGTTCAGCCAATGCATTAGCCCTGATATCTCATCACCTGATGCAGTGCGATCAACAGTTTGTCCGGCTGGATATCGTGAATCAGTATGGTGATATTGGTGAACAGCTCGTCAGCTGGGGGCTGAACAAAGTGGACACAGTCAGTCAGATGGTTAAGGGAGATGTGCCACAGGCAGAAGCGGGTTTGACTCAGTTTTGTCTGGTAAGTCAGGCAATGGGATAATTGAAGTCAGTTTTGTTTCTGTTTGGACGAAAGGGGCAATCAATGCGGATTGCCCATGCTTTTTGATATAAACAGACAGATCACGAAACAGTTTGATCTTCCGGTGATGTCTTGCATTTGATGTGGCTGATTAAATCAGCGAGGAACTCTTTGCCTTCAGCCCAGCCATTCAATCCGGACTGAGCATTGATATGCCCGACAGGTCCGATGTTGTAAAGCGGTACGTTGAGTTTTCTGGCCTGATGCTGCGCATGCTCAGCGGTACCGAAGGGGTCATTATCGCTGGTAATCACGACAGCCGGACAGCACTCCTGTGCCGTATCCAGATTCCTGAAGTGTTGTACCTGTGCGGGGAATTGCGGGTCCAGTACGTCTGGCATCGCAACCAGAAACGCACCGGCAATGTTGTTTTTGTTATCGGTACGTTTTAACCACTCGGTAAACAGGACGCAGCCTAAGCTATGGGCAACGACAACTACGGGTTCATCCCTTTTTTCCAGAAAGTTTTCCAGATCACTGAGCCACGCTTCCATCACCGGATTATCCCAGTCTGAATGTTCCAGCCATGAAACATTTTCAGACTCCATATACCATTGATGTTGCCAGTGCCCCGGACCGGAATTGCCGATTCCTGCTAAAAAAAGTAAATGCATACTCTCTCCTTAGAGTTGTGATTTGATACAGTCTCGTTTTTTGTGGATGACTTGCCTGATGTAATGACGGTTCTTGTTTCTGAACATGCGTCACTCAGGCTATTTGATTCTCCTGACTCAGCATTGAAAGGGTTCGGATATTTAGAAATGAATATTTCCAAATAGTTCGGAAAAATTAATCATCGCTCAATTTTGCATACCTGTAAACAACTTGTTTCTTATTGTGCAGCTTTAACCTGTTTATTTTCCGGGAATCCATCTGATGGCATCATACCGGTAAAAAGGATGAATCAATGGTGTTCTATACATGCCAATAGTGCGCTGTCCTGACTTCTCAAGCCCGTTGTTTCTGTGCATTTACGATAATGAAAAATCCACTTGCTTACGTTTTTTCAGACGCACGCTGACATTAATAAGCGTTCCCAACTCTTGTGGCAGCATTGAAAAATTTCCATCCGCTATTTTTTCAAAAATAGCCAGTGACCCCGGATAGACCAGTACCTGATGGCCTTCGTTCACCATCAGACATGTTTCCGCCAGTTCTTCGAGTACATACTGTGATGATAGGGCGATCGCTTTCTCTGTTAACTCGTCGTCATTTAAAGCGCGTGAAATAAAGGTGCGGGCAAACCCATTCACTGCCTGTGTAAAATCCGGGTAATTATTATAGGTGGCTTGTATACGTATGAAATAATCAGTCACTCGTTGATCATCATAAACATCTGATCCTTTGATAAAATTGAAGGTAGTGTCCTGGTAAAATTTCTCCCACAGATGGCGGTGCTGTTGTATATATATCTGTCCCATGTTTAATGCGATTTCTTTGGCCTGAGTGTCACCAAATCCCTGAGTGATTTGCAGAGTTAACCGATGGATATGATCGCCTAATAAAAAAGTACATTCATTATATCTGGCAGCAATAAATCTGATTAATCCTTCGAATTTTGCACCTGAAAAACAGGGGTTACTGAGACTCACACCGACGAAACATTTCGGCCGGGTCTTCAGAAAATCTCTTTTCATTTTCGGTGAGACCCGTTGTATTTCTCCTTTATATTGAAGCTGTTGATTCATATCGATGCCTTATAATCTGCAATAGTAAAAAAATCAGTAAAATCAGTAAAATCAGTAAAATCAGTAAAATCAGTGGCGCTGTATCAGAGCCTGACAAACTCACCCGCAGGGCGTGAGCTGAAAAGCACATTTCTGCGTCAAGAGAATTTGAAAGGTGGGTACATTCCTGCATTCCCTTTCCTTGAACTGCACCTTTCGGCTGCACGCTGAATCATGCATCTTGAGGTCACTTGGGTATAGTAATTTATTTTGATTGCAGTGTGCTTATTTTCTTATTGGTTGTTTTATGGATATGTCTGTGTGAAATGATATGGTTTTTATTATCGCCCGGAGAAAATTACGGTTTTGATGAATGGTTTGCCTGGAAGGGGCTGGGGAAGGGCTGAACAGGTGCAAATACCACCTTTACGTATCAGTGATTTTTGTCTGTTAGAAATGAAAAAAGCTGTTGAATTTCAACAGCTTCTTTCATCAAAGTGGCGGAGAGATAGGGATTTGAACCCTAGATACGCTACAAACGTATGCCGGTTTTCAAGACCGGTGCTTTCAACCACTCAGCCATCTCTCCGAATTTTTCTAATAATAATTAGTTAGTTTCTGTTTGTAAAGACGAAAAAATGATTTTGAATGATTTTTGAACAGGGTGAGAGGTGTATTCCGTGAAACTTATATTTTCAGGTGTCTTCTAAAGCAAAAAGGAAGTTTTCATGGCTGAAAACTTCCTTTTTCTGTATGGTCGGACTGAGAGGATTTGAACCTCCGACCCCCGACACCCCATGACGGTGCGCTACCAAGCTGCGCTACAGTCCGATGGCCCGTACTCTAACCCTTTACAGGAATTGAGTCAAGCATTCACTGACTCAATTTTCTTTGCTGTAAAAGCGTTTTAATTCTGTCAGACCCTGCATCAAAATCGGTAATGTTGGATTAACATCCGGTAGTCGGTGATATTCTTTATCATAGACTTTAAAATTACCAAACTTGTCGATGACGGTAGTCTGTTTATCTGTGATTAGTGCGAGTTCTCTGGCATCGCCTGCAAGAATCCAGCGTCTCTTGCGTTCATCAAATAAATTCTTACCACTGCTGTAATCTCCCGGGTTCGACGATACGCCCAGTAAATCCTGCAGGAGGGTGACAGAAAAGTCTAAATGACTTGAACGCTGGGTATATTCAGCGGCAATTTTCCCCGGCCAGTGGATGATCAAAGGCACTTTTAGCTGATACTGGCTATAGTTTGAATTTGATCCCCAGCTATTCGATTGTGTTTCATTAAACTCTGTGCCGTGGTTTGATGTGACTACCACAATCGTCGATTGAAGTAAATTCATCTCTTTAAGCTTATTAAACAGATATCCAAGCTCTCTGTCTGCAGTCAGTACTGATAACTCATAATTATTCCGGAGTTTTTCCCCGGGCGGATGATTGCCGGTATTTTGTGGTGCGTCATAATTTTGGACGGTCACAAATTCCAGGTAGCTGAACCATCGTGAGTCGGGCTTTTCTGATAACCATTGAGACCAGGCATCCACTGTTTGCTCGTCATGACTGGAGTTATCAGTAAAATTGAGTGTTTTGAGCTTTAATCCCCTGAATACAGTCTCTTCATAAATCGGATCATGAAAATTACTGCCGCTAAATAAACCAAACCGATACTGATTTTCCTTCAGTACATCGATCAGGAGTGGTGGGGTTCCCTGAACTTTAATACTTTGTTCATAGCTGCTTGGTAAGCCGTAGAACAGCCCGAAAGTTCCCAGCATATCGTTGCTGGAACTATAGTGATTCACGAAATTCAGGTTGTTTTGGGCAAACAGGGTTGTTCGGGGCATATGTTCACTGTCTAACATATCTGCCCGTAAATTATTCACGTTGACAATCAGTATGTTTAAAGGATTGGGCCGGCGATCAAATCTGATGGGTTCGAGAGGGTAGTTCACCAAAATAGTATCGTGGGACTGTTTTTCCTGAAGTCGTTTGCGGTATTCTTCCCGGTTAAACAGCCCGTGTCTTTCCATGAATGACTTTGCAGTCATCGGATAAGAGAGCGGAAAGTTTGACTTCTGGCTGGTGACCGGCGTATACAGTGACGCATCAGACCAGACATAAATCAGGTGACTACTGATAAAACAGATAAAAAATACGGTGCCTAGCGGGCGGCCAATATGTTTATGCGATAAGCGCCTTTGTTTACGCCAGACCCATTCAGATAAACCGATTTCCAAAGCAAAGATGAGTGGCAGCAAAACAAACAGGTGCTGTAAATCTTTGGTAATCGCTTTTGAATCGTCACTAAATAATACTTCCCAAACCACCGGGGTCAGGTGAAGGTTTAGTTTATGGTAAGTCTGGGTATCAATCAGAAGAACCGTTAAGCCGATTGTTGCAAAACAAACGGCAAAAAAGCGGAACAGTTTCCGGACTGGCATTAAAAATGTCAGAGGAAATAAAACCAGCAGATACAGGGAAAAAACTAAAAAACCAAAGTGTCCAACCCAGGAAACTGCAAGATAGAACTGCCCCAGTAACGTTTCCGGCCAGGGAGACTGAGTGATATATCGCGTCCCTATTAACATGGCGGCAACAATGTTGAAGAAGGCAAACCAGTGCCCCCAGCCAACAAGACGGGAGACGCGCTCTCCATAAGTGTTATCGTTATCTACCATGATTTCTGTATATGATCCGTATGATTAATTAGTGAATAGTACTTTCAATAGAAGACATCAGTGCCTGCGCAAATTTTTCTGCGATTGCTTTTCTCTGGTTCTCAGCAATATTTTGGTTTAGCACATTTGTCACAATATTTCCTGCGATCATTAATACCAGTTCAGGTGATGCATCATGTTTATCAAACACTGTGGCAATCTCAGCCAGGATGGTTTCAATTTTTTGATCACTATATTTAGATGTAATAGGCATAAGGACTCTGACAATGATAGAAAAACGGCTTATGATACCCTACTATACCTGTCAACTGAAACCAGAGCGATAATAAATTCATTATGAGCCTTGATCTTTTTAACGTTATTTTGCATCAACTGCACAAAAATGATGCAGATGAATTGGTTGTAAATTACCGGAGTCAATCTTTAGAGAATAATGCTTCGACAGCAAGTCTGGTTGGAGAACTGCACCGGGTTTTTAATTCAAAGCCTGCGAAAGGATTCGGTACTTTTAAATCCGATAGTGAATTTAGTCACTGGTTACACGAGCTGAGTGACGGGAAATTAAATTTTTATGAGTTTTCCCAGAAAAGTGCTGAAAAGCTGAAAGAAGAGCTGATTAAGTACCCGTTTGCGGAGGAAGGGATTCTGGTGATGGCTGAGTATCAGTCTCTGGCGACAGAATATCTTTTCATCGGGATTTTATCGACCAGCCAGAGTTTAAAAGTGACGGAAGGTTTAGATATCAGTGCCACGGACTATCTGGATATCCGCCAGATGGATATTGCAGCCCGCCTTGACCTGTCAGCCTACCGGACTGACGCTGATTCAAATCGCTATTTATCCTATATCAAGGGACGGGTTGGCCGGAAGATTGCTGACTTTTTCCTTGATTTTTTGCAAGCCGATGTTGGTTTGGATACCAAGCAACAAAATCTGGTCTTCATGCAGGCTGTGGAAGATTTTTGTGCTGATGCAAAATTTGAGAAAGATGAAGCTATTCAGTATAAAAAACAGGTCTCCGATTACTGTAATGATCAGTTGAAGTCAGGTGATGAAGTGTATGTTAAAGAATTATCCGGAGAGTTACCTGATAATGAAGATGGTGCAAGCTTATGGGATTATACCCAAAGCCACGGTTATGAACTTGAAGACAGTTTTCCTGCGGATCGCTCAACGGTTCGGAAGCTGACGAAGTATGTCGGATCAGGAGGCGGACTGAATGTCAGCTTTGATAGTTTACTGCTCGGAGAGCGGATTTTTTATGATCCGGAGACCGATACCTTAACGATTAAGGGAACACCACCAAATTTGAAAGATCAGCTCACCCGTCAGCGCTAATCTCCTCACCTTCATTCAGACAAAGAGTGGCATTTACAGGCCACTTTTTGTGTTTATATCCCTCAATGATCAATCCTTTTTCACACTTGTACCCAAGCATCTTCAGGTTGTTTGGGTATATCTGCAATGATGATAAAAAAAGGCCGGAAATATAAATTTTAGCTTGAGATTTTAAGCTGAACCGCTTATAGATGGGAAGGCTTACATTTTTTATACAGGAACAAGAGGGAGACTTAGCGAGATGAGAGTAGGTTTTGTTGGATGGCGTGGCATGGTTGGTTCCGTGCTCATGCAACGAATGGTTGAAGAAGGAGATTTTAATTATCTTGAGCCTGTGTTTTATAGTACCTCTCAGGTCGGTATTGCCGCTCCTGATTTTGGCAAAGATGCCGGATTACTTCAGGACGCTTTTGACATTGACAGCTTAAAACAATTAGACGCAATCGTGACATGTCAGGGCGGTGATTATACCGGGAAAGTTTATCCGGCACTCAGAGATGCGGGATGGAAGGGGTACTGGATCGACGCGGCTTCCACACTGCGTATGGCTTCTGATTCAATTATTACTTTGGATCCGGTGAACCTGACGCAAATTCAGCAAAACATTCATTCAGGAACAAAAACGTTTGTTGGTGGTAACTGTACAGTAAGCTTGATGTTAATGGCTTTAGGTGGTTTGTTTGAAAAGGGTCTGGTTGAGTGGATGAGTGCGATGACTTACCAGGCGGCATCCGGTGCCGGTGCCAAGAATATGCGTGAGCTGATCTCTCAAATGGGTGTGATTAATGACAGCGTTAGTTCAGAGCTTGCTAATCCGGCCAGTTCTATTCTGGATATTGATCGTAAAGTTGCAGAGACAATTCGATCTTCTTCATTTCCCGCTGACCAGTTTGGTGTGCCGCTTGCCGGTTCATTAATTCCGTGGATTGATGTGAAACGGGACAATGGACAGAGCAAGGAAGAGTGGAAAGCTGGCGTTGAAGCAAATAAAATTCTGGGAACTCAGGATTCACCGGTTCCTATCGACGGAACGTGTGTCCGGATTGGTTCTATGCGCTGCCACTCTCAGGCATTAACGATTAAACTGAAACAGGATGTTCCGCTTGATGAGATCGAGGAGATCATCGCATCTCATAATGATTGGGTAAAAGTTATTCCGAACGAAAGAGATATCACAGCTCAGGAACTGACCCCAACTAAAATTACCGGAACGCTGTCAGTTCCTGTTGGCCGTTTACGGAAAATGGCAATGGGGAATGATTTCCTGAATGCATTCACCGTGGGTGATCAATTGTTATGGGGTGCGGCTGAGCCACTGCGCCGGACGCTTCGGATTATTTTAGACAAGTAACTTTTATGTAAGTCACGTTAAGCGGTATTCCGCGTGTTAATGAAAAAAGGGTATCGATAATAAGGTACCCTTTTTAGTTTGACCTGAAGACAACAATATACTTGTGAAATAACGGCTATACCTGATGATGAGAGGTTGCCGGTACAACTCGTTTATCCGGATCAGCTAACTGACTGCCACAATGTTTGCAGTAAAGTGCATCTGACTCATGGCCGGCCAGAGAACAATTAGGACATTTGACCAGTTGCCGGTGCGTATTCATCTCTCTGTTTAATTCTGCGGTAATAATTCCTGTCGGAACAGCAATAATCGAATATCCCAGCAGCATCGTTAAAGAAGCGACAGCCTGACCCAGCGGGGTTTGTGGGACAACATCGCCATATCCCACCGTAGTGATTGTCACAATCGCCCAGTATATACAGGTCGGAATACTGGTAAACCCGTGTTCCGGCCCTTCAATCATGTAGATCAGAGCACCAAAGATTGTAACCAGAATCGTAACCGTACTGAAAAATATTAAAATTTTCCTTCTCGCCATTAACAGTGATTTCAATAAGATATTTGAATCCTGAAGGTAACGGACCAGTTTGAGGATCCGGAATATTCTCATCACCCGCAGGAGCCGGATTACGCCCATGAATGAAATACCGGGAAACAAAAAAGACAGATAGGTTGGCAGAATGGCAAGCAGATCGATCACGCCATAGAAGCTTTTGGCATAAGCAAAGGGGCGGGGAGAGCAGTACAGGCGCAAAAGGTATTCGGCCGTGAATAAAAATGTGAAAAGATATTCCAGATATCGAAGCTCGTTATGCCATTCTGTATCTACGTCTGGTATTGATTCTAATACCAGGACAAACAATGAACTTAAAATTGTGACGATCAGACAAAGATCGAAGATTTTTCCGCCTTTCGTATGTGTTCCGAAAATAATGACATACAGGTGGTTTTTAATAGATGTGCCCATACTTTGTGATATTAAGGATTTGTTTTCTGCATTTTCATAGCTTCAGGTATCAGCCTGATCCAGTCAACTCATTTTACTATCTGAGAATTCTTTCTATATGAGCTCTGTTTTATTTGGTGTATTGCTTTGAATTTTCCTAAATCATGATTCATCTCAGAAGTCTGATTCAGATCATGAGAAATGATGATATTTTCATGACACAAATCTGAGATTACCTATATGAAATATATATTATGATGAAAAAAGCTGTCCATTCTATCCCATTGAAGTGGCACATAATTTATGTTTCACTATCGAATATTAATCCTCAATTTTTTTTCATTATTTGGTGATATAATCCTTGTTGCTTACTTTTTAGGCTGTTGCTAAAAAATAATCAACTTAATAAATTTTATTATATATTTCATGTCGTTATGTTTTTTACTGTTAAATCAGTTAATTTTTTTAGAAGGGTGAATTAATTTTTTATAACTGATCTGAGTCAATGTTTTCAAAACCTGAAAGTTTATACTCGTCGATGAAAGCTGTTTACTAAGCTTGTTATTAGCTAACTTGTTTTTTTTAACAACTTGGCATGAGATATAACCTTAATAAAGAGTTTTTAACATTTTATTAATTTAGGAGATTCATTATGCCTGTAACTAATCTGGCTGAACTTGATGCCCTGATCACGCGTGTAAAGGCTGCACAAGCTGAGTTTGCAACTTTCTCTCAGGAGAAGGTTGACAAGATTTTCCGTGCAGCATCTTTGGCAGCGAACCAGGCTCGTATTCCACTTGCTCAGCAAGCGGTTGAAGAATCAGGAATGGGGATTGTTGAAGATAAGGTCATCAAAAACCACTTTGCTTCAGAGTATATCTACAACAAGTACAAAGACGAACAGACTTGTGGTGTCCTTGAAGAAGACGAAAACATGGGAACGATGACGATCGCAGAACCTGTTGGTATTATCTGTGGTATCGTGCCAACAACGAACCCGACTTCAACTGCGATTTTTAAATCACTGATTTCTTTAAAAACCCGTAACGGGATTATCTTTTCTCCTCACCCACGCGCTAAAAATTCTACCAACGATGCAGCGAAATTAGTTCTGGAAGCCGCCATTGCAGCAGGTGCACCAAAAGATATCATTGGCTGGATTGATCAACCTTCAGTTGAGCTTTCTAATGCGCTGATGAGACATGATGATATTGCTTTGATTCTGGCGACCGGTGGCCCGGGCATGGTTAAAGCGGCTTATTCATCTGGTAAGCCAGCAATCGGTGTGGGTGCAGGTAATGTTCCGGTTGTGATTGATGAAACAGCTGACATCAAACGTGCTGTTGCTTCTGTACTGATGTCTAAAACATTCGATAATGGTGTTGTCTGTGCTTCGGAGCAGGCAGTGATCGTTGTGAAAGATGTTTATGAAGAAGTTAAAAAACGTTTTGCTTCTCACAAAGGCTATGTGCTTTCAAAAGCGGAAGCAAACAAAGTTCGTAATGTACTTTTAATTGACGGTGCGCTGAACGCTAAAATTGTAGGTCAGCCTGCGACTGCAATCGCTGAAATGGCAGGTGTTAAAGTGCCTGCAGATACAAAAGTGTTAATCGGTGAAGGCCTTGGCAAAGTTGATTATGATGATGCATTTGCACATGAGAAACTTTCTCCGACATTGGGTATGTTCTGTGCTGATGACTTCGAAGATGCCGTTGCTCAGGCTGTAACAATGGTTGAAATTGGTGGTATTGGTCATACATCTGGTCTGTACACAGATCAGGACAAGAACAAAGATCGTATTCGCTTCTTTGGCGACAAACTGAAAACAGCTCGTATCTTGATCAACATTCCAACCACACATGGTGGTATCGGGGATCTGTATAACTTTAATGTTGCTCCATCTTTGACATTAGGCTGTGGTTCATGGGGCGGTAACTCTATTTCAGAGAACGTTGGTCCTAAACACCTCATCAATAAAAAGATTGTAGCTAAGCGAGCTGAAAATATGTTATGGCATAAATTACCTAAGTCAATCTACTTCCGCCGTGGTAGCCTTCCTGTCGCATTGGGCGATTTAGAAGGTAAAAAACGCGCGTTCCTCGTTACAGACCGCTTCCTGTTCAACAATGGTTATGCCGATGAAATCGTTGATCTGTTGAAAGCTCAGGGAATGGAAGTTCAGACATTCTTCGATGTTGAAGCTGACCCGACGCTGTCTATCGTTGAAAAAGGTGCTGATATCATGCGAAGCTACCAGCCGGACGTGATCCTTGCCCTTGGTGGTGGTTCTCCGATGGATGCTGCAAAAATCATGTGGGTTATGTACGAGCATCCTGAAACTCACTTTGAAGAGCTTGCAATGCGCTTTATGGATATCCGTAAACGTATTTATAAGTTCCCTAAAATGGGTCAGAAAGCTGAGTTGGTATGTATTACCACAACTTCAGGTACAGGCTCTGAAGTTACACCATTTGCGGTGGTAACTGATGATAACACAGGTGCAAAATATCCTCTGGCTGACTACGAACTGACGCCACAAATGGCAATTGTTGATGCGAACCTGGTCATGAACATGCCTAAGTCTCTGACAGCATTTGGTGGTTACGATGCAGTGACTCACGCGCTGGAAGCATACGTTTCTGTACTGGCAAACGAATATTCTGACGGGCAGGCACTTCAGGCGCTGAAACTGTTGAAAGAATATCTGCCATCAAGCTACGCAAATGGTGCCAATGATCCAATCGCCCGTGAGAAAGTGCATAATGCAGCGACAATTGCCGGTATTGCATTTGCGAACGCATTCCTGGGTGTGTGTCACTCAATCGCTCACAAAATTGGTAACGCATTCCACCTTCCACATGGTTTGGCGAATGCCCTGCTTATCTCAAATGTTGTGCGTTATAACGCGAATGATAATCCAACCAAGCAAACAGCATTCTCTCAATACGATCGCCCTCAGGCACGTCGTCGTTATGCTGAAGTTGCAGACCATCTGGAATTGACTCAACCTGGCGATCATACTGCACAGAAAATTGAGCGTTTACTGGCATGGCTGGATGAGCTGAAAACTGATTTAGATATTCCAAAATCAATTAAAGAAGCGGGTGTTTCAGAAGCTGATTTCCTTGCTAACCTGGATCAACTTTCAGTTGATGCGTTTGATGATCAGTGTACAGGTGCAAACCCACGCTATCCTTTAATCAGCGAACTGAAAGAAGTGCTGACGGCTTCTTACTACGGTGAAGCTTTTGTTGAAGGTGAAACATTTGAGGGCACGACTGTTATAAAGAAGAAAGCTGATCAGGTCAAGTCTGCAGATAAAAAACCAGCAGCTAAAAAACAGAAAGCAAGCTAAATCGTTTTTAGTTGATGTATAAATATAAACCTCCGGCCCTTGGGCCGGAGGTTATTTTATAGTTAACTTTTGCAGGCAATAACCGCAATATCAGTTGTTGTACCTGTATATTTTTTTCCTGAAATATCATCCATCAGGTGCTCAATCCTGAAACCCGCTTCAAGCAGTTCTGTTGTTAAAGATTCAACACTAAAATATTGAATCCAGTTGCATATCGTATACATTTGGTTTTGTTCAATGATTGAATGTTTATCAAGAATGATTTTTTCTTCATCGTATTTAAATACATTCAAAAATCCAAAATAGTCACTGTCAGACCAAAATCCGTTGAGTTGATTTTTTTCATATGAAGAAGAGGGTTCTCTCTGATGAAAGGCATGTAGTGAAAATACATCAAGAATGATTTTTCCACCTGGTTTTAGAAAGCGATTGAATTTTTTCAATAACCTGATTCTATGTTCGGGCCCGAGTGCGCAATAGTCATAATAGATTAAAGAGATCAGATCGAATTGTTCAGAGCTCTCGAAATGAAGATAGTCAGCTTCAATGTAGGTGATCGACAGGTTTTCTTTCAATGCAAATTCTCTGGCATAATTCAAAGACGATACAGAGAAGTCGATTCCGGTTACATCGGCACCTGTTTTTGCAAGCTCACTGGTATATAACCCGGGGCCACATCCAAAATCACAAATTTTCATGCCTGAACTGAGATTAAAATAGTCAATCATCCAACTGACAGTGGCAGTTATTTTTGAATGTCTTCTTGATGCTATATCTGATTCTTTATCTAAATGAAAAGCCAGCATCTGTTTTGCCCGGTGCGGGTCTGTCCACAGATCTGATGTTGTATTGAATTCAAAAGGGGCGGGTTTAGAATTTATCTTAATAAGTTGCTTGTACATATGTTGTCACCATCATAATAAATAATACAGGTGACGCAGATTAAAGTGAACTCAGTTATTGCCTGAGATATTCCAATAAGGCGTCATCATGTCGTTGATTCGTATTTGTTCTGTATACTGAATTTTTCATGTGACACCTCCTTTTGTATTGGTTTGTCAGACTGAACGAACTGAAAGATAGCAGAGGCAATCTTTCAGTTCAATGAGAACAGTTTATTATCCGGCAAGAATATCTGTTGCAACTTTGTATGTTGGATCTTCTTTCACGTTAATCTCTACCAGACTACCTGCTTTATGGAGTAATTTACGGCAGTCCGGACTCAGGTGCTTCAGATGTAAAGTTTTACCGACGTTATTATAGCGCTCTGCTAAAGTTTCAATTGCATCAATCGCAGAATGATCAGTGACACGTGATTGAGCAAAATCGACAATGATATGCTCAGGATCGTTGTAAGCGTCAAACAGCTCAAGGAAGTTCGCCGCAGAGCCAAAGAATATCGGGCCATGTACCATATACTCTTTGGAGCCATCTTCATTTTCTTTGCTCGTTGCATAAATATGTTTGGCATGATCCCAGGCAAACATAAGCGCGGATGCAATCACCCCGATAGCAACAGCAATAGCGAGATCTGTTAAAACGGTGACTATGGTGACGAGAATGATGACAAAAAAGTCTTTTTTCGGTACCCGGCAGGCGAGTTTAAATGTTGCCCATTCAAATGTACCAATGACAACCATAAACATCACACCGACAAGCGCTGCCAGTGGGATCATTTCAATCAGTGAAGAAGCAAACAGGATAAAAACCAGCAACATAATCGCAGCGGTAATTCCGGATAAACGACCTCTGCCCCCTGAATTGATGTTAATCATTGACTGACCAATCATAGCGCAACCACCCATCGCGCCAAATACTGAGCAGGTGATATTAGCCAGACCCTGTCCGACACATTCACGGTTTGATTGTCCCCGGGTGTTGGTCATTTCATCCAGTACGGTCAGTGTTAGCAGGGATTCAATCAGCCCGATTGCGGCAAGAATTGCTGCGTATGGCAGAATGATCTTGAATGTTTCCAGATTGAAAGGAACCTGAGGGATAGAAAAATCAGGTAATGTGCCAGCTAATGTGGCTGACGCATCGTTAGACATTGTACGCAGAAAATCAACAACTGTTCTGGTATCCAAATTCAGTCCCTGGACCAGTAAAGTCACAATCACAATTGCTGCTAACGACGAAGGAACCGCTGTAGTCAGCTTAGGCAGGAAGAATATGATCGCCATCGTTAATGCAACTAAACCAAGCATCAGCAGCATTTGATCTCCGGGAAGCCAGTTCAGGGTACCGTCAATCTGAGGCATTTTAAATTGGCCCAGCTGGGCAAGGAAAATGACGATAGCCAGCCCATTCACAAAACCAATCATAACCGGGGAAGGCACCATCCGGATAAATTTACCCAGACGCAGCAATCCTGCGGTAATTTGCAATATGCCTGCAAAGAATATAGTAGCAAAAAGATATTCTACGCCATGAACTGAGACGAGGCTTACCATTACAACAGCCATCGCACCTGTTGCTCCGGAAATCATACCAGGCCGGCCACCAAAAACTGAGGTAATTAATCCGACAATAAATGCGGCATACAGGCCAACCATGGGATCGACTCCGGCAACAAAGGCAAAAGCGACGGCCTCTGGAACTAAGGCTAAGGCGACTGTCAGACCGGACAGAACATCATTTTTTACTGAAAATTTTGAAGTATTCGGGAATTCAAGCATGATAATTACTTTTGATAATAACTATGGCAAAAACCGATGCTTTTGCGTTAAATCGCTGTATGAGTATAAATAAACAGTAATAACGATAGTCAGAGATCGGCACAAGTTGGCGAATGCTACAGAAAAGTGTGATTAAGTTCAAGAATGAAACAGTAACATTTTTATTTCAGGAAAATTCAACCACCAAAGATCTACAGTCTCCGGGGAAATAACAAAAAGGGCTGTTGTTCTGACAGCCCCTTGATTTGGTTTGAATGACTTATGCTTTGCTACGAGACAGACGCATCACTCTGGAATGGTTTCATCATGCTTGACCCAGCCTGATTGGTCGCCGCATGACTTCCCCCGCCTTTGGGCTGGTAACGGGTGTGCCGGAATGATGCTGCTTCCAGAGTTATAGGTTTCATCTCACCATTACCAGGTGCTTTCATCATAGGTGAATAAGCATGTCCTTTGACGACTTTAACCAAAAGTTGTTCTTCCGGACTAACTGGAATTGGCTTCATCACTTCTTCAGGTGTTTTATCTTCAGTTGTCACCTTGACTTCATCCTGAATAATTGATGTTTCTGAATGATGAGTTTCTTCTGGTAATAATTCACTGGCAACAGCTTCTGGTGTAGCATTTTCATTGACCTGTACCGCAGCCGGAGTTGCTTCAATTGTTTCTGCCGTAGCTGGTGTCTCAATCACTGGTTCTGCTAATTGAGATGTTTCTGCCTTCAGATGACGAATAATAATTTTACCCATTGCCATTTCAGGGAAAGCAACAGCACTTGATACAATATTTTGTACTTCAGAGTTCGTCGCTGAACTTTCAGCTGATGGACGTGAAGTGGTCTGTAGGCTATATCTTGGCATGACCTTACCCATAGCCATTTCAGGAGAAGCTACACCGCCTTTTCTTAAACGGAATGGGTTTGGTCTGCGTTCACGTCCGCGTCTGCGTCGCTGACCATTGGCTCGTAAGTGACGTGGAGAGCGGCGGTTACGGCGTTGTTTAGGTGCATCGTCTTTATCTTTTTCTGTCGCCGCCGCAGATTGTTTCTGTGTCGAAGCAGATGCATCCTGTTCATGTTGAACCAGAGCAGCTTCCGGAGTCGTCACTTTTTCCTCAACCTGTGGATCCTGTTCCGAAGGCTGGTTTTTCAGTGGCTGAGCTGACGTTTCCTCCTGAGTTTGCAGGCGGACTTTCTTCGTCAGTTTCCGTTGTTGTCTCCGCTCTTTCGCAACGGATGACTTATTTTTCTGCTCTGGCTTCTTATCAGCCTGAGCTTCCTGGGCAATCTTTTGTCCTTCTTCTACAAGCTGAGGAGAGATGTTGCGCTTGTTCTGCTTATCGTCTTTTGCCCGGCGAGGTTTCTGTTTTTTCTCATTTGCTGGCTGAGGTTGCTTTTGGGAATCATTATCCGGTTTTGCAACATCTTTTTTGACATTAGCCTGAGACTGCCGTGGTTTTCGGCGCTGGTTATTTCTGTCCCGGTTTCTGCGGGGTTTGTTACCGTTATTTTCTTTCTGCTGCTTTTGCTCTTGTTTCTCATCTGATTTTTCAGTGACCTGAGTTTCAGGTGAGTCAGAGAATAAGCGGCTAATTGCTTTCAGTACCTTGCTGATAAACCCTGGTTGTTGTTCTTCCGGCTGAGTTTGTTGCTGAGGTGCTGTTGTTCCGCTGGTTTTTGTTGACGTAGCCGTCGGTGATGCTGCAAAACCTTTCAGAACAGGTTCTTCGACGCGTTTCGGCTTCGCTTCGACTTCGCTGGGTTCTTTGCCCTCAGCCTCCCGGAAATCATCCAGTCGCTTAGGCACAAGATAAGACAAGATATCCTGTTCTTCTCCTTCTCTGATCCGAATCACTTCAAAATGAGGTGTTTCCATATCAGAATTTGGCACAACAGTAATTTTTACATCCTGGATACGCTCGATGTGATTCACTGAACGTCTTTTCTCGTTCAATAAATAAGAAGCAATTGAGACAGGGACAACAGCAAGTACCTGGGATGTGTTATCTTTAAGCGCCTCTTCTTCTATCAATCGTAAGACGGACAGAGCCAATGACTCATTATCCCGGACAACACCGGTACCTGAACAACGGGGACAAATGTGATGGCTTGCCTCAGCAAGTGAAGGACTCAGGCGCTGTCGGGACATTTCCAAAAGTCCGAACCGGGAAATCCGGCCAATTTGAACTCTTGCTCTATCCATGCGAACAGCGTCCCGCAGCCGGTTTTCAACTTCACGCTGATGGCGAACGGGCGTCATGTCGATAAAATCGATAACGACTAATCCACCTAAATCCCGCAGGCGCAACTGTCTTGCAATTTCATCTGCAGCTTCAAGGTTTGTATTCAGCGCTGTCTCTTCAATATCTCCGCCTTTGGTTGAGCGGGCTGAGTTGATATCAATCGAGGTGAGTGCTTCGGTTGGGTCGATGACGATGGAGCCACCAGAGGGTAACCGGACTTCACGCTGGAATGCTGATTCAATCTGGCTTTCAATTTGATAATGACTGAACAGCGGAACTTCGCCTTCATATCTTTTCACCCGGTTAATAAAGTCGGGCCGAACGAGACGAATATGGCTTAAAGCGCGCTCATAGATCGTAGAACTGTCAATCAGAATTTCACCGATGTCGCGGCGTAAGTAGTCGCGAATCGCTCTGACAATGACATTACTTTCCTGATGAATGAGGAATGGAGCGGGGTTGGAATTTGCAGCTTGTTTTATCGCATTCCAGTGATTAAGCAGAACATTTAAATCCCAATCAAGCTCTTCTGCACTTTTACCAACGCCTGCGGTACGTACAATTAATCCCATTCCCTGAGGCAGGTCGAGTGAACTGAGGGCTTCTTTCAGCTGAGTTCGCTCATCACCTTCAATACGGCGTGAAATCCCACCGGCACGCGGGTTGTTAGGCATCAGGACTAAGTAGCTACCAGCAAGAGAAATAAAAGTTGTCAGAGCAGCACCTTTGCTTCCCCGTTCTTCTTTCTCAATCTGAATGATAACTTCTTGCCCTTCACTCAGGACTTCTTTAATGCTTGGGCGGCCCTGATAAGTATATCCATCAGGGAAATATTGTTTTGCGACTTCTTTTAGCGGCAGAAAACCATGTCTTTCTGCACCATAGTCAACGAAAGCTGCTTCAAGACTCGGCTCAACTCTTGTGATCCGGCCTTTATATATATTCGCTTTTTTTGACTCATATCCAGGGCTTTCGATGTCCAAATCGAAAAGTCGCTGGCCATCAACCAGCGCAACACGCAACTCTTCTTTCTGAGTTGCGTTAATTAACATTCTTTTCATTTATAAAAATCTCGTTGTATTTTTTGTAATGTCTTATCACTGTTCTTGCTGCGGATATCTTTCATGGTGTCTGATCCCATGACTGTAAATACAACCTCTCGGCTGGAAGGGATGCTCCCAAAGACACATCAGTCTTCACAAATAATGAAAATTTATATTATTCATGAACCGTAAAAAACGGTGAATACTCAACATAAAAGATTGGTTTGCCTGGCAACAAGTAATACCGTTTATGTATGTCTTACGCCAGTTGCTGCATACACAAAATCTGGTTGTCTACTCATAAACTGCTCAGAAAAACGTCGACATAAAATGATCTGCCTCCAGTTTTTTCGTTGCAGCTATGAACTATAGCAGTGGCTACAGGTTTCAGCAATCTGCTTGATAAAAAATAAATGCGAAACTCAGGAGGAATATGCAAAGATTCCTTTATAATTTGTTGCTTTCAGAAAAATTGGGATTAGTACGATGTTCTTCATAATGAATTCATCCGCATTTACAGGTACAATAAGACTTCAGCAATAAATATAATTCATCATTTTTATTCTGTATATTTGGATTAAAAGACTATTTTTTATCCCATAATTATTACTTCTGGTGAACTTTAGCAGATAAAGTATTTTAATGAGTGAAATGAAAACACAAGTCCGTTTTGTTGATATCGATGACGATATGTCAGGACAGCGTATCGATAATTTTTTACGCAATCAGTTAAAAAGCGTTCCCAAGAGCGTAGTATACAGGATACTTCGAAAGGGTGAAGTCCGGGTCAATAAAAAGCGGATTAAGCCTGAGTACAAATTGTCAGCGGGTGATGTCGTCCGGATTCCTCCTGTTACAATACAACAGCAGGAATCACCAGTGGCTCCTGTCAGTGCGAAACTTGATAAGGTTGCAGAACTGGAACACTGTATTTTGCACGAAGATGATCATTTGCTGATTTTGAACAAACCTTCCGGCACCGCTGTTCATGGTGGAAGCGGATTAAAATTTGGAGTGATTGAAGGATTGAGAGTGCTTCGGCCTCAGTCTCGTTTCCTTGAATTAGTTCACCGGATCGACAGAGATACGTCAGGGATTCTTCTGGTTGCCAAAAAACGTTCGGCCCTGCGGTATCTGCAGGCGCAATTCAGGGAGAAGACGGTTCAAAAATATTACTATGCCCTGGTGATGGGGAATTGGGTACCGGGCTGTAAATCTGTCAAGGCTCCTCTTTTAAAGAACGAGCAGAATAGTATTGTCAGAGTGAATTCGCAGGGAAAACCATCAGAAACCCGTTTTAAAATTATAGAGTCTTTTAAACAGGCAACATTAATTCAGGCCAGCCCGATCACTGGCAGAACTCATCAGATCCGGGTTCATACTCAATATGCCGGGCATCCGATTGCCTGGGATGACCGGTATGGCGATCCCCGATTCGATGCTTACACAAGGCAGTTCGGCCTCAGCCGGTTATTTTTGCATGCGGCTCATATTCAGTTTATCCATCCTCTTGAAGAGAAAACGATGAAAATACAGGCCCCAATGTCGCAGGAGCTGGAGAAGGTACTGTCCGGATTACGTTCTGAAAATTAGATTGTGTTTTAAAGTACCGACATGCCGGCCTGCTCCAGCATATCAATCAGTTTGATGAGTGGCAGGCCTATAAGCGCATTCGGGTCATCACCTTCCAGCCTCTTAAATAATGCAATACCCAGCTTTTCACTTTTAAAACTTCCTGCGCAGTCGAGGGGTTGCTCTTTGTCAACATAATGTTCGATTTGTTGTTTTGTCAGCGTGCGGAAATGAACATGAAAAACGTCGATGTCTGTATGGCAGGTGCCTGACTCATTATTGAATACCGAAAGTCCGGTATAGAAAGAAACCCGCTGACCGCTTTGTGCTGTGAGTTGTTCTATTGCTTTTTCTCTTGTGCCCGGTTTACCTATAATGTTGTTGTTCACAACACAGACCTGATCAGAGCCAATAATCAGGCTTGGTTTTTTTGTATAACACGAGCGGGCTTTTCCCTCGGCAAGGCGCCTGACAAGAGCATCGGGGGATTCCTGTGCTTTTGGTGTTTCGTCAAAAACCGGGGAAGCCGTCATAAACGGGATTTCTAGTTTTTCTAGTAACTGACGTCTGTAGACAGACGTTGAGGCTAAAACAAGTTGATAATGATTCATTTTATTTCATTTGTGCTATTTTCTTGCAGATATCCGGAGAATATAGGAGATTGATATGAATATCACGATACTCATATCAGATCAGAAAAAATGATAATTTTTTCCCTTTTTCTTTGACTAAATTTGTTTTGGAAGATAATATTCGCGCCCTATGCAAAAGGTAAAAATCCCGCGAACGGTTGACCCGATAAAAGCTGCCCAAAAAAGGCTGGATTACAATGGTATTATCCAGGTAAGTCTTTTTAAGCGCTTAGGCGAGTCGGTCGAAGGCGTTAAACATGATGCTGAGGTATCATTGTCATTTGGGTTTGATGAACAGAAGCTGGTTGTTATCTCTGGTAAAGCTAACATCACAGTTGATTTGCAGTGTCAGCGTTGTAATGAAGCGTTCGAGCATTCTTGTCGTGTAGAGTTCCTTTACACCCCTTATTTGGGAGAGAAAAGCGAAAACGCACCAGAATCGTACGATTTGGTAGATCGAAACGAATATGGTGAAATCGACCTGATTCAGCTGGTCGAAGATGAGTTCATCGTTAATTTGCCCCAGATAGCAATGCATGATGAAGCAAATTGTCATGTTAATTCAGATAATATGGTTTTTGGTGATATTCCTGATGAAGTAAAGGAAGATAAACCGAATCCGTTCGATGTTTTAAAGAGCTTGAAGCGCTAGTTTTTATCGCTGAGCATTCAATAAAGGAGTAGGGTCAATGGCCGTACAACAAAACCGTAAAACACGTTCAAAGCGTGGTATGCGTCGCTCACACGATGCATTGACAACAGCAGCTTTGTCTGTTGATGCAACTTCTGGTGAAACTCACCTGCGTCACAATGTAACTGCTGACGGTTACTATCGTGGCAAAAAGGTAATCAATAAGTAAGGTTTACCTTTGCAAAATTTAACCGTTGCACTTGATGCAATGGGCGGGGACTTTGGACCTCGCGTCACAGTGCCTGCCGCCGTGCAGGCATTGTTGCATTTCCCGGAGCTAAAAGTGATTTTGGTAGGTGATAGGAACATTATCGCTTCTCAATTGTCTCAGTTAGGTTACTTTGACAGTTCTCGATTGAGAGTTGTTCACAGTGATCAAGTTATCTCTAATTCTGAAAAACCTTCTCTGGCGCTTCGTCATCACCTTAATAGTTCGATGAGTGTTGCTATTGGTTTAGTTGCTGAAGGAGAAGCTCAGGCTTGTGTGAGTTCAGGAAATACAGGCGCATTAATGGCACTTTCACGTTATCGTCTGAAGTCTCTTCCGGGAATTAACCGGCCTGCACTTATTTCTGCTTTACCAACAATTTCCGGTCGAAAAACCTGGATACTTGATTTAGGAGCGAATGTTTCCTGTGATGCAGAGACATTGTTTCAGTTTGCGGTGATGGGGAGCGCATTAGCTGAAGAGCACCTGGGGCGTCCGGCAAGAGTGGCTGTTCTGAATATCGGGGAAGAAGAGATTAAAGGGAATGATTGTGTTAAATATTGTGCAGATATGCTGAAGCAGACACCATCTCTTCATTTTATTGGCAATATTGAAGGTAATCAGCTCTTTTATGATATCGCTGACGTTGTTGTGTGTGATGGCTTTGTCGGTAATGTTTGTCTGAAAACATGTGAGGGAACCGCTCAATTCTTTCTTGATAAATTAAAGAGTAATATTTTTGGTTCATCAATAAAGGGTTGGATCGCAAAAAAAATTTTTTCAGGCTTGTTTATTGAGCTCGAAACAATGAACCCCGACCAGTATAACGGCGCAAGTTTGTTAGGATTGCGGGGTATTGTAGTAAAAAGTCATGGTAGTGCTGATGTGATTGCCTTTTCTCATGCAATAAAAGAGGCTGTCCTTGAAATCAAGAGACAAGTACCCAGTCGGATTAGTGAACGGTTAGAAACAGTTTTACTCGAGAGGCATTATTAGTCTTCATGTATAGCAAAATTTTAGGTACGGGCAGCTACCTGCCATCTCACGTGCGTACGAACGCTGATTTAGAGAAAATGGTAGAAACAAGTGATGAATGGATTGTGACTCGCACCGGAATAAAAGAGAGGCGTATTGCTGCAGAAGATGAAACTGTTGCTGATATGGCTTGTATTGCGGCTGAGAATGCAATTGAGATGTCTGGTATCTCTAAAGATGATATTGACATGATAATCGTTGCCACAACCAGTAGTCGTTATACCTTTCCTTCTGCAGCTTGCCAGGTTCAGGATAAGCTGAATATAAAACCCTGTCCCGCTTTTGATATTGCAGCAGCTTGCTCTGGTTTTATGTATGCTTTATCGGTTGCTGATCAGCATATTAAATCCGGGATGTGTAAAAATATTTTAGTCATCGGTTCTGATGCTTTGTCTAAAGCGTGTAATCCGTCCGATCGTTCCACCATTATTATTTTTGGTGACGGGGCGGGTGCTGTGGTTCTCGGAAGAAGTGAAGAGCCCGGTATCTTATCCACACATATTGATGCAGATGGTCACTATGGGCCGCTTTTATCTCTGGAAGTTCCTCAGAATGGTGGCGACTCTGATCGGTGGCTGTATATGGCAGGTAATGAAGTATTTAAAGTTGCTGTCACCCAACTGGCCAGATTAGTGAAAGACACTTTAGCTGCAAACAATATGGATAAGTCGCAGTTAGACTGGCTGATTCCGCATCAGGCGAATTTAAGAATTATCTCAGCGACAGCAAAACGATTGTCACTGCCGATGGAGCAGGTTGTTGTCACTTTGGACAAACATGGTAATACATCTGCAGCGTCAGTTCCTTCAGCTTTAGACGAAGCCGTGAGGGATGGCCGAATTCAAAGGGGACAGACACTGTTACTGGAAGCTTTTGGCGGTGGCTTTACCTGGGGTTCTGCGCTGGTTGTGTATTAATTTTATCTGTTTTTATCTGAAGGCGTTTTTCTGACGCCTTATTATTTGTTGATTAACTTAAGGAAGAAGACAATGGGCAGTTTTGCTATCGTATTTCCTGGTCAGGGCTCTCAAACTGTGGGGATGCTTGCCGAACTTGGTGAGCAATATGATGTAGTAAAAAATACATTTGCTGAAGCATCTGAAGTCTTGGGATATGATTTATGGTCGCTGGTTCAAAATGGCCCGGCAGAAGACCTGAATCAAACCTTCCGGACGCAACCTGTATTACTTGCTTCTTCTGTTGCTATCTGGCGTGTATGGCAATCTCTGGACTTAGATACACCGGCCTTCTTTGCAGGGCATAGTCTTGGTGAGTATTCGGCTCTTGTTTGTGCTGGTGTGATTGACTTTAAAGAAGCGATAAAATTAGTTGAGCTGCGTGGGCATGCAATGCAAGAGGCTGTTCCTGCCGGTACGGGAGCAATGTATGCGATTATTGGTCTGGATGATGATGCAATAGCCAAAGCCTGTGAAGATGCTGCGCAGGGAGATGTTGTTTCTCCGGTTAACTTTAATTCTCCGGGTCAGGTTGTGATTGCCGGTCAGAAAGACGCTGTTGAGCGTGCCGGGGCGTTATGTAAGGAAGCTGGTGCGAAGCGTGCCTTGCCATTACCAGTTTCTGTTCCTTCACATTGTGCGCTGATGAAACCGGCAGCAGAGAAACTCGCAAAGGCTCTGGAGTCAGTAGAGTTTCATGAGCCACAGATACCTGTTTTCAATAATGTGGATGTAATTGCTGAAACTGCCCCGGAAAAAATTAAAGATGCACTTGTTCGTCAGCTATATAATCCTGTTCGCTGGACTGAAACCGTGCAGAAAATGAATGAAGAAGGTGTCATCAGACTTGTTGAAGCTGGCCCGGGTAAAGTTTTGACCGGTTTGACGAAACGAATTGTTAAAACACTCACTGCATCTGCAGTTAACGATATTGCATCACTGGATGCAATTCAGTCATCATAGGAAAAAGAAACATGAGTCATTTCATGAATCTGGAAGGTAAAATTACATTGGTGACCGGCGCAAGCCGGGGAATTGGCCGTGCAATTGCAGAATTGCTTGCTGAACGTGGCGCGATTGTCATTGGTACAGCAACAAGCCAAAGTGGCGCCGATGCAATCAGTCATTATCTCGGCGACAAAGGTAAAGGCTTTGTCCTGAATGTTACTGACCCTGATTCTGTTAATTCAGTTTTGAAAAGCATCAATGATGAATTTGGTGTAATTGATGTGTTAGTAAATAATGCCGGGATTACCCGTGATAACCTGCTGATGCGGATGAAAGATGAAGAATGGTTGGATATTATGGATACCAATCTGACTTCTGTCTTCCGTTTATCAAAAGCTGTATTACGCGGCATGATGAAAAAGCGTTGTGGACGAATTATCAATATTGGCTCAGTTGTCGGTAGCACCGGCAATGCCGGACAATCCAATTACTCGGCTGCAAAGTCAGGTGTCATCGGTTTTAGTAAATCTATGGCGCGGGAAGTCGCTTCCCGGGGTATTACGGTCAATACCGTTGCACCTGGATTTATTGAAACTGATATGACAAAAGCAATGAACGAAGAGCAAAGGGCTGTTACACTGGCACAAGTTCCGACCGGACGGTTAGGCTCTCCGGAAGAAATTGCTTCAGCTGTTGCGTTTCTGGCCTCATCTGAGGCAGCTTATATCACAGGGGAAACGCTGCATGTAAATGGTGGAATGTGTATGGTCTAGTGATGAAATAGAGTAAATTTTTATTTAGTTGACTAAACTGATAGTTATTTATTCATTTGTCATGAAAAGCGCAAGATTTGTGCATGATTTATATCAAACATGGTCTGAATTTCGGTTAAAATCGCAAAATTTGTGGTTTGACCAGCGATGACCCTCTTGCAACTTTCCCTAGTTCTAATAAACTACGGGACATCGCATTAAGCGAAATCTGTAAAGGAAAAGAAAATGAGCAACATCGAAGAACGCGTAAAGAAAATCATTGTTGAACAGCTAGGTGTGGACGAAGCAGAAGTCAGAAATGAAGCTTCTTTTGTTGAAGATCTTGGTGCCGATTCTCTTGATACTGTAGAGCTTGTTATGGCTCTGGAAGAGGAATTTGACACTGAAATTCCTGATGAAGAAGCAGAGAAGATCACTACTGTTCAAGCTGCAATCGACTACGTTAATAGCGCTCAGTAATCTATCTCTCCAGGCGGCTATCTGGCCGCCTGAGTTTTGAATTCTCTTCATATTTTTTCTTCTTCACAACTTTTCAATTCCGGAGATATGATTGTGTCCAAGCGTCGCGTTGTTGTTACTGGTATGGGGATGTTAACGCCGGTAGGCAACACAGTAGAGTCTTCCTGGAAAGCCTTACTTGCAGGTCAAAGCGGTATTGTTGACATTGAACATTTTGATACAACAGGCTTTTCAACTCGTTTTGCAGGATTGGTTAAAGGTTTCAACTGCGAAGATTATATATCAAAGAAAGATGCCCGTAAGATGGATCTGTTTATCCAGTATGGTGTAGTTGCTGGTATACAGGCATTAGACGATTCTGGTCTTGTCATCACTGAAGAAAATGCACCGCGGGTCGGTGTTGCAATTGGTTCAGGCATTGGTGGTCTTGATTTAATTGAAAATGGTCATCAAGCCCTTGTTGATAAAGGCCCCCGTAAAGTTAGTCCTTTTTTTGTGCCTTCAACAATAGTTAATATGGTTTCAGGCAATTTGTCGATCATGAAAGGATTACGGGGTCCGAATATTGCTATTTCAACGGCTTGTACAACAGGCCTGCACAATATTGGCCATGCCGCCCGCATGATCGCTTACGGCGATGCAGATGCGATGGTGGCTGGTGGTGCCGAGAAAGCTTCAACGCCATTGGGTATTGCTGGTTTTGGTGCTGCAAAAGCATTGTCAAACCGTAACGATGAGCCTCAAAAGGCGTCCCGTCCATGGGATAAGGGCCGTGATGGCTTTGTTCTGGGTGATGGTGCTGGCATGATGGTGCTTGAAGAATATGAGCATGCCAAAGCCCGGGGCGCTAAAATTTACGCAGAACTAGTTGGTTTTGGTATGTCTGGTGATGCTTACCATATGACAGCACCCAGCGAAGATGGTTCTGGTGGTGCTCTGGCTATGGAAGCTGCAATGCGTGATGCTGGTATCAATGGTACACAGATTGGTTACATTAACGCACATGGCACATCAACTCCAACGGGTGATATCGCTGAATTAAAAGGCGTTAAACGTGCTTTAGGCGACGAAGGTGCTGAACAAGTCCTTGTTTCTTCTACTAAGTCAATGACTGGTCATTTGCTGGGAGCTGCTGGTTCTGTCGAAGCTATCGTCACTGTGATGACTTTGGTAGACCAAATAGTTCCGCCAACAATCAACCTTGATGATCCTGAAGACAGCTTTGGTATTGATTTAGTACCTCATACTGCCCGTAAGGTATCTGATATGGAATATGCAGTTTGTAACTCTTTTGGATTTGGTGGTACGAATGGATCACTGATTTTCAAAAAGATCTGATGACTGATACAGTCAAAGTATGATGAATAGATACGGCTTAGTGCATCGCATTGAGCCGTTTTTTTTAACAAATGGTGAGATACATGATTCTCATTGATGGAATATCAACAGATTATGTTCCGGCTGATGACCGTTCATATCAGTATGGTGATGGGTGCTTTTCGACCCTCCTCACCTTGAATGGCCAGGTTCAGTACTGGGAATACCACCGCCAGCGATTAGAATCCTGCCTGAAAGCATTACATATCCCTTGTCCTGACTGGAATCAGCTCCATGACTGGATGTGTCGGGTTATCAGATCCGATGCAAAAGCCGGAATAAAAATCCATATCAGTCGTGGGAGTGGCGGCAGGGGATATGGTCCTCCTGAAGAAACAACACCAAGAGTAATGATTTCTGATTTTACTTATCCTGATTATTATAATGACTTAATCGCAAATGGTATTACGCTTGGTGTTTGTGAGCAAAGGCTGGGTTTAACCCCCCTTCTTGCCGGGCATAAGCACAATAACCGTCTTGAGCAGATCCTTTTAAAAAAAGAAGTGTCTCAGCTTGGATATATTGACGGTGTTGTGTTAGATATTCATCATCATGTGATAGAAACGACAATGGCAAACCTGTTCTGGATAACCAACGGACAAATTTTTACTCCGGCACTTGATCAGGCTGGTGTTGCTGGCGTTATTCGCCGGGTTGTTTCAACATTGGCACAGGAAGAAGGATGGAGTGTATCTGAAGGACATTATTCTTTAGAAAAGTTGTTGTCTGCAGATGAAGTATTTATAACCAATTCTGTGTTAGGTGTTGCCCCTGTTACCCGAATCAGAGCGTCCGAATATCATATTGGTGTAATAACCAGAGAGATTCAGAAGAGAGTGAATGTGTGTTAAAAAAGATAAGTCTTAGTTGTGGCTTGATAGCCGTACTTATTTGGGGATGTTATTCGTTACTGAATCAAAAAGTTGACGCTTACCTGTCTCAGCCGTTGAATGTTTCCGGGACCGAATTATTTTCAGTGAAGTGGGGACAGTCACTCAGAGCTTTATTAGTTGTATTTCAACAACAGCATTGGTTAGATGATGCCATAGGCAGTCATTTCATTCACCGTTTTTATCCTGAATTTACCCAAATAAAAGCAGGGACTTACCAAGTTCAATCCGGAGAATCTCTAAGAACAGTCTTGTCCCGTTTTGTTGCCGGGGATGAATTCCAGTTCTCAATTACGATGATTGAGGGAAGCCGCTTTAAGGACTGGCTGGAAAAACTCTCGGCAGAAAAAAAACTTAAGCACACGCTGACAGGCTTAACGGAAGCTGAAATTGCCCAAAAGTTATCAATTCCTCATAAAAAACTGGAAGGTTTATTCTTGGCTGAAACTTATCATTTTACTGAGGGAACCAGTGATTTAGATATTTTACAACGTGCTCATACAAAGCTGAATCAGGTTTTGGAAAATGCATGGCAACATAAAGCGGAAAATTTACCTTTTCAGTCCCCGTATGAGGCGTTAATTCTTGCATCGATCATTGAAAAAGAAACATCCGTGGATGGCGAAAGAAAGCGTATTGCGTCCGTTTTTGTGAACCGGCTGAATAAGAAAATGCGTTTGCAAACTGATCCAACCGTGATTTACGGAATGGGGGACACATATGATGGCAATATCAGGAAGAAAGACTTAAGAACCCCGACACCATACAATACTTATGTGATTCGTGGCTTACCGCCTACACCGATTGCCATGGTTGGTGTTGCTTCTCTGGAAGCAGTGATGAACCCGGCAGTCACAAACTATCTTTACTTTGTTGCCAGTGGCCGGGGCGGACATGTGTTCTCAAAATCGTTATCCGAGCATAATCGTGCTGTACGTAATTACCTTAAACAGTTAAGAAAGAAATAATGAAAGCTAAATTTATTGTTGTCGAAGGATTAGAAGGAGCCGGTAAAACTACCGCAATTCAAACGGTTATTGATTTTCTGAAAGAATCAGGCGTAACGTCAATGACTCAGACAAGAGAGCCGGGAGGAACACCAATCGCTGAGCAATTGCGTGCAATTTTTAAGCAAGAGCATGATAATGAAGCTCTTCAGGATATGTCGGAACTGTTTTTAATCTATGCTGCAAGAGTGCAGTTGGTTGAAAATGTGATAAAACCATCTTTACTCAATGGCACCTGGGTGGTTGGTGACAGGCATGATTTATCAGCTCAGGCGTATCAGGGCGGTGGCCGGGGAATTGATAAAAATACTCTTGCTCAGTTAAAACAGATAGCGTTGAAAGATTTCGCGCCAGATTTGACCCTGTATCTGGATATTGATCCAAAATTAGGTCTTGAACGTGCCCGGGGACGTGGTGAGTTAGACCGGATTGAAAAGATGGACCTCAACTTCTTTGAGCGAACCCGCGAGTGTTATATGGATTTTGCCCGGAGTGATGAACGTATCAGGACGATTCAAGCCGGTCAGCCGTTGGATAAAGTTCAGGCTGATATCCGGCGTGAACTGGCGGACTGGTTTTCTTCTCTTTAGATAAATAAGGGAGCTGACGTTGAGTGTATTATACCCCTGGTTCAGAGACACCTGGGAGCAGTGGAATTTTTCCCGGGAGAGCAATTTACTTTCTCTGGCTTCACTATTGGTTGTGAAAGAAGGCATGGGTGAAGATGATTTTGTTCATTCCTTAGCTATGTCATTACTGTGTACCGGAGAACAAAAACCATGTGGACACTGTCATAGTTGTCAGTTGATGGAGAAAAAAGTTCACCCTGATTTTCATATCATCGAACCGGAAAAAACCGGAAAGCAAATCACTGTTGATCAGATTCGTCAGATGAACCAGCTTGCTCAGGAGTCATCCCAGTTTGCAGGGGACAGAGTGATGGTGATTCGCCCCGCAGATCAGTTGAATCAGTCAGCAGGGAATGCACTTCTTAAAACGCTGGAAGATTCTTCTGAACAATGCCGGTTTATTTTGCTGACTGCGCATGTCGACCGTATGCTGCCGACCATATTAAGCCGCTGCCGTCGTTTGGTGGTACAACAGCCCTCTCATCAGGATATTGCTCAATGGTTATATGAAGAAACCACTCAGCATGTGCCCTCATATGTTCTGACAATGAATGGTTTTGCGCCTTTGCGGGTGCTTGAGTTTATTCGTCATGATCGTCTCAGCGATTATCAATTGCTGGCCGGGCAGTTTTGCCAGTTTCTTGAAGAGCCATTACGTCATGCATCCTCATTAACAAAACTGATTGAAAAATCTCCGGCAGAGAATTTGACCTGGTTATGGTACTTACTTGCAGATTCTCAAAAGTGCCAGTTTCAGCTAAAAGATGAATCATTTTTACCTGAGAGTGTTATGATTGCTCAAAAAGCTTCTTATGAATTGCTTTATCAGCAATTTCAATTATTGTCTGCTTTACTGAAGCAGGTGACAGTACAGAGCAGCTTAAATTCTGAGCTGCTAATTTTAGATTGGTTACTAAAATTTGATGAGGTTTCATGTTCGTCGACTCCCACTGCCATATAGATAAACTTGACTATGAGAATGTACATCAGAATGTTGCGGATGTGCTTAACAAAGCCAAAGCTGCTGGCGTTGAGCAGTTGTTGTCAGTTGGTGTCACTTTAGATTCGTTTCCGGATATGCTGGACATGATAACACCTTTTGAATTTGTCCATGCTTCTTGTGGTGTTCACCCTTTAGATGTCGAAAGTGACTTTGCCCTGGATACTTTTTGTGAATATGTTCAGCATCCCAGAGTTGTAGCCGTCGGAGAAACAGGGCTTGATTATCACTATCAGCCAGAAACGGCAGAGCTGCAAAAATTCAGGTTTGTACAACAGATTGAAGTTGCTGTTGAAGTCAATAAGCCGTTAATTATACATACCCGAAATGCAAGAGAAGACACGTTAGCCCTGTTAAGGAATGGGGGGGCTGATCGATGCGGAGGCGTGATTCACTGCTTTACTGAGGACATGGCTTTTGCTCAGGCTGCGATGGATTTAGGATTTTATATCTCGATTTCCGGGATCGTGACTTTTCGTCAGGCGACAGAACTAAAAGAAGTTGTCAAAGCACTGCCTCTGGAACGCCTGCTCATTGAGACGGACTCGCCCTACCTTGCGCCTGTCCCCCATCGTGGCAAAGAAAACCAACCTGCTTATGTATCAGAGGTTGCCAGCTATATAGCCCGCCTTAAAGGGATTGATGTGTCTGAGGTTGCGCATCACACCTCACAGAATTTTGCGAATCTTTTTTTTCTATGATAAATAAGTTTATTCTTTAAATTGTCAGTTTGATCCAAAATATAACTTTGAATTAATTCGAAGCGAAAAAAATAGGATCAGGTGAAGATTTTTTATTGATTCTGTCAACAAAAATCAGATAAAAGTTAATTTACATGGAAAATTAACTTTTATTGTTGATTTATTTCCGATGAAAAATTAGATCCAGTATTTGATAAATGATTATAGATCAAATAATTAATGCTATTTCTGTCTGTTTTTTATACGTGTTTTGATTGTGATCTACCTATTACTTTGAAACTAAAGTTGTTAACGATATAGAAAGTTTGAGAGCCATCAATATATATTTAGAGCTGGAAAATATAATGCCAAATGTGGCTATATTCCACGGAAGCCAAAAAAAACAGCGACGGGGGTGGCTGTAGCGTTTCCGAAACAAATAAAACATATAAACTTAATCAGGAGCATAAAATATGTCTAAGAGCCTTTTTGCTGAACTGCAAAAAGTAGGTAAATCGCTGATGCTTCCCGTATCAGTTTTACCTGTTGCAGGGATCTTACTCGGGGTCGGTGCCGCTAATTTCAGCTGGTTACCGGAAGTTGTATCTAATTTGATGGCGCAAGCTGGTGGTTCGGTCTTCGGACAGATGGCACTTCTTTTTGCTGTCGGTGTCGCGCTGGGTTTCACAAATAACGACGGTGTATCAGGTTTATCGGCGATCGTCGGTTACGGCATCATGGTGGCAACACTGAAAGTTATGGCGAAAGTCATGGGTGTTGATGGAATTGAAACCGGGGTTCTGGGGGGCATTCTTGCTGGTGCTGTTGCTGCCTGGGCATTCAACCGGTTCTATAAAATTCAGTTGCCTGATTATCTGGGCTTCTTCGCTGGTAAGCGTGCTGTGCCAATCATCACCGGTTTTCTGGCGATTATCCTTGGTGTGATTTTGTCATTTATCTGGCCGCCAATTGGTTCAGCGATTGCAGCATTCTCTGATTGGGCTGCACATCAGAATCCGGTATTAGCATTTGGTATTTATGGTGTTGTTGAACGTTCTCTTATCCCATTTGGTCTTCACCATATCTGGAACGTCCCATTCTTCTATGAAGCGGGTACATGTACAAATGCTGCTGGTGAAGTTGTTCACGGCATTATGACTTGCTTCCTGACCGCTGATGATGCATCCCGTTTAGCCGGGAATGGTTTTGGTCAGCTTGCCGGTGGTTATCTGTTTAAAATGTTTGGTCTGCCTGCCGCTGCTTTTGCAATTGCTCACAGCGCAAAACCAGAAAACCGTGCAAAAATCATGGGTATTATGGCTTCAGCTGCCTTGACTTCATTCCTGACTGGTATCACTGAGCCAATTGAATTCTCATTCCTGTTCATTTCTCCGCTGTTGTATGGAATTCACGCTCTGCTTGCTGGTTTAGCTTACGTACTGACAAACTCTCTGGGAGTTGTTCACGGCCATACATTCTCAAATGGTTTCATCGATTTCGTGGTCCAGGCACCTCACGCACAGAAAATGTTGTTGTTAGTTGGTTTAGGTGCGGTTTACGCGGTGATTTACTACGTTGTATTTACAGTGGTTATCCGTGCTCTGGATATTAAAACGCCAGGCCGTGAAGATGAAACGGTTGAAGAGGTTCAATCATCTGACTCTGAAATGGCAGAATCATTGGTCGCAGCATTCGGTGGCAGAGACAACATTACCAACCTGGATGCATGTATCACTCGTCTGCGTGTTTCTGTGAAAGAAACTGAAAACGTTGATCAGGACAGGCTGAAAGCATTGGGTGCTGCAGGTGTTGTTGTGGTGCAGGGCGGTGTTCAGGCTATTTTCGGTACACGTTCTGATGTGTTAAGAACTGAAATGGACGAATGGATGCGTAATACGCATTAAGTCTGGTTGAGCTATTACCGGTGAGTTATTTCTGAATATTAATACTTACCCGATAGTTGAAATTAAAACCCCTGAGTCTCTGGCTCAGGGGTTTTTTACATTCAGTTTTCGCTCTGATTCTGAGTCATCTTCAATGTATCCTGACACAAGCCGTTCGTGTGAATGAGGTATATTTTATTGAAGTGTTGGGCATCAGGATAAAAGTCAGAATGCTCAAATACCAACGCGCATGATCACGTTGAAAGGATAGACTTAGCAGGAATAGCTGAGAGGGAACAGGCAGGCGCAGTTCAGGGAAAGTAAATGGATGAGTGTGTGTTTCTGCCAGACCCGGGGGGTGTTACACGGGCTACTTTGGTAGTTTATGGGTATAAAAATGCCGGTGATATTATCATCACCGGCATTGCGCAAGTCTATATGAGTCAGCAGGATTTAATCACGCTTACTCATCGCTTTCCTGATACAGATAGCGGCACCGCCCCAGGTGAGTCCCAGGCCGAGAATCATCATAAAGATTGCACTGGCATCCATATTAAGCCTCCTGTTTTTTGCTGCTGAGATTGATTGATACGCCGACAGCAAGCAATGCTGCAATCAGTATCCAACCAATTGTCAGGTCATAACCACCATAACCCTCAGTAAATAATGTTTTCAGTTTAGTTACCAGAATGATAGCCAGAATCACAGGTGTGATGAACTTCAGACTAATATCGAACCACTCTTTCACTGAAAAATCAGATACTGAATTGACATACTGGC
This sequence comes from Vibrio quintilis, assembly GCF_024529975.1. Classification (GTDB taxonomy): domain Bacteria; phylum Pseudomonadota; class Gammaproteobacteria; order Enterobacterales; family Vibrionaceae; genus Vibrio; species Vibrio quintilis. The sequence goes on along the minus strand of NZ_AP024897.1, from coordinate 3,032,495 downwards.
GGACATCCGCAATTTTAAACAGCCAGGTCATAACCACGATTTCTACAAAACAACCCACCATAATGCCGATGTTATTCGCAAAGTGATCGACCAGATCTAACAGCAGTAAACCACCATTGGTGACAAATGCCATCGAGACAATAAAGCTGATACCAATTACAACGCTGGCGGCCTTATTCCGTCTCCATTTCGTTTTATCAATGACAGCTGAAGTCACAGCTTCCATGATCGAAATATGAGAGCTCAGACCGGCAATCACTAAAGCAAAGAACAGAACCGGGCCAAGAATATAAGGCGCAGGCAACAGGTTAATTGCTGTCGGCAATGTCACGAAAGCGAGTCCGACACCAGCAGAAACAACTTCTGTTAACGGCTTGCTCTGAGCTTCTGCCATATAGCCAAGCACTGAGAAAATCATGATGCCGGCCAGGATAGAGAAACCACAGTTAATCAGAACCGTCATAAAGGCATTATTGGTAATATCAGATTTCTCCGGAAGGTAACTTGAATAAGCCAGCATGATGGCAAAACCGATACTCAGGGTGAAGAATATCTGCCCATACGCTGCCGCCCAGACTTTCACATCCCAAATCTTGCTGAAGTCAGGCTTGAACATATAGTTGATACCATCCAGCGCACCTGGCAGTACGACCATTCTGGCAATCAGCATCAAGACCATGAAGAAGAGGATTGGCATCATGATTTTTGAGGCTCTTTCAATACCTGACTTCACACCACTGACGATGGCGACATAAGTGATTAACCATGCGATAGTGACTGTCAGTGCGATTCCCCAGCGGATACCGCCTAAATTTGTCGGAGAGTTATCACCCAGCCCTAAATATTCACTAAAGAAATAGCTGTTTGGATCGCTGCCCCAGCCCTGTGTAAATGACAGGCCAAAGTAGGAAATTGCCCAACCAATTACAGCGACATAATAGACCCCGATAACGGCGGCAACACCGACCTGAAACCAGCCAAGCCATTCAAATTTAGAATGGATCCGGGATAAAGTTTTTGGTGCAGAGCCCCGGTAACGTTGTCCCATACTGAATTCTAAAATCATGAATGGTATACCGGCAGTCAGCATGGCAAAAATGTAAGGGATAAAAAATGCGCCGCCACCGTTTTCATAGGCCATATACGGAAAACGCCAGATGTTGCCTAACCCAATTGCAGAACCAACGGCTGCTAATATGAACCCGGCACGAGATCCCCATTGTTCTCGCTTCATTAGATACTCCTTTCCTGAATTATCTGAGAGATGTTATTTCATCCATGTCGTTAATAATTATAGTGTAATTACATGAGGGATGTGTTGAATACACATAACTTCATGTAAGTCACATAGGGTAGTATTTGGAATTATATATTTTAACGATCTTGTATCTCAGAATATTATTCTATTTGTTGTGATGTGTGTTTGCGCTAGTTGAAATCTATAACTACGCATGACTCAGAGGTTACATACATCCAAATAAAAAGGCAATAGATTGTAAATATAATGTAGATATATTGTTTTAGTGATAAGTTCTTATATTTTATTATTTTGTAAATGATTATTTTGATGATTTAGCTTTTGTCTGGGTTTTTTGAGTGGATTTTTTTACTTAATTACAATTAAAAACTACAGTATTTTTCAGTCTCATCCTCTGTTTTCTTTCCCGGTATCAGAAGATTTCCCGGTTGCTCAGGCGGGCAGAGAGGCTCTTTAACACAGTTTGCCGCGCCATGATGATATCAGGAAAGCGACTTGGGTATATAATAAACAAGATCTACCTCTTTTTTCCGTCGGAAAACAATAGACAAACGGGATTCTGAGCTGACATCATCATTTGTCTGAATACATTTTATTTACCGGAGATCGTTATGGAACTTGATTTAAAGTATGCACTGGTCATTACTGTTGTTGTCTTTGCGGTTTTAATTGCTTACGGAATTATTGTTCTGGCGCATTAATGTGTCTGCGCAGGCAAATATAGCAGCTAAGATAATTTCACCGTGTTTATTGTGAGCTCATGGCGGGAAATGTCAGAGTAGTCTCTGAGCGGTGTACTCTCGGAGACTATGACCAATTATCAAAATATATCAGTGGTAAAAATGCTTTAGTCTTACAAGGTGGTGGTCAGAAAAGTATTTTTACTGCGGGTGTGCTTGATGCCTTCAATTTATCAAATTTTGATCCCTTTCAGTCCTATTACGGCACTTCTGCCGGTGCGTTGAACCTGTGTGCATTTTTGTGTCGCCAGTGTGGGTTGGGGAAGTCTTTTATTACCGATCTGACCACACAAAATGATTTTTTTCATTTGTTCGCTTATATCCGGAAAAAACAATATCTCGATTTGTCCTGGGCTTTAGACCGGATCATGGATTTTCCTTACCGCCTTGATGTGGATATGGGAAGAAGAACACTGGCGAAAAAGAAAGCGTATGCAGCCGTAACACAGGTACATACGCTGAAAGATATTTACCTGCCGCTGTTGGAATCAGACTGGAAGGACGTGTTACTGGCGAGCTGTGCGATTCCGGCGCTTTGTGAACAGCCTGTCGAAGTCAGGAGTCAACCCTTCGCCGATGGCGGGATTTCAGCATCAATTCCGGTTCAGGAAGCCTGGCGTCAGGGAGCGCGTTTTATCGCCGTGATTCGTACAGAAAGCCCCGATACTTCTTCCGTTGTTCTCTCTCAGCAGAATGGAGAGAATGGTGTGGCCGGATTTAAACAGCCATTGGATTATGTGCAAAATCAGTGGCAGCAATTGTCTGAACAGTGGCGGAGTTCTTTGAAAAAGAAAATGTCTGCACAGACCAAAATCTCACCAGCGGGTGTTCTCAATGGTGGACGGTGGTTATTTGGGGCAGATAACCTGTTCCGGCTCAGTGACCTGCTCGGAAGAAAGTTTGATTCCCGTCTGGCGGATATGCTGATGATTCACTTTCAAACCTATGAACTGACGCTCAAATTTCTGGCAACGCCGCCGGATGATGTGTTCATTATTCAGATTGCTCCCTCTGAAACATTGCGCTCAGGTCCGTTGCTGAGTAAGAAAGATGATTTATTACATGATTATGCACTCGGACTTGAAGCCGGGTATAACTTCATTGAAAGCTGGGAGTCTGCCAGAAGTGTGTTACAGCAAGGGTCACTGGTATAAACAGAAGGCAGTGACCCTGCCGGGGGAAATCAGAAGACCGGTAAGATTCTCAGACAGTTGGTTGTGCCTTCCACGCCCATCATGTCGCCCTGGGCAATAATCACAATATCACCGAAATCGAGAAGTTTTTTCTCTTTCAGCATCTGTAATGCTTCAAGCGCAGCGTCATAACTGGATTCCTGCTTCGAATCAAAATAGTGAGCAGTTACTCCCCGGTAAAGTGCACAACGATTGAGCGTTGTTTCGTTTCTGGAGAGAGCAAAAATAGGCAGTTCAGAGTTAAGTCTTGACGTCATCAATGCTGTACGTCCGGATTCGGTAAGCGTCACAATGGCCTTGATTCCTTCCATATGGTTTGCTGCATAAACAGCAGACATTGATACCGTTTCTCCGGCGGTGGCGAAACTGCCGTTGAGACGGTAGTTCTGTGTATTCACGGACATCATTTTTTCGGCGCCAAGACAAACATTAGCCATTGATTTGACCGTTTCTATCGGATACTTGCCGACAGCAGTTTCACCTGAGAGCATAACGGCATCTGTCCCATCAATCACTGCATTGGCAACATCCATGACTTCAGCCCGGGTTGGCATTGGATTTTCGATCATGGATTCCATCATCTGCGTAGCCGTAATAATGACCCGGTTTAAGGCTCTGGCCCGCTGAATTAGTTTTTTCTGTACACCCACCAGTTCCGGATCCCCGATTTCTACCCCCAGATCACCCCGGGCAACCATGATGGCATCAGAAGCCATGATGATATCATCGATATTGGTATCAGATGAGACGGTTTCTGCCCGCTCGACTTTTGCAACCAGCTTGGTATTCATCCCGGCATCTCTGGAAAGTCGCCTGGCGTATTCCATATCTTCGCCATTGCGGGGAAAAGAAACGGCCAGATAGTCAACTTCGAGTTCAGCTGCCAGCAAAATATCCTGTTTATCTTTTTCTGTCAGGGCCTGCGCAGAAAGTCCGCCTCCTTTACGGTTAATCCCTTTATTGTTGGATAAATCCCCGCCAACGGTCACCGTGGTAAAGATTTTATTGTCATCGACCATCAACACCTGCAGCTGTATTCTGCCATCATCCAGTAAAAGGATATCATCTCTGTGAACATCATCCGGCAGCTGTTTATAATCAATACCAACGGCCTCCTGTGTTCCTGCTCCGGGAGGCAGTTCTGCATCCAGAGTGAAACGATCGCCGACATTCAGTGTGATTTTTCCCTCCTCAAATGTCGATACTCTGATTTTCGGGCCTTGTAAATCACCGAGTATGGCAACATTAAGATTATGCTTTGCTGCGATTTCACGTATTTTTCTGGTTCTTTGCTTATGCGCTTCAGCAGTGCCATGCGAGAAGTTCATACGTACGACATTGACACCTGTCAGAATGAGTTCTTCAAGCACACTGTCCTGATCAGTTGAAGGGCCCAGCGTTGTTACAATTTTGGTCTTTCGCACTATCTTCGTCATGCTATGCTCCTGAATTACGATAATGGGATGAGCACAATTAAGTATATGAGAGAACCTGAAAAATGCCGGATTAATCTGTTTGATTGACTTTCTTTTTCTCCTGATTAGAATTTTTCGATTTATTCGCTGTAAAAACCATCAGGAAAGGCCTGAAGCTATTCAAGTCAGGAATGATCATTTGACTTCTGACACAAACTTCAATGAATCTGCGTGATGCTTGTCACGCTCATATGTTAAAGCGCTTCACAATTTCTTTGCAAAGTAAAAAAATTAGCATGTTGTTGATTTTGGGAGTGCACCATGTATATGGCTCAGCCAGGCCACATTGATCATATAAAGCAGATTAATGCGGGACGTGTTTATAAGCTGATTGATCAAAAAGGTCCGATATCCCGGATTGATTTATCGAAAGAAAGTGAACTCGCGCCAGCGAGTATTACCAAAATTACCCGGGAGTTGATTGATGCGCAACTGATTCATGAAACAACAGTTCAGGAAGCGATTAGTCGTGGTCGTCCTGCTGTTGGTCTGCAAACCAGAAATCAGGGGTGGCAATTTTTATCGATGCGTCTCGGGCGGGGGTATTTAACCATCGCTCTGCATGAGTTGGGCGGTGATGTTCTGATTGACACCAAGATAGATATCCATGAAATCGATCAGGATGATTTACTTGCACGGCTGTTACATGAAATAGAAGAATTTTTCCTGACCTATATCTCGCAGATTGAGCGGATTACCAGTATCGCCCTGACACTGCCGGGGCTTGTGGATGCTGAGCGCGGCGTGGTGCTTGAAATGCCACATTACAATGTCCGTAACTTTGAACTGAGTTCTGAAATTTACCGTGTGACCCGGATTCCGGTCTTTATTGCCAATGACACCCGTGCCTGGGCGCTGGCTGAAAAGCTTTTTGGTCACTCTCAGGAGAATAATAACTCGGTCCTGATTTCAATTCATAACGGACTGAGTGCTGGTGTGATTGTGAATGGCCGCGTTTTGCAGGGCAGGCTGGGACATATCGGAGATTTAGGCCACATCCAGATTAATCCCAGTGGTTTACCATGCCATTGTGGTCACCGGGGGTGTCTTGAAACGGTTGCCAGCTCTCATGCGCTCCGCAAGCAGGTGCTTGCCCGGATAGAGCAGGGGGCTCAGTCGTCTCTGAATTCGCTGGAAGATATTTCGATTGAAGATATTTGTATGGCCGCATCGGACGGTGATCCGTTGGCCTGTGAAGTTATGGAACAGCTTGGGAGTTACCTCGGGCAGGCTATTGCCATCGTGATTAATATTTTCAATCCGGAAAAGGTTTTACTGGGTGGCATTATTAACCTGGCAAAAGACGTTTTATATCCATCGATGTTTGAATGTATTGAGGCGCAAACGCATCCTATGTACTGGAAACAGGTCCGGATTATGGAATCCCGTTTTTATAAACAATCAACCATGCCGGGGGCTGCCTTAATTAAGCAGGCACTTTATGATGGCAGTTTACTGATGGCCATCGTTGATCGCTGAATCAGGTATATTGAGTCATTGACTGTTTTTATTTCATCGTTTTCTGGAGCAGCCGGATATCGTCTGTCTTATGCTGCATTTTCTGGTTGCCTGAGTATAAAAGATAATGTTATACACCAAATATACTGATCATTGCATGTTATGCTGCGCTGGGTATATGTAGGATGAATATTTATTGATATACTCAGAAAATCTTTGGCATCAAATGCTACTTCTGATTTGATTGAGTATATACTGTTAATTGTTTTTACTGGTGGAATCTCGTATGACAGGTGTATTAAATACGGTCGATCAACGCACGAATCTGGTGGGAGAAAATCGTCTTGAGCTGTTACTTTTCAAGCTGAACAGCCGACAGATTTTTGCGATTAATGTCTTTAAAGTTAAAGAAGTCATTAAAATGCCGACTTTAACCAAAATGCCAGGTTCTCACAATCATATTACAGGTGTTGCCTCATTAAGAGGGGAGCCGGTTCCTGTCATCGATTTGAGAAGAGCGATAGGTTTTCCGCCATTCCATGGTGATCAGGAAGAAGAACAAAACCTGATTGTGACCGAATATAACCGGACCACACAGGGTTTTCTGGTGGGGCAGGTCAGAAACATCATTAATACCGCCTGGACTGAAATCCAGCCGCCGCCTAAAACAGCAGGCAGAGCTAACTATCTGACCGCAATCACTCATATTCAGGAACAGGAACAAATTCAGATCGTTGAAATTATTGATGTGGAGAAAGTTCTGGCTGAAATCATTGATTACGATGTATCGATTTCGGAAGAAGTGCTGGATCGCGACCTGCTTGATAATATGCATGGCCGGAAGGTCTTGATTGTTGATGATTCAACGACCGCACGTAATCAGGTTAAAGGTACTTTATCTCAACTGGGGCTTGAAATTATCGAATGCCGTGACGGGATGGAAGCCTATAACCTGTTGAAGTCATGGTGTGATCAGGGGAAAACGGTCACCGATGAAATATTGTTGATGATTACCGATGCGGAAATGCCGGAAATGGATGGTTACCGGCTGACTTATGAAGTTCGTAATGATGCCCGGATGAAAGATCTGTTTATTACGCTTAATACATCACTCAGTGGCAGCTTTAATGAAGCCATGGTGAAAAAAGTTGGTTGTGATCGCTTTATCTCCAAATTCCAGCCGGATATGCTGGTGGAAGTCGCGCAAGACCGTTTGCGTGATTTGTTATCCCCGAATAAATAGCCTTTCATCACCCTGATATAGTATTGAAAAAAACGGGCAGAGTCGTTTCTGCCCGTTTTTTATATGACAGATTAAGATCGCTGTTTACTTTTTTGCGCGTCAATACACTGCCCGTGAATCTCAATACCTTCGGGCGCCATCAGATAAAGGTAGAGCGGAATGATATCCAGCGGTGTTTTCAGTGTGCCGGGATCTTCCTGTGGAAATGCTTTGGCGCGCATGCCTGTCCGGGTTCCGCCCGGATTAATTGCATTTACCCGAACTGTCGTTTCTTTTAGCTCATCGGCCAGAATCTGCATCATGCCTTCTGTGGCAAATTTAGAAACAGAATAAGTTCCCCAGTTGGCACGTCCGGCATGACCCACCGTTGAAGAGGTAAAAATTAACCGGCTGTCGGCTGATTGTCTCAATAACGGTAATAAGGCCTGCGTCAGCAGAAACTGCGCTTTCACATTGACCTGCATCACTTCGTCATAAACCTGCTCTTCAATCGCTTCAAAAGGGCAGATATCGCCTAACTGACCCGCACTGTGAAGTAAGCCATCTAACCGGCCGTATTCTGACTGAATCACCTTCGCTAAACTCAGATAGTCCTGTCGGGTGGCTTTCATCATATCCAGAGTAATCACTGATGCTTGCGGATAACAGGCGTCATGGATTGCTTTGGCAGTCTCCTCCAGTTTACTCAGGCTGCGGCCGGATAAAATCACCGATGCACCATGTTGTGCGTAACTGATCGCTGCCTGTTTACCGATACCATCGCTGGCCCCTGTAATCAGGATAATCCGGTCTTTTAACGTGTCCGCTGTTACAGAATAAGTCATTCCCGGTCCTCTTATGATTATGATTTGGTTGCAAAGATTCGCTACAATACATCAATTCGTATTAAAGAGGATAAGAACATTGGAATTTTTATTGGACTACGGTCTGTTTTTGGCAAAGATTGTGACTGTGGTAGCCGCCATCATTGCGGTTTTACTGTTGGTTAAAGCATCCAAAGAGAGTAGCGCCAAAGGGGAGCTTGAAATTGTCAATCTGACTGAAAAGCATAAAGAGACGATCGAACAGCTGGAATCCCGCATGTATGACGACGCATTTCTGAAGGCGCGTCACAAAGCGGAAAAGAAAAGTGAAAAATCTAAGCACAAGTCAGCTGAGAAAGAGATTAAGAAAGCAGCCAAAGAAGGTTCACTGGAAGCCAAACGCGAACCACATCTGTTCGTTCTTGATTTTCACGGCAGTATTGATGCGAAAGAAGTGGGCTCGCTGCGTGAAGAAGTCACCGCGATTCTTGCCGTTGCCAAAGAAGGTGATGAAGTCTTACTCCGTCTCGAATCGGGTGGTGGTATGGTTCATGGTTACGGGCTGGCTTCATCTCAGCTGGACCGGCTGAAATCAGCAGGACTGCCGCTCACGATTGCAGTGGATAAAGTTGCTGCAAGCGGCGGTTATATGATGGCTTGTATAGCAGATAAACTGGTGTCGGCTCCGTTTGCGGTTGTTGGTTCCATTGGTGTGATTGCTCAGTTGCCGAACTTTAATAAGTTACTGAAAAAGAATGATATTGAATTTGAACAACTGACGGCTGGTGAATTTAAACGTACCTTAACCATGTTCGGTGAAAATACCGATAAAGCCCGGGAAAAATTCCGCAGTGAACTGGAAGAAACTCACGTTCTGTTCAAGGATTTCATTCGTGACCACCGTCCCGGGCTGGATGTGGATTCTGTGGCAACCGGAGAACACTGGTTTGGTACAAAAGCGAAAGAACTGGGCCTGGTGGATGAAATCATAACTTCAGACGATTTGGTAACGGCGGCATGTCAGGACAAAACTGTATTGTCAGTGCACTATGTACAAAAGAAAAAGCTGGCAGAAAAATTATCGGGTGTGATGGGTGAAGCGGCAGATGGTGTTCTGTTAAAGCTCGCCAGCCGCGGGCGGCGTCCGATTGTCTGAATCAGTGACAAAGATAAATCAGAAATTATAAAAAGGAGAACACATGGATATTCAGACCTGTGTGAAAGAATCGTTTTCCGTTATTGGCAAAGAAGGCTCGACCGAAGACGGGCAGGGATTCATTCAGTTATTGTGGCGTGATGTTCAGACGCAGTTTAAGCAGATTGATTCGTTGGTGAAAAGAGAGCCAAATGGCAGACTCTGCGGTATCTGGGGCGTGATGTCTGATTTTTCCCGCTCTTTTATGCCATGGGAAAATGACTTTACCCGCGGGCTTTATCTGGCAGGGGCGGAAGTGTTGGATGATGCTCAGGCGCCGGAAGGCTGGGTTAAATGGACGATTCCCGGCTATGAATATATTTATGTCCGGAATAACAGTAAGAATAAGTTTGCAGAAGTGCGTCAGTATCTGGCAGAGAATCACATGGAACTTGCCGGTGCGGCCCATGACTTCAACTGTCAGAAAACCGGGCAGGACTTCATCTATGTGCCGGTTAAACGTCTCTGATCTGTCAGGTGTGCTGATTCGCCATTGATGGCGAATCAGCGTTGATGATTAGGATTTGTCCGTAGCCTGAATACCGGATAAGGTAAACCGGTGAATGATAAGTACAATCACAATCCCGGAGATAAACCCGGCCAGATGAGCCTGAATTGCAACCGGTGCCTGAATCAGCGCCACAGTTGTTGGCGATGCGCCAAAGCATTGTTCCCAGCCCACTTTGCCCGCAACACCGGCTAACAACAGCCAGCTGCTGCGCCGTCCGGCCAGTATTTCCAGCAAAGCATAACCGGCAAATAAACCGTGTAACACGCCGGATAATCCGACATAGCGAATGATATCAGTCCAGAACAGACTTATGCCGATGCTCAGACTACAAACACCAATTATCACCAGTGCATGACGCGGGGATGGCCTGAATATCAGTGAAATCAGCCAGAGGGCTGCAAGATTCATCGCCAGATGATAAAAGTTGGTGTGCGTGAAATTGCCGGTCAGAATTCGCCACCACTGCCCCTGTATGATTGCATGTCTGTCCCAGATAAAATATCCTGCCAGCGGTGAAAACTGAGCACAGACACAAATCAGGCTGATGAGAGCCGGAATAAGGTATAGATGAAGATGAGTTGTCGTTATTGTCCGAAATGTGGGAAAGCGCATAAAGCCTGTATCTGCCCGTTGATTGTCTCGTTATCGTCTGAGATTGAGCTTATCATTCTTCAGCATCCGACTGAAGTCAGCCGGCCATTGGGAACCGCCCGTATTTTGCAGCTTTCGTTGCCTGACGCCCACTGTTTTACCGGGGAAGATTTTACCCGTCACCCGCAACTGAATCAGCTATTGTCTGAGCCGGATACCCGTCACTATGTTTTGTATCCCGGAGAAGGTGCCATCAGTGTGAATGACGTCCCTGCGCCACAGCAGAAAACCAGAGTAATTTTGATCGACGGCACCTGGAAGAAAGCCTACAAAATGTGGCAGCTTTCTGAAAATTTGCACGGGCTGCCGCGATTGTCTTTACCTGAAGAGCTGAAAGGAAATTACCAGATACGCAAAGCTCCCCGGGAAGGGTGTTTATCGACTGTCGAAGCCGGGTATCATCTGTTATCTGTCTGGCAACCGGCGCAGGACTTCAGCCCGCTGCTTAGCTGCTTTGAACAGATGATTCAGTTCCAGATGTCACACATGTCACCAGATGTCCGTCGCCGCTATCCATCATCTTCCTGAATGTTGATCTGGTTCCTGAATTTGAAGCAAGGACCGGCAGATAACAAGATCAGCTGATCTCATCCAGTGTTAGTTCGAAGCTTGGGGCAAAAACCGACAGGAAATAATCCATCTCCGGCGATTTTCTCTCTTCAAGTGTCACTTCCAGACGTTTTCTGGCGCGGGAAAATTCATGATTGCCAGCACTCATCTCTTCAAGACATTTCAGGTAAGCGCAGATACAGTCGGCCTGTTTGACAATGGCAGTATCTTCCGGGTTAGCGGCGTCTGAGCGGATAAACGGGGCAAAGTCTTCCTGAAACTCCTCCGGCAGCATTTGCAGTAACTGATGCTCGGCAGCGGCTTCTATTTTTTTGTATTCTCTGGATATTTCCGGATTATAATACTTCACCGGTGTGGGTAAATCCCCGGTTAACACTTCACTGGAATCATGATACATCGCCTGAATTGCGATGCGTTCCGGATTCAGCTGCCCGCCAAATTTCTTATTCTTAATCAGAGCCAGTGCGTGAGCGACGAATGCCACCTGAAGACTGTGTTCTGAAATATTTTCCGTTGAAACTGAACGCATCAGCGGCCAGCGCTGGATTAACTTCATTCGGGCCAGATAGGCAAAAAAATGACTTTGTTTCATAAGGCTGATTGATTAAACCGATAAGCTGAAGGTGTTGAATGAAAATAACAAAAATACCGGGGCATCTCAAAGATCTTACACTGCATCCTGCATTTGTTTTACGAAATATGGTTTTGTTTATTCATCTATACCCAAACAACCTGCATCTTCAGGTTGCTTGGGTGTATATGAGCGTATTTGAGCTATTATTACATATTGATTTAAATCAATATATATTGAATACTATATGGCTTTGTTGTTATGTTATAACATATATTAACTGATGGTTTTGTAATTTATATGAAAAAGTTATTTTTCCTGGCTATTGTATTGGTCGCCGGACTGATTGCTTTCAGTCTGTATCAACGAGACAGTGAACCACAGATTTCACGCATCACGATTTCTGGTCCCTTTGAGTTTCATGGACTGGATTTATCTAAAAACGGATTTATTTTCAGCCGCCTTGGTGTGACTGAATCCTTGACCGGTATTGAAACCGATGGTCATGTGATCCCACTTCTGGCAACTGAATGGAAACAGTCTGACCGGGGATTAACCTGGCAGTTTAAAATTCGCGATAATGTAAAGTTCCATGACGGCACGCCACTGGATGCGAAAGCGGTACTGAAAACGCTGACATTTGCCCGCGAAAAGCCTGGCGTGATTAAACAAATACCGGTGAAATCGATGTCAGCTGAAGGCAATACATTCACCCTGCATCTCAGCCGGCCTTATGTCCCGCTGTTATCGGTACTGGCTCATTACAGTCTGGGAATTGTTTCTCCGACGGCTTATGATGAAAACGGGCAGATCACACAGCTCTACGGCACCGGGCCTTATCAGGTACAAAAGCTGACTGCGCCGCATAAAGCCGATGTGCGTCGTTTTGACGGATACTGGGGAACTCAGGGAGAGATTGACGAAATCAGTTACCTGGCCGGGCACCGGAGCGAAAGCCGTGCTCTGATGGTAGAAAGTGGTCAGGCTGACATGGCATTCTCAATTGACCCGAACAGCCGGACCATGTTTGCAGATAACCCGGATGTTTCCGTCCAGTCGTATAATTTGCCCCGGACCATTCTGTTAAAAGTCAATAACACGCATCCTTTCCTGTCTGAAAAGCAGGCGCGGCAGGCGATTAGTCTGGCGCTGAACCGTGAAGCGATTGCTTCTTCTATCCTGCATGCACCTGGTTCACAGGCTTATCAGCTGTTTTCTGATGCGCAGGCAGACTGGCATCTTAAAGATTATCAGCCAAAACAGAATCTCGATACGGCGAAAGCGCTTTTGTATCATCTGGGCTGGCGGCGTAACGATAAAGGCTGGCTTGAGCGCGATGGACAGCTGTTTTCACTCACGCTGTCAACTTATGCAGACCGTCCGGAATTGCCGGTACTGGCAACAACGATTCAGGATCAGCTTTCCCGTATCGGTATCATGATTAATGTGAACATTGATAACTCCAGTGTGATTCCGCTCAAACACCATGATAATTCGCTGAATATGGCACTGATTGCACGTAACTTTGGCACGTTGGGCAGCCCTTTGCCGATATTGTTTAATGACTTCTCTTCGCCGAAAGGAAGTGACTGGGGGCATATGAACTGGTATTCGCCGCGGATCCATCACTTGCTTTCCATGCTTATCAGCGGGAAAGAGCCAGAGCAGGAAGCAGCGATGTCACAGGAAGTGGCCCGGATTCTGGCAGAAGAACTCCCGGTGATTCCGATTGCTTACAGCCAGCAGCTGGTTGGCCTCAGGAAGCATATCTCCGGTTTCAGATTTGATCCTTACGAAATAGATTACCACCTGACCGAGTTAACCACCGATGATTAAGCTATTGATTCACCGGTTATACCAGGCGATTTTTGTCGCCTGGTCTGTCGGAACGATTACTTTTATTATGATGAAACTGCTGCCTGGTGATATGGCATTCCGGATTGCTGCCGGGCGGTATGGTTATGACTACGTCAATCTGGATGCGGCCAAAGCAGTTTCAAAGGAACTCGGGCTGGAACAATCACCGCTGTCTCAGTATTTCAGCTGGCTGTGGGACTTATGTCATTTTCACCTCGGCAATTCACTCTTGAGTGGTGAACCGGTGGCTGAGAAAGTATTCCACCATTTAGGCTATTCGTTATGGCTGGCTCTGATCGCGGTGCTGGTGTCGTTGCTGATTGCATTTCCGATCGGGGTTTATTGTGGCCGGTATGCCGGCTCGATCAGCGATAAAGCCGCGCTGTTTTTCTCCGGATTTATGCGGGCTCAGCCGGTGTTTCTGATTGGCCTGATTCTGATTTTGCTGTTTGCCCTGCATTTGCACTGGCTTCCGGTCGCCGGTTTTGGTCGTCCTGAACATGTTATTTTACCGGCGCTTGCATTGGCTTTGTCACTCGCTGCGTTATCTAACCGGATGATCAGAAATACAGCCAGAACCGTATTCAGGGCGCCTTTCTATCGTTTTGCCCGCTTTAAAGGACTGACGGAGGCACAAACCTATCAACGTCACGGGCGGCTGAATATCGCGCTGCCGGTGATGGCGTTTATCGGTGTGCAGGCGGTAGGTTTGATCGAAGGTATCGTGATGATTGAATCCCTGTTTTCCTGGCCGGGGATTGGCCACGCGCTGTCTCATGCTGTTTTCAGCCGGGATGTGCCTGTGATTCAGGGCGCGGCGCTTTTAATGGGGTTGCTGTTTGTGGTGATCAATACCTTGATTGATATGATTCAGTACAGTCTGGATCCCCGTTACCGCCAGAATACGGAGGTTACGGCATGATATTTCATCTGCGTATCTTTTGTGCTCAGCTGTCCCGTGCGCAATGGGGTGGTATCGGAATGCTCTGCCTTCTGTTCATGTTTGTGTTGTTCGAGAAACTGCTGATCCAGGGCAGTACATCCGCCCAGAATCTCAATCTGGTGTTTTCAGCGCCGGTTGAAGGGATGCCGCTGGGCACCGATCATCTCGGGCGCAGCAATTCAGCCCGGCTGGCTGATGCGATTCTGAATTCACTGATGATGGCCGGACTCTGTGTCACTACGGCTGTCGTTACCGGTCTGCTTACCGGAGTCTGGGCCGGTTGGAAAGGCGGCTGGGCGGACCGGGTTCTTTCGGTCTGGGTGAATATTGTGATGGCCTTACCCGGACTGGTGATCGTGCTGCTGTTCGGGGCGATATTTCCCGGCTCATTTGTGCTCTTGTTTATCGCGATTTCGATTACCATGTGGGCGGATTTCTTCCGGGTGATTCGCAGCCGGACCATGATCGCCGTCCGTTCCGATGCGTTTGAGTCTTCCCGCTTATTCGGCTTTGGTCCTTGGTATCTGTTTCGCCGCCATATCTGGCCGGTGATGAAAAATGATGTATATACCCTGTCTTGCTTCGGTGCCGGAAATGCTGTGCTGGCGCTGGCTGCACTCGGCTTTCTGTACGTCGGCCTGAAGCCGCCCAGAGCGGAACTGGGTATGATGATGGTGGAACTGTTCCGTTATTATCACCAGGCCTTCTGGGTTCTGATTCAGCCGATTGTGGTGGTGTCCATGATTATTTTGTCCTGTCATCTGTTATCACAGGGAAAAAATTCTGAGGAGTTGGTATGACCCCGTTGCTTAAAGTGATCAATCTGGAAGTTTTCCACGGCGAGTTGCGGATGGTCGGTCCGGTCAGTTTTGAACTGGCTCGGTGTGAATCGCTGACCATTCTGGGAGAAACCGGAGCCGGAAAAAGCTTACTGGTGAAATCAATCATCGGTGATTTACCGCCAGGGTTTACCGCCAGCGGGGAAATTTACCTTGCCGGCAGCGCTCTGCATAACCTGTCGCCCTCTGAACGTGAACAGTGCTGGGGAACGGACTTTTCTATTTTACCGCAGGAGCCTTCGCTGGCGCTGGATCCACTGATGCGAATCAGTGGGCAGGTGACTGAAGTGCATGAGCTGGTCTCCGGCCAGAGTGCTGAACAGGCACAGCAATCTTTTGACAGACAGCTCGATGAGATTGGCCTGAGCGGGCACGGTACGAAATATCCGGCGCAATTGTCCGGAGGTATGGCTCAGCGCAGTGCTTATCTGTGTGCTACCAGTGCCGGCGGAAAAGTACTGATTGCAGATGAGCCGACCAAAGGGCTGGATAATCTGCACCGGGACCGGCTGGTTGATATGTTGATTCAGCACCGGGACAGGGAAACACTGATTACCATTACGCATGATACTCAGGTTGCGGAACAGCTGGCTGGTCAGCTGATTGTGCTGCGTGACGGCGAAATCCTTGAGCAGGGAGTGGCGCAGGATATTCTCAGTCAGCCTCAACATGATTATACCCGTCAGCTGATAGAAGCAACGCATCCGCAACACTGGCCGGACAGTCCGGTGCAACATGCGGCTCAGCCGCTGTTGAGTGCACATCAGTTGACTATTGCCGCCGGTAACCGGGTATTGCTGGAAGATCTGTCATTCACGCTGCACAAAGGCGAAATACTTGGAATCAGCGGACCAAGCGGCTGTGGTAAATCCACCTTATGTCAGGTCATTCTGGGATTGATTCCGCAGCAGTCAGGAAAGATTGATTATTTTGAATCATTCCGGCCGGGAGAAAAACTGAAACTTTATCAGGATCCGCCGGGTGCATTTGCACCCCAATGTACTTTGGGAACACTGATGGATGACATTTGCAACAAGTTTGCGATTGAGCAGTCTGCCGTCCGGCAAATGATGCAAAGACTCAATCTTCATCCGGAGCTGCTGACGCGTACTCCGCGGCAGGTTTCCGGCGGAGAGCTGCAACGTTTCGCAATGTTACGGGTATTGCTGTTGAAACCCAAACTCCTGATTGCCGATGAACCGGCCACCCGGCTGGATCCGCTGACCGCTAAGGAAACACTGGCACTGTTGATGGAAGTTGTGCAGGAGATTGGCTGCACTATGATACTGGTCAGCCACAAGAAAGATCTGCTGACTAAACTTTGCCACCGGGTGATGGATTTTTCCGGACCTGAAGCGGAGTTCGTCTGCAATCATGCCAGCCTGAGATATGCCTGAGGCAGGATGCTAATCCCGGGGCATTGCCATTCAGGCGGGAAATCAAGCCGGAAAGTAAAACAGACAGATGCAACCCGGTTGCATCTGTCTGTCTTGGTAATGACCATTATCCGGGCAGATTAATTATTCATGATATTATTAATCCAGTCGGTGTAATAAGCCACGTTGGTAAATACATCATAAGCATTGGCCTGAGCGCAGTCGCCGCCTGTCCAGCTATCAATCCCGATCTGTTTATAAACACCGTTATCTTTGTAGACCAGCGGGCCGCCGCTGTCGCCGTAACAGGTGGCTTTGCCGCCTTCAAGATAACCGGCACACACATTGGACTCATCCACACTCAGATATTCACTGTTCAGGTTCTGACAAGTCTGCCACTCGACGAAAGGCATATCGACCTGACGAAGTTTTGCCGGGTAAATATCTTCAGTCGCAGAAGTGGCGCCCCAACCGATGGCGGTCGTGGTATTACCGTTTTGTAAGGCATTCACCAGATCCTGACTTGCCAGCTGAACTTTGGTTCCGCTTACCTCTTTGGCTAATTTCAGGATCGCGATATCATTGACGATACCGTCATATTTGGGATGTGAATAAATTTTCGAAACATTGACGAGTTTTTTCTTCGCTGATGAACTTTTAAGATCAAAAACACCGATAGCAACCTGTAACGTATTTGCAGACGTTTTCTTGCCGGTATATTCGTCTACAACACAGTGTGCTGCGGTCAGAACATAGCGGCCGCCAAGAAATGTGCCGTCACAAAGTTGTCCGCTATAAACGGTATTACTTCCTTTTGTGACAAGCACAGCCATAAATGGCCATTGATTTTTGGCTGACTGAGTGCCGTTGATAATTCTTGAACCTGATAGCAGAGAAGCGGAGAAATCTGCCGAAGCATAAGCCATATAAGGTGTTGCAAACAGGCCTGCTGCAGCCACCAGAGCCGGGACAATATTTTTCATTGAGTAATCCTTTTAGTAAATGATGTCCGGGGGCTTGTTGAACAGGATGAATGCAGCCTTTTCAATGTTCCGGACATAAATATAGCGAATGTATCCAATTGATTAATAAGATTTTTATATATGTAAAATTGGATGCATATGCAGTGTAAGGATAAACGATTGATGAAGGAATGCTCAGTTTGAACAAAATGAGATCTGTGCCAGATAAATAGTGAGTCAGGTTGAATAGATAAAGCCCGCGTCGATCAGAAATGCGCAGGCTGGTGGTGCTGGGGGTAAACTGGCGCTTTCTGATCGCCTGACCAAAGTGCTGGCCCAGTCATGGAACAAACCCAGAAAAAATGAAGCCGCAGACCTGCTGAAAACCCTGAATTCCCGGCTGAAAGCCGCCGTGTGGCTGATTGATCTGCAATAATTGACCGCCGGAAGGCGGTTATTTTCCCTGTCGCTCCATCGCCAGACGGGACAACTTCAGTTCCAGCTTTCTTGGTAGCAGCGGGGCAATCCAGTTCACCAGCACTCTGTATTTGATGTGATCAAAGGCAACCAGCCGCCCGCGTATCATCGCCTGGTAACCCAGCCGGGCGACAGATTCGGCAGACCGGGCATGCTGAAACACCGCAACATTGTCCAGCTGGCCGGTGCTGATAAAGCCGGTATCGACCGGGCCGGGGCAGAGCGCCGTCACGGTGACACCTTTGTCCGCCACTTCTTCTGCCAGTGCGAGTGAAAACGAAGTGACATAGGCTTTGGTCGCGTAGTAAACCGCCATCAGCGGGCCGGGGAAAAATGAGGCAATGGAAGAGACATTCAGAATCTGTCCCTGACCGCGTGACACCATGCCCGGCAGATAGCAGTGGGTCAGTTGGGTCAGGCTGGCGATATTCACCTGGATCATGGACTGCTCTGTGGCTGCATCCCGTTGGTGAAAATAACCGTGTCCGCCGAAACCGGCATTGTTGATCAGCATATCAATCTGCAAATCAGTGTTCTGCGTCTGGCGGAAAACGGTGTCTGCTGCATCCGGCAGTGAGAGATCGGCGATAATCACCACCACCTCAACGCCATATTGCGAGGTCAGTTCTTCTTTGAGCTGATTCAGTTTATCTTCCGAGCGGGCCACAAGGACCAGATCCCCTCCCTGAGATGCATGGATGCGTGCCAGCGCCATGCCAATGCCGCCGGAGGCGCCGGTAATCAGTGCCCGGTTATGTGAATTCATTGATGTACTCCGCTATTTTTACTGGACTTTTTTTGTACAGGATCGTTTTTCCGGGTTGACCGGCTGAGCTGTTTCCGACAGACCATATTAAAAAAGGTCTGACTGAAAATCTGTCGTATTTTACCCGGCTGACAGGGTAATGATGCGACGGAATCAGTCAAACCTTAAGTACAGCGCTGAGAGCGGTCTGATTTACTGTTTGTATGTGGTTAAAAAACGTTCCAGACGGCCGATGGCGATTTCCAGTTCTTCCACATGCGGCAGAGTCACAATCCGGAAGTGATCAGGCTTCGGCCAGTTAAATCCGGTGCCCTGAACCAGCAAAACCTTTTCCTGAATCAGAAAATCCTGCACCATCAGCTGATCATCGCGGATATTAAACTTTTTGGCATCGATTTTCGGGAACAGATACATCGCGCCCTTTGGCTTCACGCAGGAAACGCCGGGAATATCATTAATCATCTCCCAGGCACGGTCCCGTTGCTCCAGCAACCGCCCGCCGGGAAGAATCAGTTCATTGACACTCTGATAACCGCCCAGTGCGGTCTGTATGGCGTGTTGCATCGGCACATTGGCACACAAACGCATTGACGCGAGAATATCCAGCCCGGACACATACTCCTGCGCCAGATGCTTCGGCCCGGATAAAAACATCCAGCCGCTGCGGAAGCCACAGACGCGGTATGCTTTAGACAAGCCGTTAAATGTCACCATCAGCACATCGTCGGCCAGTGTTGCAATCGAGGTATGGGTGGCGCCGTCATACAAAATCTTGTCGTAGATTTCGTCGGCAAAAATAATCAGCTTATGTTTGCGGGCGATTTCAATCACTTCCAGCAGAAAATCCCGGCTGTAAACCGCACCCGTCGGGTTGTTCGGGTTAATCAGCACAATGCCGCGGGTTTTCGGGGTGATTTTTTTGCGGATATCATCAAGGTCCGGAAACCAGTCTGCTGACTCATCACACAAATAATGCACCGCACTTCCGCCGGATAGCGCCACTGAGGCCGACCACAGCGGATAATCCGGCGCCGGTACCAGCATTTCGTCACCATTATTCAGCAGCGCCTGCATTGCCATCACAATCAGTTCAGAAACGCCGTTGCCGATATACACATCTTCAACATCCAGACTGCGCAGACCTTTTTTCTGATAATGCTGAACCACGGCCTTACGGGCTGAATAAATGCCTTTGGAGTCAGCATAGCCCTGAGAGGTGGGCAGGTTACGGATCACATCAACCAGAATTTCGTCCGGGGCGTCAAAACCAAACGGGGCGGGATTTCCGATATTCAGCTTCAGAATTTTATGACCTTCTTCTTCCATGCGTTTCGCATGTTTTAAGACCGGACCCCTGATGTCGTAGCAGACATTATCTAATTTTGATGACATCCCGATATTTTGCATGGTTGTTTCCCCGAAACAGGTTGATTTTTTTTATTAAGTTACACCAAATCCTTGTTTAAAAGAATAAAAATCTAAAAATATCTGATTTGCTCGTTAGCATAGTCTAAATGGCTCCGATGTGATTGGCTGATATATAAAAGAAAAGTAATTTTTTATGCTGGTTTTTGGTTGTTGTTTGAATTTATACACTGACTCTTAAAATGCACTCAGGGAGATTCACTGAAAGAAAAACGCTTTAGGATTTGGTCATAATTTGATCGGTTTGAGTGTTGATGAATTGTGTGCAAATGAGTGAAATGCAAGTGGTTGTTTTTGTAAGTGTGATATTTACCCCAATCTATTCAACCAATTGATAAAAAGACTTCTCTCAATATGCTGCTGATGCATGCAACTGTGTAGAATACAAACAATTTTCGTTGAGTTTGTCGTCCCGGCTTAAATGATATACCCAAACCACCTGAAACCTGCATCTTCAGGTGGTTTGGGTATATGAAAAATCAATAAATTGTTCATTTGTTATACATGTTGGTTTGATAAAAGAAGTGCTTTTTACAGAGCGTTACCGGCAAAAAACGTGATTTACAAAAAGCATCAGATACCGGACATCTTCAGGTGGTTTGGGTCAGGAAGATGATTTGGGTATAAAGGTAATAACAACGTACAGGCATCATAATGAGAAGACTAAATTTCAGGCTGACCATCGATGGGATCAGTGACGATACCCTCGTCGTGCGTGGTTTTCAGGGTAACGAATCCATTTCAGACTCAGTTGACAGCAGTGGCAATCCGTATTTTGGCTACCGCTATCACATCGACTTAGCCAGTCGCAGCAGCAGTAGCCTGCCGGCAAAAAAGGTCATCGACAGCAAAGCGCTGCTGGAAGTGATCCGCAACGGCAAAGTGGTGCAGAAAGTTCATGGTGTGATCCGCACGCTGGATAAGCACGACACCGGCCATCACCACACCTTTTATTCGATCACTTTGGTGCCGTCACTTGAACGGTTAGCCCTGCGCCGCAACAGCCGGATTTTCCAGCAGAAAAATGCCCAGGATATCCTCTCGATTATCCTCGGAGAAATGGGCATTTCTGACTTCTGTTTTGACCTCAAACGCACACCTGCCGTGCGTGAATACTGTGTCCAGTACCGCGAAAACGACCTCGCGTTCTTCCACCGCCTCGCGGCTGAAGAAGGCATGATGTACATGTACACCCACGAAGACAGCAAACACATGCTGGTGATCACCGACCACGACAAAGGCTTCCCGAAACTGGGCGGTAAAGCGCCGTACAACTGCCTGTCCGGCGGCGCGAACCCGGATGGTTATATCTCCTCGATGACCGAGCGTAAGCAGTCTGAAGTCAGCTCAATTGAAATGCGTGACTACAGCTTTAAAAAGCCGGATTACAACTTCTCACAAAAAGAAGACGGCACGGCGATGGATTATCAGGAAGAAATGTACGAGCATTTCGACTTCCCCGGCCGCTTTAAAGACGATGGCAACGGCAAAGCCTTCACCAAAATCCGTCTGGAATACCTGCGCCGCGCGGCGCACACCGTCAGCGGCCAGAGTGATGAAACCAAAATTCAGGCCGGGCAGCGGTTTGAGGTCAAAGAGCATGACGATGATGCGATGAACAGGTTGTGGCTGGCGGTACAGGTCTCTCACACCGGCAGCCAGCCGCAGGCGCTGGAAGAAGGCAGCAGTGGCGGAGGAACCGACTACAGCAACCAGTTTACTTTGATTCCCGGCGACAGCGTCTGGCGTGCGCACCCGCAGCCCAAACCCCGTGTCGATGGCCCAAGCATCGCGCTGGTGGTTGGCCCGCCGGGAGAAGAGATTTACACCGACGAACACGGCCGGGTCAAACTGCATTTCCCGTGGGACCGTTACGACGGCTCCGATGATAAAAGCAGCTGCTGGATCCGCGTCTCACAGGGCTGGGCAGGCGCACAGCAGGGCATGGTCACGGTGCCGCGCATCGGTAATGAAGTGATTGTCTCCTTCCTGCATGGCGATCCGGACCAGCCGATTGTCACCGGCAGAACCTTCCACGCCAGTAACACACCGCCGTACGCACTGCCAGCGAATAAAACCAAAACTGTTTTGCGCACCCAAACCCATCAGGGCAAAGGCTATAACGAGCTGAGTTTTGAAGATCAGTCCGGCAGCGAAAAGATTTCTCTGCATGCGCAGAAAGATATTGAAACCCTGATTGAAAACGATTCAACCACTGATATCAAACACGACCGCCACGAGACGATCGAAAACGACCAGTACGGCAATATCAAAAAAGCCGATCACTTAGTCATCGAAGGCGAACAACGCAGCAAGATCACCAAAAACCGCACCGTCAGCGTCGATAAAGAATTCCATCAAAAAGTTGCGGGCAAGATGGCGCTGGACGCTGGCTCAGAAGTACATCTCAAAGGCGGCAACTCGGTGGTGCTTCAGGCGGGCAGTGAAATCACGGTCAAAGTCGGCGGCACTTTCGTCAAGCTCGATCCGGGCGGCGTGAGTGTGGTCGGCCCGGCGATTAACCTCAACTCCGGCGGCAGTGCCGGCAGCGGCTCCGGTTACGGCGGCGAAGATGCGGTGATGCCGAAAATCCTTGAAGCATTAGAGCCACCGGAAGAGCTGGTGCCACCGGAAATTACCGGTATGACCGGTGCTGAGGCGGTGATTGTGGATTATGTGGAGAAAGAGAAGCCTGCGGCGAAGCAAACGCCGAAGCGGCACCAGCCAACCCCAATTTCACCGGAATCATTTATCGAAATTGCACTTGATAATCTGCCACTGGTTAAGAAGTGTCAGAAACAACCAGATGGCTCCTGCCCGCGTTCTGATTGTCCGTGTCAGGGGAAAGCATCATGAAGCATAAAGCGTTAGAGAAATTAATGACGACACCGGAAATGGATCACTGGCTGGTCGTCGATACAGTCCGGGTGCCGGATATTGCACAACTGGCTTATCAATGCGAAGAAGCCCCCGCGATGCAAAAACTATTTGTTGGTACAGAGCATGAACATTTGCTGGCGCAGAGTCCGGTCGCTTTTCGTTTTACCGGTTCGGAAGAAATTGCCATTCAAATGGTGGAAGATTATGCCCTGCGCACCAGTTGTGTGTTGTTTTCCTGTGAGCGCTCACTTGATGAAGAAACGCTAATGGCGCATTTACAGGCACTTCATGATGTGTATATCGACAGTGCACCACTGTTTTTCCGATATTACGGCAGCCCGCTTTGGGAAGAGATTGTTCATCAGCTGACGGATGAAGATATCCGGACAATTCTCGGTCCCTGCCAGTCGATGAGCTGGACCGACAGTAACCAGCAGTTCCGTACATTGCATCATCCGGCCCGGATGCCGGAGGCTGTAACACAGCCTTATGAATTGATTTCTCCAGTATTTAAAGCATGGGTATAACGTGATGGCTGATAATTTAAAGACATATACAATTAAGGAAGGCGACTGCCTGAGCCTGATCGCCGGGAAGTTTGGCATCGACCTGAATCAACTGGCTGCGTTGAATAGTGAGCAGATTAAAAATATTGATCTGATTTATGCAGGAAATACGCTGGTGTTACCGGGGCAGGAAGGCGCTGCATTTAATAATGATCCGGGCACCCGCATTCCGCTGCCAAAGCCACCCAAATGTAAAAACGATTATTGTGGCAGTAGTACACCTGAGCTGGTGGATATTTTATACGTGCCTTCTCATCCCAAATCGAATAAAAAAGTCTGGTATGCGGTCAGTAAAGATGCGCAGACAATCATTCAGGATGAACAAAAGTTAGTTGCTAAATCGGTTGTCGCGGATCACGAAGCAACCCTGCAAAATCTCAATAGCCTCGGGCTGCTGTCTAAATTTCAGAATACGCCGCATGAAGCATTTCTGGCGTCAAAAGAAGACGTCGATCGTTATCGTTTAATGCTTTATCTGTTGTTAACGATAAAAACAGGTGCAGCAAAACAATTTGAACATGGTGAAGACAGTTTTATCGAATCAGTTGCGACTCAGGAAGGATTAGATGTAAAAGAACTGATTGATAAATATATGATGTGGGAAAAGGTCAAAAACTACATCACTTATGCCTTGATGACCCAAAGTTATGGGCCCGGCATGACTTCTGTTGATATGACGATCAAACAATTTAAGAAAATCAGTGATACCAGAAATCAGCTGGCGAAAGCAAGAATTAAACTGCGTTATAAAGTCATACAGCATCTGGAGGGGGAGCGGAAAGATATTGAACGCCGTGCTGAGCAGTTTGCCCGGACGCTGACCACGGATGATGGCTCAAAATTTGTTTATGATAAAAATCATCAGTACTTCACCAGCAGCCAGCAGAAAAATATTGAAAATGCCCTGAAGTTTGTTTTCCTCGGCCGGACATATCGTGACACTGAAACCGCCCTGAACTCTCATGAGGAAGCCAGCCGGAATATTAAGATGTTCTGGAGCTACGTCAAAGAGGTGTCAGCGAACATTTTATCGTATGAATCGGTAGATGATGACAATTATCATGGGCAGTCGAATAGCTTTGCCGCGAATCTGCTGAACCTGAACCGGATGGGCATTCTGTTGAAAGAGCAGTGCCTGACATTTGCTGAGTTAGAAGGTGAATCTGATAAACATCTCGGGCCTGAGACTTTACGCCAGCATAGTGACATGTTTGATTTCTGGCGTAGTAATGAATTTTTGTCGGGCCAGTCAAGCCGTAAGATTGATATCGAAGATGGGCCGGAGATTGCAAAAAAGCTGATTCAGGAACTTGGTGTCAAAACGGATTCTAAAGAGCCGGCACAAAGTCAGATGAAACGAATCATTAATACCAAGGGGTTTGTTGAGTGGGGTTATTATCCATCACTGGCGATTGTCAAACTGATTGATGCGACACTGGGCCAGTGGACTGGTGATTTAAAACAGGTGCTGGGTTCTTCTGCCATGCCTGCTCCGGAAATGTTCAGCAATATGATTTGGGTGAAGAAATTAGCGTTGGCCCGGATTGAGTTTTTAAAAGATCTGGCTGCAGATCGGGCAAAGAAGGCAGAAAACCTGCAACACTTTTATTTGCCTGAAGAAAAGAAAAAAGCGTCTTATCAGCTGATTTGGGATGAAGAGAAGTTTAAGCCGCAGAAGAAAAGCCGCAGACTGTTCCACAAAAAAACCGGTGAAGCCGATTTACAGGTGGTGGAGTGCGTGCTGCTTTCCAGCGGAGATGTCGGTTGGGTTCGCGGCCCTGCCTGGTATTTGCCGCAGTCTTCCGGAGATGAGAGTAAAGCCAGAGGCCATGTAAAGAATATCACTCAGAAAGTGGTGCCGGTTGGGCCGGGTACGATGGTGGATTCACAGAAGCAGGCGTTGCACAGGTTTGATAGTTTGAAGAATACCCTGAAAAACCTCAATGCCGTGTATAAAACCGCAGCAAGTGCCGGAGCCGATGCCGCAAAAGATTTGGTCAAAGGGAAATTTGCCCTGAGTGTCTTCAATATTGCCAAAGAAGCGAAAGGGAAATCAACGGCATTCTGGGAGGACAATTATCACTGGGAAGACGGCCTCGGGCCGGATGGTAAATCACTGTATGTGGTGGATGCTGAGGCGCAGTTTATGCGGCTTTCTTCCAGTGCCAGTGGGACTGTGAATCTGCCCGCCAGTGAGCACGATAAACTCAAACCGAATATGGATTTAACCAGTGGTGTTTCTGCCAGCGTGAACCTGACGTTGCTGAGTGGTCAGTTATCATTTAAGACCTGGTTCCCGCATGGAGATAAGGGCGACCCGACCAAAGGCCCGGTGAAAGGTATGCAGCCAGATATCACTTATATGGCATGGGATAAAGCGCAGCGGAAAGAAGTACCGAAAACATATGAATGTGGCGATTTCTTCCTTGAAATCTCTGCGGTTGTATATGGCTTAGCGGCAGCAACCTGTACTATTTCCGGCAATGTCAGTTTCGGCCCGGCGGCAACGGATGGGAAAATCGGCGTTAAAGGTAAAGCCACCTGTTATCAGGATTATAATCAGGGCGTCAACAGCCGGACACTGGGCTACCGGGTCAATGGCGCTGATCAGAATATCCCGCAGTCTTCTGCCCCGGATAATGGTTCAGATAATGGCAATCCATCCGGGCAGGCGAATAGCGGTTCAGGTGGCGGTAATAAACCGGCACTGGCCGCACAGGGCGTGGCTAAAATTGATGCTTTTGCCGGGGTAGAAGCGGGTGGCCAAATCGGGGCAAAAGTCTACTGGCGGCCGCCATCCACCACGATTAACAGTCATAAAATTGATGCCGATTTACTGGAGTTAGGTGGCGTGACCAGTCAGCTGGCTGCCAATGCCGGGATTGGCTTTTCCGGTGAACTGAGAATTGCCTTTCAAAACGGCACGCTGTATATGGTTGCCGCAGCGAAAGTTGTATGTGGTCCGGGGGTGTCGGGTAAAATTTCGGTATCGGTCAATCCGGTTAATGCGGATCGCTTTATTGAGCACTTACTTAATGTCCTGAAAGAAACCGGCTTCCGGCGAATTGCTGTATTCGGGGAAGTGGATGAAAACGGCAGAAATGATGATTATGAAGCGTTAAATGAACGTTTAACCCTTGCCATCGTTTTAGGGCTGAGCTTCGGTGATATTCTGTTAATGCCCGCCACCGCTTACAATGATTTTAAATCCAATGCGTTAAAGAAAGAGTATGCGCCGACGATTGCCCGAAATATTCTTGAGCGAAGTAATAAACAGAAAGTACAGAGCTGGGTGAAAAATATGCCACCTGAATCTATGTGTAAATTATTGGATTGTTTGAGTCAGCCTGAGGATGAGAGTATATACGAGAATGTTTATGATCTTCTGCCTGATATGATGGAAGATATTATGCCAGACTTTGCAACAAATAGTTACGTGCAAGACCATAAGGCAAGGGAGCGAACGGAATTACTGAAAGCACAGGCTATTGTGCAGATTATGCAATGGCTGGTTGATAGTGCTAAAAGCGAGGAACAAATAGAACAACGCCGCCGTCAGTTTGAGGAAAGTCTAATTCGTATGGGGGGAAATCTTGAAACGGCACGTAATCCATATGAGCAGTGGCAACGTTTTGCTAAAAGTTGGGTTCAACTAGCTAAGTTTATCAACTTGCTAAGGTATGAGTTTAATAATGTACAAGCTCGAGCCATAATAGATACTTTTGTGAAAAGTAGTGAAGAATTATGCGGAAATATGAGATGCTGTCGTTTTTATTCTAAAAATGCAGGTCTTACTAACTTGTTAATAGCCTATCGAGTAGATAAAAAGGATGATACCTCCATCATTGTTGAAGATCGACAAAGGGTAAAAGAAATGGTGGCAGAAAGTGAAGGGTTCTGGAAAAAATTTAAGTGGATATTATGAGCAAATTTAACCTTAAGTCACTATGCAAAAAAATATTCAAATGGATCGCTATAGTTTTTTTCAGCTTAGTTTTAATTACATCTTTAGTGATTGGATATTTATGGTTATTCCCTGATGGTTTTACCGCCCGTCAAAAAGAAGGACCAAAGGTGTTAACGGACCTTCTGCGGATGGCAGAAGAAAGTACACCTTTTAATCCGGATCCTTATATTTCCAGTACTTACCAGCCAGATAATCCGCTATACCAACCTGTATTAGAAATTCAGCGCCACCGTTGGGATATTGCAGAAAAACTCTTGGAACCTTTGGTGGAAAAGGGTAACGCAGGTGCAATGTTTTGGTTGGCAGAAATTACCTACGGTAGTCCTTATCGCTCATCCAAAGCGGCACATTTATATCAAAAGTCAGCAAAATTGGGGAACCCTTATGCCGCGTTAAGGCTGGATGTGGATAACCCAGTTTGTCAGCGGTTTATGTCTGGTTTTTGTAAAGAAAAATGGGGAATTTTTGGGCGAAAGCTACTTAAAGAACGAGCTGATAAAGGTGATGTTAAAGCCGGGTATTATTTATTAAGAGATAAGTTACTGACGACTGAAGAAGAACATAAAGAGTTGGAAAGATTAGTGACTGAAAATGCAAAAAATAATTATTATTATCCATTGATGGATATGTTAGATGGCTATTTAAATAATAAGAAATTACGTGCACATGAAAATAAAAAACTAGTTATTCAGTTGATGAAGTTAGCGGTGAATAATAACTATGTCCCACTTATGTCTAAGATTGTATTTGGTGATGATATTTCAGTTACACCTGATTACTTACTCCAGATTATTCAGAGAAGTGTTTATTTAGAAGATATGCCGGAAATATGTTCTTTTTATTATTCTAAGAAGGAACACAGCCAACGTTCAGATTTGATAAAAGGTGGTGCTTGTGCCTTAACCTCCGATCATGCTAATAGCAATAGATTCAATCATTTTGACTTATTTCAGTTTCGTTTGAAACAAAGAGGCGTTTCTGAATTATCAAAATCAGAAATTACTCAAGCAAAAAAATTGTCTGATAAGATGATTGAACGACAAACTCCATCTATTTACATTGATGAAATGAATCCACCAAGTCCGTAGTTTCTTTACTATCAAAAATAAAAACTTACCATTATTGCGGCTCTGATTTTAAATTTACTATTTCTTATGATAAAAAAAATCAATTTAAAGCTGATCATTCTCTCTGTTTTAAGCTTATGCGTTGTAGCCGCAT
This sequence comes from Vibrio quintilis, assembly GCF_024529975.1. Classification (GTDB taxonomy): domain Bacteria; phylum Pseudomonadota; class Gammaproteobacteria; order Enterobacterales; family Vibrionaceae; genus Vibrio; species Vibrio quintilis. The sequence continues at coordinate 3,003,548 of NZ_AP024897.1, read as the reverse complement.
TAGGCTTTGGCAGTTATGTTCTCTATCACATTATTCCTTCTGGTTTTCAGTCCCGTCATGCTGAGGGGCCAAAGGTGTTAACAGAGCTGCTTCAAATGGCTGAGCAAAGTAAGCCATTTAATCCTGATCCCTATATTGCCAGTACTTACCGGCCGGATAATCCGTTATATCAACCTGTACTGGAAATTCAGCGCCACCGTTGGGATATTGCAGAAAAACTTTTGAAACCTTTGGTGGAAAAGGGTAACGCAGATGCAATGTTCTGGCTCGGGGATATCACTTATGGCAGTGGTTTGTATTCAGCAGGACCAGCAGCAAAGCTATTTCAGCAATCAGCAGAGTCAGGAAATCCTTATGCGGCATTAAGGCTGGATATAGATAATTCTGACTGTCAGCGGTTTATGTCCGGTTACTGTAATGAAAAATGGGGCAAACTGGGACGGAAAATACTCAAACAACGGGCTGAAAATGGTGATGTGAAAGCGGCTTATTATTTGCTGAAGCTGGATATTGATGTATACAGTGATTCAGCTGAAGTTCATCAAAAGCTGGAACAGTTGGTGACAGAGAATGCCAAACAGCACTATTATCAGCCTCTGATGAATTTAGTCCGCACTTATTTATGGCATATCATATATTGTCCATATCTTGATAAGGATACTCCAGTAAGTGAACAAGAAAAAAGACTTGCAATTAAAATTTTAACATTAGCGGTAAATAATAATTTTCCTTTAGCGGCCGCAACCATATATGACAAGAAAAATACTTTATCAGCTGATTATACTGATAAGGTTATAGCACATTATGAGAAAATAGGTCTTGGTTATTATATGTGTTGGGATTATTTATTTTCGAAAGGAAAAAAGACCAGAAATAATATAATTAAAGTTGCATCATGTGCTATTACCAGTGGTTCACTTTCATATAGAAATCATAACCTTTCTTCATTCGAGATGGATTTAGAAGATGAAAGTTTAGATGCCTTGAGTGAAGATGAATTATCTCAGGCAAGGGCACTATCTAAAGAAAGAATCAATGAAATGACCCCGGTTATTTACATTGATGAGATGAACCCTGCAAGTCCATAGTCGATCTGTTAATAAAATCAGGGTAAGCAATAATTGCAGCCCTGATATTTCAATCCCGACAATTATGATAAAAAAAATCAATTTAAAGCTGATCATTCTCTCTGTTTTAAGCTTATGCGCTGTAGCCGCATCAGGCTTTGGCGGTTATGTTCTCTATCACATTATTCCTTCTGGTTTTCAGTCCCGTCATGCAGAAGGGCCAAAGGTGTTAACGGAGCTGCTTCAAATGGCTGAGCAAAGTAAGCCATTTAATCCGGATCCCTATATTGCCAGTACTTACCGGCCGGATAATCCGTTATATCAACCTGTACTGGAAATTCAGCGCCACCGTTGGGATATTGCAGAAAAACTTTTGAAACCTTTGGTGGAAAAGGGTAACGCAGATGCAATGTTTTGGCTCGGGGATATCACTTATGGCAGTGGTTTGTATTCAGCAGGACCAGCAGCAAAGCTATTTCAGCAATCAGCAGAGTCAGGAAATCCTTATGCGGCATTAAGGCTGGATATAGATAATTCTGACTGTCAGCGGTTTATGTCCGGTTACTGTAATGAAAAATGGGGCAGGCTGGGACGGAAAATACTCAAACAACGGGCTGAAAATGGTGATGTGAAAGCGGCTTATTATTTGCTGAAGCTGGATATTGATGTATACAGTGACTCAGCAGAAGTCCATCAAAAGCTGGAACAGTTGGTGACAGAGAATGCCAAACAGCACTATTATCAGCCATTGATGAATTTAATTGGGTATTATGTTCGGCATGGTTATTATGGCCCATTTCTTGATAAAGGTAGCCTGGTTGATGAAAAAGACATAAAAATAACCAATAAAATCCTTACTTTGTTAGTTAATAATAATTATCCTTTAGCTTTATCTACAGTTGTAATTGAAGGTGAGAGTGTGTTTCCTAAAAAATATGTTGATAAAGTAATGAGGCAACTAGAAAAAATAGATGTTAATTATTATTCCTGTCTGGATTATTTCTTTTTAAAAGGTGAAAAAAACAGAAGTAATATAGTTAACCTTGCATCGTGCGCTATTACCAGTGATAAATTTTTACATAGGAATTATAATCTTTCTTCATTAAGAATGGATTTAGAAAATGAAAATTTAGATGCACTAACTGAGAAAGAGTTAGCTAAGGCAAGGAGGCTTTCTAATGAGAGAATCAGTCAAATGACTCCGGTGATATACATCGATGAAATGAACCCTGCAAATCTGTAATCGTTCTGTTAAGAAAATCAGGGTAAGCAATAATTGCAGCCCTGATATTTGAATCCCGATAATTATGATAAAAAAAATCAATTTAAAGCTGATCATTCTCTCTGTTTTAAGCTTATGCGCTGTAGCCGCATCAGGCTTTGGCGGTTATGTTCTCTATCACATTATTCCTTCTGGTTTTCAGTCCCGCCATGCTGAGGGGCCAAAGGTGTTGACGGAACTGTTACAAATATCTGAGAAAAGCGCGCTAACCCATTCCTCAAACCGCCAGCTCACGACAACCCGGAAACTGAATCTTCCAGCGACTGATTGCGCAGTGCATGGAGTGTGATCAGATTATTCAGATAGCTCTGTATCTGATAAATCAGCTTTGCGTCGACGTCTTTATCTCTGAGCTTATGGTTGGATTCAAGAATGAGTTCCCGTGCTTTCTGGGCAATGTCAGGATCGAAAGGCAGCATTTCAAGCATCATGTTTTCTCCGGTAGTTAATCGAATTCATTTCTCCACTCGAAGGGTCTAATCTGCGGGTGGTGAACTGAACAAGGTTAGACCTACCGAACTACCGTTACGGCGCGCCGAAGCGCCCTCGCTCAGCTCACCATAAACTTTATTTTACGGGTACACTGAAGCGGCATGCAAATAGTTAGACGAAAGCCATTATTTTTACATGCGGGTAGTTAGCAGGGGTCTAATCCTGTCACTGGATTTTGCCAGTGAAGGCAGTAGTTTACGTGGGGGCTGGCAGAGAAGTCAATGTCATGCAAGTATGGTTTTTTGCCGACAAAAAATTGTGAATCTGATCAATAAAAACGCTGACATACGCTTTGTAAATCACACCACCATTTTGTAGTTTTTATGCATTTAATTCGCTGAAAAGTGTGATCAGTCCTGAGATTCGCTTCAGCCGCTTATTCCAACTTTGATAACTTGTTGCTACTGTTTACATATGGTTTGGAATATAAATATTATAAATCTTAGACTTATTTTGAATGAGTTCTGAGATAAGAAAGCCTGTTTATCAACATGGAGCCGGAGTCGCATATGGAATTTATTATGGCTGTCTTATTAGGATTGGTGCTGTTAATTGCCATTTCTTAACGTCTCAGCTTTAGCTGACTGAGTTCAACCGTTTCAACATCAATATCCACACCAACACCCGGACGTTTGTGCCGGGTTTGTTTTATCTTCCCTGGTTTGCCGTTACTGATTCTGCTGATGAATATGCAAATAAGGTTGCATATTAATGCTTGATCAATTAATGAGCTATAGATGAAGCAAATATGTCTGTTGCACATGAAATGATAATACATAAATTGTGAGTTATTTTACTTATAAATCATAAAGATATAATTCTGTGCACCAGGTTTGAAAATGAATATTCCGGCTGTTATTTGTCCATTTTTGGTTGTTATTATCGCTCTTCGGTTTACGGGACTTATTTATCGACCCAACAGCACTCAGTCACCGGGTTATTTGGGTAAATAATAATTATTTTTAAAAACACAACAGGACATATTCATGAAATATCATTTACTGGCACTGTCAGCATCTTTGGCTTTGATGGGAAACGCGGCTGCATCTGAATGGGGTTATTCAGGTCAGCATAATCCGGAACATTGGGGAGAGGTGTCTGCGACCTGCCTGCAGGGAAGAAACCAAAGCCCGATAGATATTGATCATGCGGTGCAGGCAAGCATGAAGCCACTGGAAATTCACTATAACGGCACCGTGGTCGGGATTGTGAACAACGGACATACCATTCAGGCGAAGGTTGCCGGTGATAATACAATGACGGTCGACGGGAAGACATTTAAACTGGCGCAATTCCATTTTCATACCCCGTCAGAAAACTATGTCGACAACCACCAGTATGCGATGGAAGCACACTTTGTAAATAAGGATGATTCAGGTCATCTGGCGGTGATTGCGGTGATGTTCGATAAAGGACAAAAAAGCCAGTTTATGGATAAATTAACCGCGAATCTGCCAAAAACAGGTCATAGTGAAAAATTTGCCCATCCGCTGATGGTGAAAGATCTGCTGCCGCATTCGCAGACGGCTTACTACCGTTTCAATGGTTCTTTAACCACACCACCATGTAGTGAAGGTGTACGCTGGTTTGTGATGAAAGATACGGAAACCCTTTCCGATACTCAACAGCATGCGATGATGAAAATCATGGGTCACAATAACCGGCCGTTACAATCTTTGAATGCCCGCGTTGTGACATCGAACTAACCGGCCCGGCCGTGTTTGAATTGCAGCCCGGTGACTGAAGTCGCCGGGCTTTTTTGTGCGGGCTGTAAATCGCTGAATCCTGAGCACGGATGGTTTCTCAATACAGCCTGATAGCGCGTGATTGATAAGTCCCTGCATCAGTAGCATATTCTGATCGCTGCTGATATCATGACCGAAAAGTAAAAACCACGTCAGGCAAAGATTCTCAATGGATAAAGTGCAATTTACTGTTGGTCAGGTTACCTTTTCTTACCGTCTCACCCCGGAGCAAAAAAAACTCGCATCACTGACTGAAAAAACCACGCTGGACCTCAGTGAATGGCCGGAGTTTGAACAGCAGCTCACTGATGCGATTCAGTCCGCTATTCCTGATGAACTCAAGCTACCGACAGAAAAGCAGCTGGCTTATGTCCGCCGGATGGCCGGTGATTTGAACCTCGAATTACCGGCAGGGTATGAAGACAGCGCCCGAATCTGCCTGCATTTTTTCGCAGAACATAAACCCGCCCATGATCGGGTGCTGAATATTTATCAGGGAATTCGCGGGAACCTGCTGGGGTAAGCTGCGTTCTGCTGACTTCGCAGCAGGTTTTTGGGGTACAAAATCAAAAGCGATGCAATGACCAGCCGCCGCTGGTCACAACTGATGATACTTCACTGTGGATGAGCCGGTGGCTGATAACCGGACGGTTTATAACCCCAGCTCACTCAGCCCCGGATGATCATCCGGGCGACGTCCCTGCGGCCAGTGGAACTTCCGTTCTGAATCTTTAATGGGCAGGTCATTAATACTGGCGTGGCGCTCTTTCATCAGCCCGTTTTCATCGAACACCCAGTTTTCATTGCCGTAGGCGCGGAACCATTGCCCGCTGTCATCACGCCATTCATACGCGTAACGCACTGCGATGCGGTTGTTTTTGAACGCGAACAACTCTTTAATCAGCCGGTATTCATGTTCCCTGTGCCATTTCTGTTCCAGAAATGCCTGTGCCTGATCGCGGTTACTGACGAAATGCGTGCGGTTGCGCCAGCGGGTATCCGGCGAATAAGCAAGGGCTACCTGAGCGGCATTCCGGCTGTTCCAGCCATCTTCCGCCAGGCGTACTTTTTCCGTCGCAGTTTGTAAATCAAAAGGGGGAAGCGGCTGTCTTATCTCTGTCATAACTTATCTCCGTCGTCTTGTACTGCATGGACTGTTTTTGAGGGCAATATGGTTTTGAATCAGTATGCTTTGGGAACTGTATGCTTTTTAAAACCGTATGCTTTTTAAAACCGTATGCTTTTTAAAACCGTAGTTTTGCCGGTATGGATATTTTACCGGTATAATTATTTGGCTCAATAATGCGCATGCGTCTTATCCGGACATAATGACCGCCATTTGAGCCACAAGATGATTCCGGCCTCACAGAGCCGGGAGAACATTCCTGTGACAGGGTAAACTGACGTGAAATTTTGCCGGAGCAGATACACATGACCTCAAAACAGACGCGGACCATTGTGATTGCCATTCCTCCCAAAGCTCAGCCGCTGGATGTATCCGGCCCACTGGCGGCATTTCGTGAAGCTTACCGGCAGACGCATGGTGAGATTGAATACGATGTACGCACGCTGGCTGCCGGGCATGACAGGCAAGTGGAAATGGATGGCATGACGATTGTTGCAGACCATACGCTGGACGATCCGCGCTTTCCCATTGATACATTGCTGATCGCCGGTACGCATGATTATCAGCAGGCATTTGAAATGGCGGCTTTTCATGCCTGGCTCAGACGGCATACGCCGGATATCAGGCGTTATGGCTCGGTGTGTACCGGGGCTTTTTTTCTGGGCGCGGCAGGTTTGCTGGATGGCAGGCGGGTGACAACTCACTGGCAACAGGCAGAAGAACTGGCAGCGCGTTATCCGCAGGCTGAGGTGTTTGCTGATTCGATTTACGTGCAGGATGGCGCCTTGTGTACTTCGGCCGGGATAACCGCCGGGATCGATCTCTCGCTGAAGCTGATTGAGGATGATTATGGCCGTGAACTCGCGCTGAAAATTGCCCGCCGGCTGGTGGTGTTTTTGCGCAGACCCGGCGGGCAGTCTCAGTTCAGTGCTCATCTGGCGGCGCAAATGGCGACAGAAAGCCGGATTGAGTCGGTTCAACACTGGATTCTGGCCCATCTGGCACAGGATTTATCCCTGCCGGTGCTGGCTGAGCAGGCGGCGATGAGTGTGCGAAATTTCAGCCGGCTGTTTCGCCGGGAAACCGGTGGGACAGCGGCAGATTTTGTTGAACTTGCCCGCGTGGAAGCCGCCAGAAGGCTGCTGGAAGACAGTGAGACACAATTGCAACGGATTGCGTCGCAGTGCGGATTCAGCAATGTTGATTTGATGCGGCGGGCGTTTATCCGGCGGGTCGGGATTAACCCCAGTGATTACCGGCAACGCTTTTATACCCAAGCAACCTGAAGATACAGACTGTCCGGGGACAGGCAAAAGCTGATGCAAGAAGAGTATGAATGCGAAAAGCATGTGGATAGGGTGAATGCGGAAAATGTGAACGCCGTCAGGCTGTGGCGGCGTTCACGGTTTTGTATCAGGTTGACGTTCTGTCAGCTATGTTTGATCAGCGACGTGCTGTCAGACAAGCAGCGCTTTACCGCGCATCGGATCCTGTGGAATGGCATTAATCAGATTCCGGGTATAGCTGTGCTGCGGATTGGCGTAAATGGTGTCCGCATCGCCCAGTTCAACCACTTTCCCTTTTTGCATCACCATGATCTGATCGGAAATATGTTTTACCACCGATAAGTCATGGGAGATAAACAGATAAGAGAGCTGGTATTCATCCTGTAAGTCCTGCAACAGGTTAAGTACCTGCGCCTGGACAGAAACATCCAGCGCAGACACTGATTCATCACAAATCAGCACTTCCGGCTTCAGGGTCAGACAGCGGGCAATCGCGATGCGCTGCCGCTGGCCGCCTGAAAATTCGTGCGGGTATTTATTAAACGCGCTTTTCGGCAGGCTGACCCGTTCCAGCAGGGCTTCCGCCATTTTGCGGCGCTCTGCCTGACCGGTCCCAATGTTGTGGAGCATCATAGGTTCCGTCAGGATCTGCCCGACCGTAAAGCGCGGGTTCAGGGATGCATAAGGATTCTGGAAGATAATCTGCACCCGGCGTTTGAGCGGCTTAAACTCTTCATCGGTCATGCTCAGCAGGTCATCTCCACGGTAAAAAGCCTGGCCTGAGGTGGGCTCAAACAGGCGCATGATGGTGTGTCCGACGGTGGATTTCCCCGAGCCGGATTCTCCGACAATACCCAGCGTTTTGCCGCGTTGCAGCTTGAAAGAGACGCCATCAACCGCTTTTAAATCCCGGTGACTGAACAGCCCGGTCCGGATCCGGAAATATTTACGCAGGTCTTTGACCTCAAGTACGATATCACCATCAGGCTGATACCCACGCGATCGCTCCGGTGGTTTCTGGTAGCTTTCTGCCTGAAGAAAGTCATTGATCACTGCCAGCCGTTCCGGGCGGTAGTCGAGGGTCGGGCGGCAGTTTAACAGTGCTTTGGTATACGGGTGTTCCGGTTGGGTGAAGATGGTTTTGATATCGCCCTGTTCGCAAATATTGCCGTGACGCATCACCACCACCTGATCGGCAAATTCAGCCACAACACCAAGATCATGGGTGATAAACAGCACCGACATCTTGTGCTTTTTCTGCATGTCAGCGATCAGTTCCAGAATCTGCTTCTGAATCGTCACATCCAGAGCTGTGGTTGGTTCGTCAGCAATCAGTAATTTGGGTTCACAGGCGATCGCCATGGCAATCATCACCCGTTGCTGCTGTCCGCCGGAGAGTTCGTGGGGATAAGCTTTGATCCGGTTCGCCGGGTCAGGCAGGCCGACTTCGGTGAGCAGTTCAATGGCTTTTTCTCTGGCGGCTTTTTTACCGATATTTTTATGTTCCAGCAGGGTTTCGATAATCTGATCTCCGATACTGAATACCGGATTTAAAGAACTCATCGGTTCCTGAAAAATCATCGCCACTTCGCTGCCACGCAGTTTTTGCAGTTCTTTCCGGGACATTTTCAGCACATCCCGGCCGTCAAACTCAATCTGGCTTTGCTCTGAAATCAGCGTATTTGAAACCGGCAACAATCCCATTAATGCCATGGAAGTGACGGACTTGCCGGAGCCGGATTCACCGACCAGCGCTACGGTGGTGTTTTCCGGCACGGTAAAATTAATCGTTTTTAATGCGTGAAACAGGTCGCCATCTTCCAGTCTGAAGTCGACCTTTAAGTTTTTCACTGTTAATAAAGGTTGGTTCATCATGCTTCCCTCATCACTTCACTTTCGGGTCTAATGCGTCACGCATGCTGTCTGTCAGCAGGCTGAATGCCGTCACCAGAATGGACATAAATACCGTGACTGTCGCCATTTGCCACCAATAGCCCTGAAGCAGTTCGGAGGGCACTTCTGCCAGCATCGAACCCCAGCTGGTTTGTGTGATGCTGACCCCGAATCCGAGGAAAGAAAGCACCACTTCGGATTTAATCATACCGACGGTCAGAATCGAGAACTGTACCAGCAGCAGGTGACTGACGTTCGGCAGAATATGCAGGAACATCTTTCGCCCGTGACCCGCACCGATGGCATCGGCAGCCTGCACATATTCGCGGTCTTTGTGCTTCATAAACTCAGCCCGCATAATCCGGAATACGGAGGTCCACGAAGTCAGACCGAAGATGATGATTAATGTATCAATCCCGCGGGAAAACACTACGGCGAAAGACAGCAGAAGCAGCATGTCCGGAATGGAGGTAAAAATGCTGTAAAACCACATCAGCAGGTCATCAACCCATCTGCCGAAATAGCCGGCCAGTGCGCCTAAAATCGTACCAATCACAATTGCACAGAAAGAGCCGAACAGGGCAACGGTGACCGAGACAGATGTGCCTTTTAAGGTTTTTTGCAGAATATCGCGTCCGCGGCCATCTGCGCCAAGAATCAGTGAATCGGTTTTTTTAACCGTTTCGGTTTCGTATTGATCTTCATTGGTATCGGCTTCGGCTAACAGGGCCGCGAGGGGGTCGTCAGCATCTTCTTTAAGTGTTTCCTGTTCAACGCCCTGAATGCTGCTGGCTTTGACTTCTGCGCCGCGGGTTTCCCAGCTGGCAAACGTCGGTGGTGCATGGGGCAGGGCGATTTCTTCCCGCCAGTCAGCCCCGACCAGATTTATCCATCCGCTCAGAGAGAGCAATAAGTAGAAGATGACGATATACAGGCTGAAATAGCCGACTTTATCTTTCTTTAATCGTTGCCAGCCCAGGCTCCATAAGCTGCGGGCCGGTGCGTCTGATACGGTTGATTCTGCGTCCAGACTGAGATCGTTAGTTTGAGAATGCACGGTCTGTCCTTCCTATTTCAGTTTCACGCGTGGGTCAACCAGCTTATAGATTAAATCTGCCAGCAGATTAAAGATCATAATGGCAATCACCAGATAAATCGTGATGGCCTTAATGACCGGAAAGTCACTGTTGTTGACGGCTTTGAGAATTTCATTGCCCAGCCCCGGAATGCCGAAAAAGCGTTCCATCAGCACTGAGCCGGTAATCATATACGGCAGAGAAGCCATGACCCCGGTGACAATCGGAATCAATGCGTTACGCATCACGTGTTTTAAGATGACTTTTCGCTCAGATAAGCCTTTTGCCCGTGCAGTCCGCACATAGTCGTGGTTAATCTCTTCGACGAAACAGGTCCGGTAAAAGCGGGTGTCAGGGGCGATACTGACTGCCAGCCCGATAATCAGCGGCAGCGGAATATAAATCAGGAAGTTTTGCCACGGGTCGTTGCCCCAGCCGAAGACCGGAAACCACTGTAGTTTGTAAGCCAGATAATATTGTCCGGCGATGATGTAAACCAGAATACTGATCGACATGGCAAAGGTTGAAATAATCGTGACGGTACGGTCATAAATACTGCCGTTGAAATAAGCCACGGAAGCGGCAAACAGCAGCGAGAAAAACAACGAGAAGATCTGCCAGGTCAGCAGTAACATGACAGAAGGTCCGACCCGGTTGCCGATAATTTCGGACACCGGCTGTTGTGTCGACCATGATGTGCCGAAATCCATCGTCAGCACTTGCTGAATAAAAATAAGGAACTGTTCAGGCAGGCTTTTATCCAGCCCTAACTGTGCCCGGATGCTGGCAATCATTTCTGCATTCAGGCTTTTACCGGCCAGAATATAAGATGGATCGCCACCGACTAATGTATACAGCGTAAACAGCAGCAGCATGACGCCAAGCAGGGTCGGAATCATTTGCCAGCTTCTGCGAATGATATAAGAAAGCATGAGTTCTCCTGAGAATTGCAAAGGTCAATACGACTCGTGAGCGAGCCGTATTGATTTTCATGCAACCAGATGTAAAAAGTGAATCAGTTTATTTTTTATCATCCAGTGACATATAACGCCAGGAGCCGATGATCGGATGGGATTTGTAACCATGAACATAGTCGTGAGTCACCATACTTCTGATCCGCGTATCACCCATGACCAAAGGCTGGTATTGCGTGATTTGCTTGTTCATTTTGTCATAGAGTTTCTGACGCTCAGGACCGTCAGGAAGTTTCAGGGTTTCTTCGTACTCTTTGTTAAACACAGGCAGGTTGAATGCCGCCCAGTTGGAATCGCCGGTATTCGGGCCGTAGAACATCTGCATGAAGTTGTCACCATCCGGATAATCGGCAAACCAGGCCAGTCCCCACATCTGGAGTTTTCCTTCCCGGTTCATCTTCGACAGTTCGTTCCATTTCCCGGTTTTAAATGTCAGCTTAATTTTGACGGCGTCAAAGGTCTGTTGCCAGAACTCATTCCATTCCCGGTCAATCGCTGCGGTGCCGGTGCCCATTTCAACCGATAACGGAGAACCATCGGGCTGGGTACGGAAGCCATCCGGGCCGATTTTATAACCGGCAGCATCGAGCAATGCATTGGCTTTCGCCGGATTATATTGAATCGCACTCTTCACATTCGGGTTGTGGCCTGCCACGCCTTCTGGAATCACGTAGTTGACGGGGGTTGCCTGACCACGGCGGATCCGGGCGATCGTTTCTGCCCGCGGGTAAGCCATCGCGATAGCGCGGCGCAGAGCGATTTTCTTCGGTGTATAACCGCCGACAACCGGGTCTTCCATATTAAAGAAGTAGAAGGTGATTTCCAGTAATTTGCTGCGTTGGAGCGAAATGCCCTGATCAACAAATTTTTTCGCCAGTTTGACGTCCTGAGGATTTTTCGGATTCATCACCAGCGCTTCTTTGTAGGCCGGTTGCGGAATGCCGGACAAATCCAGTTGTTTGTTCAGAAAAGCCAGCCATCCCGGTTGTTCTTCTTCTATCACATTGATGTTGATATTTTTAATCTGCGGTATGGTTTTGCCATGCATCTCTTTGGCAACTTTGACCGAGACCGGGTCAGTCGGATCCGGTTTAAAATCAAATGTCAGTTTGCGGAAGTTGGGATTGGCCGTCAGCGAAATTTTGTTGCCCGGTTTCCAGTCAGCCAGCATATAAGGGCCCGTTCCGACCGGGTGAGCATTGGTATTGGCTGCATTGGCTTCAATCACTTCCCGTGCGACGGCGGCAAAAGAAGGCATCGCCATAATCACCGAGAAGTTATAATTTATTTCTTTCAGGTTCAGTTGCAGTGTGTATTTGTCTAATGCTTTGATCCCTTCAATTTTTGTATCGTAATTCAGCGGCCCGTTGCCTGACTGTTTCACCAGTTTGTCTGTGCCGACAAATTTTCCGGCCAACAGATAACTGGTAGGGGAGTTGATGGTTTTATCCAGAATACGTTTCAGGGAGTAGACATAATCCGCGGCAACCAGCTCGCGTTTTTTGCCTTTAAATGCCGGGTCATCGGCAAAATAAATACCCGGTTTAATTTTGAACGTATAAGTTTTACCGCCATTGGTAATTTTGGGCATGGATTCAATGACATTCGGAACAAGCTTGACCGGCCGGGCCAGGTAGTCATAGGTGAGCAGGGTATCGTAAACATTACTAACGACCTGCATCGAGTAGCTATCCCCAACCTTTGCCGGGTCAAATCCCGTCGCCGGGCCATCAATATCGACATTGAGTGTGCCGTGTGGCCCTGCCGCATAAAGCGGGCCAGAGGTGGCAATTGCAGCAACCAGCAGTGCGGCTTTAAAAAACTTGTCCTTTATTATCATTAAAACTTCTCCATTCTAAGTTTCGTTTCAGATACGGTTCCGAATATATCCGTTGCCGGATATTTGTTTCCTGATATGTCCCTTCATCAACAACGTTTACAGGTATATCCGGAATATTTTCGGATGATTCATTGCACATGAGTGGATAAATGACTGATATACAGAAGCAAAAGATACGCCACTGGATGATTTCGCTTCTGTCAGGCTGCCATTTGTCTATACATTTTGTTCAAAAATTAAACAGCTCTGTTCATTGGTCAGTATGGATAAAAAACAGGTGCTCATGTATATAATATGTTGTATTGTAAGTGTTTTTTACGGCTGGTATCTTGATATCACATCTCAGCTTAAGATGCGAGCTTTGATGATTATGTCTGTTTGAAATTCAGATGAGACTCATTTGATTGGGACTTGTGACAAGTGATTTGTAACTCTATGATTTAATGATTGATCTCTCAGGTAATTCCGGTTTGATCAGGGAATGAAACGGATCAAAGGCAGGGAAAAAATATCAAATAATAAAAAAATTCTCAGATAATGAAAAATACAGACAAGTGAATTGATTCAATTGATTTCTTATTAAAAGACTGAATATAAATCAGTGAATGGGATTAAATTAATGATATTTAAATACTTTTACGATATTTTCGTCTCATTCAGGGAAGGATTTCCTCCTGAACCCGGCTGTGTTGAGTGTTGCTGAGTCTTTGTTCTTTTTTGGTGCAATTTGCTGATTTTGCACTGATATCGTGCACATCAGATTGATATCAGCCCGGTAGAAAAATAATGCCGCATATATGAAATTTAAATTCAGATTTGCTCACTATGTGCGATATCCGGGATTCATGTGATGCCTGTGATTGAGCAATTAAAGTCTCTGCATTAAGGAATCATCTGGTGCTTTTCTTCAGGCTGGCATAAAATGCCCGTCAGCGCTGTTGGTTGAAAATAATATTATCAATAGTCTGGCCGTTGTCTTCTGCGTATTGAGGTCATTTTGTTTCATTTTCATCAAGCTGTTCATCAACTGATTTATCAGGTTCAACAATCATCAGATGAGACTCCCCGTTGTTCTCTGACTCTCTCCGCTCCACCGTCTTTTGCATTCCCTGACTGGCTTGAATGTCAGACCCTGTTTCCAAAATTTTTCTGGCAGGACCGGCAAGGTCAGGAAGAAGTGGTTGCGCTGGGGCAGTGCCACCGGTTTGATGATCCGGCACCGGCTTATGCTGTGATTGCAAACGGGCAGCGAATCTGGGGCGGGCAATCATTTGATGGCGGAACTGACAAAACACCAGACTGCCCTGAGTCTTTCTTTTTTATGCCACTGGTGGAACTGATTCGGGATGGCGATGTCTGGATCCTCGCAGTCAATTTATCCGGGAACAAATCGCGGGCCATCGATGCGCTGGAGCAACTGGTGACGACTGTACCTGAGCTGGAACCGGTGAAAACCGGCATTGAGTCGGTTGTGCATCTGCCTGATGAGCAGCAGTGGTGTGATTTAATGGATAAGGCCTTATCAGAAATACAGCATGGCACCTTCGACAAGGTTGTGCTTGCCAGAGAGTCTGCATATTGTCTGAAACATCCGGTCCGGGCTGCGCAGTTGCTGAAAGCCAGCCGGGATCAGAATCATCACAGCTTCCATTTTTTAATGGCTGTGGATGCGCACAGAAGCTTCACCGGCTCAACCCCTGAGCGTCTTTATCTGCGGGTCGGACAGACATTGCAGACTGAAGCACTGGCAGGAACCACCGGGCGCGGCGACACACCAGCGCAGGATCAGGCGCTGGCAGACTGGCTGATTCATGATGATAAGAACATTCAGGAAAACCAGTATGTGGTGGATGATATTGTTGATCATCTGACGCCGCTCTCCCGGGAGATTGACACCGTAGAGCAACCCCGGCTGGTAAAATTAAGCCGGGTTCAGCATCTCAAACGTCGCATTCATGCCCGGTTAAACCCCGGTGTTAACGGTGTTCATCTGCTCAGCAGCCTGCAACCAACCGCCGCTGTGGCCGGATATCCGCGTCAGGCGGCTCAAGCATTTATTGCACAGGAAGAACCATTTTCCCGAGGCTGGTATGCCGGGGCGATTGGTTACATCAGCCATGAAAAAGCTGAATTTTGTGTGGCGATCCGCAGTGCGCTGATCATCAGAGAACAAATCAGATTATATGCAGGGGCCGGTATTGTGCCCGGATCTGTTGCACAGGAAGAGTGGCAGGAACTGAACAGGAAAATGTCAACTTTACTGAGTTTGATGGCAGATGACGAACAGTAGTCTGTATTCAACCTCAATGATAACGGAGATAAAAAGATTGTGGATCAGTCTATAATCAACCGTCTGTGGAGCCGGATTTTACTGGAAGAATTAGCCCGTTTGGGTGTGACAGAAGTGTGTGTGGCACCCGGCTCCCGCTCTACGCCGCTGACGCTTGAAGCGGATGCAAATCCAAAACTGAACCTTCATACCCACTTTGATGAGCGCGGGCTGGGATATCTGGCGCTCGGGCTGGCAAAGGCCAGCCAGCAGCCGGTGGTGATCATTGTGACATCCGGTACGGCGGTCGCCAACTTGCTGCCGGCGATTGCAGAATCGCACCTGACCGGTGAAAAACTGGTGGTGCTGACTGCTGATCGACCGGCTGAGCTGATTGGCTGTGGTGCCAATCAGGCCATTGAGCAGCGCGGCATTTTCTCACAACATGTCACCCGGGCAGTTGATTTGCCGTCACCCTCTGTTGCCATCCCGCCGGGCTGGCTGCTGACCACGGTTGATCAGGCGGTGTTCAGCCAGCAGCTGGAAGGCGGCGCGATTCATTTCAATTGTCCTTTCCCGGAGCCGCTTTATGGGGATAAGGAGCCTTCTTCTGACTGTGATTATTTTGCCGGTATTCAGGCGTGGCTGAAGGGTTACCGGCCATACAGTACTCAGGACATACCACCACAGGTGATGACGGCGACAATCGACCCGGATGTCCTGCAACGCAAAGGGCTGGTGATAATTGGCTCGCTGGATCTGGCATCTTCATACCGGGCTGAACAGTTTGCCCAGCAGTTAGGCTGGCCGGTGTTGTGCGATCCGCAAAGCGGGGTTGGCAGTGACTGGGCATATTACGATGTGTGGCTGCAACATCCGCTGCTGGCGCAAAAATTATCGGAATGCGAAGTCGTGATTCAGTTTGGTTCCCGCCTGGTTTCCAAGCGGCTCAATCACTGGCTGAAGCAGCAGGTTCAGGGGGGATGTCAGTATATTTATATCTCTCCGTCTAAAAACCGCGATAACCAGTTCCATCTGCCGCAGCAACAAATTATCGCTGATATCTGCCAGTGGACAGATAATATGAACCGGCATTTATTACCGGGTGCCGGTGCCGGATGGGCCGATCATCTGCTCTCTGTGGTACGTATGATTCCACCAGTGATCCGTCAGGTTGCAGAGCAGAGTGACAATCTTTCTGAAACAGAAATTGCCGCGACGCTGGCTGAAACCGTGCCTCACGCAGATTTGTTTATCGGTAATAGCCTGATTGTACGCCTGGCAGATATGTTCGGCCGTCATCAGAACCGGGCTGTTTTCTCTAACCGGGGTGCATCCGGAATTGACGGCGTGATTGCAACTGCAACCGGTGTGCAGCGACACCGGAAAAAACCGCTGATTTTGCTGATGGGTGATACTTCTTTTCTCTATGATTTGAATTCGATGGCGTTGCTGAACCAGAGTGACGTCCCGTTTGTGATCGTGGTGATTAATAATGATGGCGGGGTGATTTTTGATTTACTGCCGGTTCCGGCTGAAAAGAAAACCGCACTCTATCAGATGCCTCATGGCTATCAGTTCCGTCATGCTGCTGAGCTGTTCGGCTGGGATTATCAGCAACCTCAAAACCTGAACGGTTATACCCGCTGTATTGAAAACCACCTCAACGCCGGTAAGGGCGGGTTGCTGGTTGAAGTCATTACGCCTCCTGAACAGGTTGCAGAACATATCCGGCAGATTGTACATCATGTCAAGACTTTATAGTCTGTTTGAACCGGAAAATAAGCCTGATGCTGATGAGCAAAAGCGTCCGGTGCTGGTGTTTTTACATGGGTTGCTCGGACACCATCAGGACTGGGAAGCAGTCCGTGCCCGGCTGGGGGATTTTCCCCGTCTGAGTCTCGATTTATGTGGTCATGGTCAGAGTCGTGCAATCCGGTGTATGGATATGGACGATTGTTGTGAGCAGATTGCCGGTACGCTCAAAGCTTCTCTGCAACAGGCAGGACTGAGTGAGGCACACCCGTTGATTGTAACGGGGTATTCACTCGGCGGACGGATTGCGATGTACGGTTGTGTTCAAGGCTGGTGGTCGTCTCTGAATGTGAAAGGGCTGGTCATAGAAGGGGGCAACTTTGGTCTGAGTGATGATACTGCCCGCCAGCAACGCTGGCAGCAGGATATGCAGTGGGCTGCAAGATTCCGTGATGAGCCGGTTGAACAAGTTCTGAACGATTGGTATCAGCAACCGGTTTTTTCCACGCTAAACTATGAGCAAAGGCAACAACTGATTCGCCAGCGTCGTGATAATCTTGGCACCCGGATTGCAGAGATGATGCTGGCCACATCATTAGCCCGGCAGCCGGATTTGCTGGCTGAGCTTTACAGGCAGTCTTTATCTGTCCGTTATATCTGCGGTGAACAGGATAAAAAATTCAGGCAACTGGCCGCCCAAAGCCGGTTACCCGTATATGCGATAAAGCAGGCAGGACATAATGTTCACAAAGAGCAACCCGGCGCATTTACTGATGCGCTCCGGGAGTGTATTCGCTCTTTTGATTGTCCTGATGAACAGAATTAATGATGAAGTAGGAAAGTTATGACAATTACAGTCGGTATCAGTGAAGAAGAACTTTATGCACCAATCGTGTGGAATGATTGCACCAATGACTATCAGGATATCCGGTTTTATAAATCTGGTGATGGGATTGCAAAAATTGTTATTGCACGGCCACAGGTACGGAACGCTTTCCGTCCTCAGACGGTCAAAGAAATGATTCATGCATTAACCGATGCCCGGTATGACGAAAATGTCGGGGTCATTGTTCTGACAGGACTGGGAGAAGACGCATTTTGCTCCGGTGGTGACCAGAAAATCCGCGGGGATTACGGCGGTTACCGGGATGATGAAGGCACTCATCATCTGAATGTACTGGATTTTCAGCGTCAGATTCGTACCTGTCCGAAACCTGTGATTGCTTCTGTTGCCGGATGGGCCGTTGGCGGTGGGCATGTGTTGCATATGATGTGTGATTTAACCATTGCTGCGGATAATGCGAAATTTGGTCAGACCGGGCCAAAAGTCGGCTCGTTTGACGGTGGTTGGGGAGCTTCTTATATGTCCCGGATTGTGGGGCAGAAAAAAGCGCGTGAAATCTGGTTCCTTTGCCGCTTTTATGATGCACAGGAAGCATCAGATATGGGGCTGGTCAACACGGTTGTGCCTTTAGCTGATCTGGAAAAAGAAACTATCCGCTGGTGCCGTGAAGTTCTGCAACATAGTCCGATGGCGCTGCGTTGCCTGAAAGCAGCACTGAATGCTGATTGTGACGGACAGGCCGGATTGCAGGAACTTGCTGGTAACGCCACTATGATGTTTTACATGACGGAAGAAGGTCAGGAAGGGCGGAATGCGTTTAATGAAAAACGTCGTCCGGACTTCAAAAAGTTCCCCCGTAACCCATAAACATTGAATCCGCCGGGAAATCACCGGCGGGTCAGGTCACCATGGGAACAGGACAACAATATCATTGTTGTGTGATTTATATTTATCATCGCTTCAGCGGATGAAGAGATGACTCAAAGAAAGGTGAATCAGGATGCGTAGTGCAAAACTGTACCGGTATCGGTTACCAATGGACAGCGGAGTGATCCTCCGGGATGAAAAATTATCTGAACGTGTTGGGTTCATTGTCGAGACGACAGAGAATGGCAGGACAGGACGCGGAGAAGTTGCGCCGCTGATCAAATTCAATGAAGAGTCCACCGAAGCAGCAGGCGCTCAGGTCCGGCAACAATTAGAGTTGTGGTGTAAGGGTGATGAAATCGATTACAACTCGCTCTATCCTTCCGTTGCTTTTGGTCTTTCTGCTGCTGAATTTGAGCGTTCCGGAGAGCTTCCTGCCGATGGTAACTATTTTGCTGCACCACTGGGATACGGTGATCCGGATGCATTGATTGAGCGACTGCAAAGCTTGCCCGGTAAGAAAGTGGCAAAAATTAAAGTGGGTTTATACGAACCAGTCAGGGATGGTTTGCTGGTGAACCTGCTGCTGGAGAGCATTCCTGAACTGTCTTTAAGGCTGGATGTAAACCGGGTATGGAATCTGGAACAGGCGATGGAATTTGGCCGGAAAATTCAGCCTTCATACCGCCAGCGGATCGCGTATGTTGAAGAACCGTGTGCAGAGCCGAGTGACAGTATTGTGTTTGCGATTGAAACCGGAATTGCCGTCGCCTGGGATGAAACCCTGCAACAGTCTCTGGATAATCCTGATTTTCGTCTGGAAGAGCTGACCGGAGTAAAAGCTCTGATTATTAAACCGACGATGATTGGTTCAATTGAGCGCTGCCGTTATCTGATTGAGAAAGCGAAATCACTGGGGATGCAGCCGGTGATTAGCTCCGGGATTGAGTCCAGCCTTGGCTTGTGCCAACTGGCCCGTTTAGCAAAACTCTGGCTGCCGGACGAAGTGCCGGGGCTGGATACGATTGGCCTGTATCAGCAACAGCTTGAAGTTTCCTGGCCGGGTTGCGATTTACCTGTGGTCGGTTTAGAGACACAGGAACTGATCTGGTCAGCATGAATTTAACTGATAGCACCATACTTACAGATAGCATCGTACCACTTTGGCAGCACCGGGCTTCACAACAGCCCGGTGCTGTTGCATTCATCACACCACAACACGATTACACCTGGCTGGAGGTCAGTCAGCAGGCGACCCGCTATGCGCACTGGCTCCGGCAGCAGGGGATGTGTCCGGGAGATGTGATGACACTGGCCGGAAAGAACCGGCCGGAGTGGATCTGGTATTTTCTCGGCGCGCTGACAGCAGGGATTACCACCGCCTTTCTTGCACCTCAGCCAGCAGAAAAACTCCGCCAGAAGCTGCAAACGATTTACGCGCCAGAGCAGCCAGTGTGGCTGATTGCGGATGAGTCACCTGAAATCTCTGCGCTGCATACGCATCTGACCGGGATCCGGTGGTTGCGGGAAATATCACTGACGGATGAACCATTACCTGATGGCGATGTTACGACTTATCATCCGGCGCAGATCAGCTCACTGATTTTTACGTCAGGTTCAACCGGTGTACCCAAGGTTGTGGCACACACCAGCAGTAATCACTTTGCTTCCGCCCGCGGGTTGCTTTCATTGCTGCCTTTTGGTGAACAGGACTGCTGGTTACTCAGTCTGCCGCTTTATCATGTTTCCGGCCTGTCGATTATCTATCGCTGGTTGCTGGGCGGTGGCCAGCTGAAAATTGGCGAAGATCTGGTCACAGCAATTCAGGGTGTTTCTCATGCTTCTTTAGTGCCGGTGCAGTTGCAGCGGTTGCTTGAGCATCCTGAAGTCTCACTGAATCTGAATCATGTATTGCTGGGCGGCGGCGATATTCCGCTTTCGCTCACGCAACAGGCCAGTGAGCGGGGAATGAATACCTGGGTTGGCTATGGGATGACAGAGGCTGCATCAACCGTCACGGTGAAGCAAACCGATGGTCAGAGCGGGTGTGGCCTGGCTTTACCCGGCCGGGAAGTTTTGTTGAGAGAGCAACGTATTTATGTGCGTGGAGAAACCCTGGCCGCCGGATATTATCACCGGGGACGGTTAAGACCGGTCACGGACGAAGACGGCTGGTTTGACACCAAAGACCTGGGCTACTGGACGGAAGGCGGCCTGAATATTAGCGGCCGGGCGGATAATCAGTTTATTTCCGGCGGAGAGAATATTCACTGTGAGGAAATCGAGCAGGTATTGCTGACGCATCCGCAGATTGAACAGGCTGTTGTGGTTCCGGTTGAAGATCAGACGTTTGGTGCCCGGCCTGTCGCGGTGGTGACGACGGTATCCGGTCAATTGCCGGACATGGGTGTTTTAACCGCCTGGTTGCAAAACCGGCTGGAAAAATTCAAATGGCCGCTGGCGTGGTATCTGATGCCTGAGGGGTTAACCGGTGGTGGCATTAAGGTATCCCGGTTTGAAGTTAAACAGTGGTTGTCTGAACACGATTCACAACGGAAGGTTATGAGATAGTCCAAAACTGAATTTCTCGTCATATATCTTTTAGTCATAATGAAAATAACTGAATGACTAAAAGAATATATCAGATGAGACATTTCATTTTTTCTGCCGCCATTATCATCCAGATAATTATCGCGATCACAGAGAACGGCATGACCCGCTCTCTTGCTGAACTGACGGCGTTTGCTTTAATTTGTCTGTCTTTTCCACTGTTTCCGCGCCGGGAATCGCCAGAAAAAGATCGCTGTCAGCGCAGCTAAGCCAGCAGAATCCAGCTCAATGAAGACACAGAAATAACCAGCCATAATCCGATGCCGAAGAGTAACGGTCTGGCGCCTGCACGACGAAGCTTTTCAACCGACAGATTACTGCCAATCAAAAACAGACAGATAACCAGCATCTGTTTGGCAACAGAGAATATGCCGTGGTACACAGGTTCAAACTGTGGCAACAGCTCATGGATGCCAATCGCAACGCAATACAGCAAAATAAAGTAGGGTACACTGACTTTCCGGGAGCCACTGCTGAACAGCAGTGCACTGACAAAAGCAACCGGGATAATCCATAAAGCGCGGGCCAGTTTCAGTGTGGTGGCAGTTTGCAGCGCAACTTCACCGTAAGCAGAAGCCGCGCCCACAACTGATGAGGTGTCATGAATGGCGATAGCCGCCCAGGTGCCGAAGTTTTCCTGACTCATATGCAGCAAATGCCCAATCAGCGGGAAAATAAATAAAGCGACAGAATTCAGAACGAAGATTGTGCCCAGCGCCAGCCCGGTTTGATCGTCATCAGCCTTGATTGCCGGTGCGACTGCCGCGATAGCACTGCCACCACAAATCGCAGTACCTGATGCGATCAGATAGCCGGTTTTACGTTGCAGACCCAGCCGGACACTGATAAACCAGCCAATGGCCAGTGTACAAACGATGGTGGTGATAATCAGACCAATACCATGTGCAGTGACTGTCAGCGCGGTTTGCAGCGGAATGCCGAAACCAAGGCCGATGATCGAATACGATAACAGCTTTTTCGTGATTTTCGTGATAGGAAAGGTGTGAGGCACCAGCCCGAGACTGGCAAGAAATAATCCGATAATCAAGGCAGTCGGAGATGAAATATAAGGCGTTGCGCACAGGGCAATTGCAGCCAGAAAAGGTATATTTTTAAACACTTGAGACATGACGTTTCCGGTTATCTGAGTTCAGACAAATGTGTTAAGGGCGTGTGCCGGAGCCGTAATTCTCATTCCTGAATAGTGATTGTATGAGTGTGTTTTGATCAAACTTACAGCTGGTCGCCCCTGAGTTCTGCGATTTTGTTTTTCAGAATCTGGTGATTGACTTCTTCCGCCGGTATGGGCTTTCCGGCCTCCAGCTCAACCCGTGAAAAGAACCTGCGCGGAAAACGGCTGCAGGCTCTGCCCTTATGGTAACGGCTGAAAAAGCTGCCCCATAATCCTTTCAGAGCGACAGGAATGACCGGCACGGAAGGTGCGCGGTATAAAATCAGGTTAATGCCCCGCATGAAAGAGCCGATTTCACCATCAGTGGTCAGGCGGCCTTCAGGAAAAATACACACCAGATCACCCATATCTAACGCATTTTGTATCTGAGTAAAAGCATTTTTCATCTCTGAGGGACGTTTTCCGTCAATCGGAATGACACCGGCGCGTTTCATCAGGGGGCGAATCGCCGGAAAACTGGCGTAGTCAGATTCCATGACAAACCTGATCAAGCGTGGTGAAGCAATGATTAGCAGTAATGCATCCAGATAGCTGACATGATTACAGACAATCAAAGCACCGCCCTGATTCGGAATATGATGTAAATTGGTCAGGCGGATTCTGTAGCACAGCCGCAGGATGACTGTCAGCAGAAAACGAACCACATACACCGGTAGTTTTCTGGCTAAATACACAAAGACGACCGTATTCACTACTGAAAGCAGCATAAACAGTTGCGGGATTGAGAAATGAAGGATGGTCAGGCAGACAATCCCGGTGATTGCACTGCACACCATCAGCAGCGCATTATAAATATTGAGGGCGGCAATAACCTGCGCCCGTTCATCAGGTTTGGCGCGGCGCTGCAACAGGGTATACAAAGGGACGATAAACATCCCGCCGCTTGCGCCTAACAGCAGCAGATTTATGAATAATGGCCAGAGCTCCCGGGCAGAGACAAACGCTGTCAGTGTTTCGAACTGGGGCAGCTGCGCCGGAATCAGGCTACTGAAGCCGAAGCCAAAGATGGATATCCCCAGGCTGCCGACAGGCACCATCCCCAGCTCCAGCCTGTGCCGGGACAGGCGTTCACACAGCATGGAACCCAGCGCGATGCCAATTGAAAACAGGGCCAGCAGGCAAGACACGGCACTCTCACCACCACGTAAATAATCCTTGGTGAAATTAGGGAACTGCGTCAGATAAGTCGCGCCTAAAAACCAGAACCAGCTGATGGTCATGATGGTCAGCCAAATCACCGGATCTTTGTGGGCAATCAACAGGGTATGGCGGGTTTGCCGGACCGGATGCCAGCGAAAAGGTTTAGTCGCTGTCATGGATGGTTCCGCGCGCGGTATATACCGGCTGGCAAAATAGCCAAGCAAGGCAAAAGACAGCACACCTGCGGCGGCAATCAAGCGGGCATTATCGGCCGAAGCGATGAACCCTGACAGCAGAGTGCCGAGCAAAATAGCCAGAAAAGTGCCGGTTTCGACCAGTGCATTACCGGTGACCAGTTCTTTGGGCCGGAGTTGCTGTGGTAACAATGCATATTTGACCGGGCCAAACAGTGCAGACTGTGTCCCCATCAAAAACAGTAACAGCAGCAGAACAAGATAACTTTGCGTGATAAAACCAATGGCAGCCAGTGCCATGATCAGAATTTCGAGTAACTTGATTTTGCGGATCAGCGCGCTTTTTTCCAGCCGGTCTGCCAGCACACCAGAAGATGCAGAGAACAGAAAGAAAGGCAGAATAAATAACCCGGCAGCAAGGTTGATAAACAGGGTACTGGATATCGCCAGTTCACCAGCGCCTGCATAGGCCACAAATAACAATAACGTGTTTTTAAACACGTTATCATTAAATGCTCCAAAAAACTGAGTCATGAAGTAGGGAAGGAATCGCCGACTGGAAAGCAGTGACGCAACCGGATTCGGCATATTCAAATCCTTACCTGTTACCAGTCCTGAAGATACTGGTTGATCAGATTTGCGATTAAATCTTTGCCATCGATAGGCTGTTCAGAGAAGAACTTATCATCGACACTCAGTAAGGTAATTCCGTGTACACCGGCCCATAATACCCGGCTGGTTTTCAGGACTTCTTCACGGGAGCGTTGAGGGGCAAGATTCTGAAGGATGGACTCCAGCATGCTGGTCATGCCTTCAATCCGTTTGGCATGCCATTCAGGTAGCGGATCGCCGTGCATATTATGCTGAAAAATCAGCTGCCAGCGGAATGGATGTTTCTGAGCAAAATCGTGGTAACAATAAGCCAGCTGAAACAGCGAATCTCTCGTATCTTCACTTTTCTCAATCACAGCTGAAGACTCTGTGGCCAGTTCATCAAGAGTTTGCGAAACAGCATGAAGAAGCAAAATATTATAACTGCCAAATATGTTCACCAGCGTGCTGGGGACATAACCAATCATGGTTGCGATCTTTCGCAGGCTCAGATCGTGGTGAGGACGATGATTTAAAAACTCCTTCACCTGGTCTAATGTCAGCTGAATTAATTCTTCCCGCGTGTGATCATTTCTTCTTGCCATAATTCCCAACCATTCATGTACAACGTTCAATATACTATGAGTTAGATGCTTTAGCGTCAATGTTTGTTCGCAATATTCTGATACATGTTTGAGGTCAGCACCAGTTTTTTTTCTGTTAAACTATCAATGTGATAATTAAACACGTGCCGAAACATTGAGGGTGTAAATATGAAACGTCTTTTTACTTTGCTGACGCTTTTAGTCGTCTCCGTTGCTATTGTACCGGTTGCGGATGCAAAAAAGTTTGGTGGTGGTCGCTCATTCGGAAAAAGCTTTAAAACAGCACCGGCTCCGAAACAGCAAATGAAAGATACTTCGACGCTGAATAAAAACGGAACTGCTACGCCGGCGAAAAGAGGCCTGATGGGCGGTCTGCTGGGTGGTTTACTGGCTGGTGGGTTGATCGCTGCGATGTTTGGCGGCGCATTTGAAGGCATCCAGTTTTTCGACATTCTGATCATGGGCGTTCTGCTGTTCATCGGGTTCAGGTTGATCCGCGGATTGCTGATGTCAAAACAGCAGGCGATGGCATCACATCAACCGGCTTATGACGGTCATCATGCCAATCGTCAGAGCTTTGAACAGACGCATACGCACAATTTTGAACAGCCACAACCAGCCACAGGTTTCGGGTCTGCCGGGAGTGATGTGCCGCACCGTTATCCACCGGGATTTGATCAGGCTGCATTTATTTCCGGTGCCCGTGAACATTACCGGATTTTGCAGGGTGCATGGAACCATAATGAGCTGGAGACTATTCGTGAATATGTGTCTGACGATCTTTATCAGGATCTTAAAGCTGAACGGGAAAAATTATCCGGTGAGCAGAATACGGATGTGATGTATGTTGATGCTGAAATCGTCCGGGCTGATTATGACGAAAACCGGGCTCAGCTGAGTCTGCAATTCTCCGGCCGTTATCGTGATATGAGCGAGTCGGTTGAAGAAGACATCAGTGATATCTGGCACCTTGAACGTGATTTAACCCGTCAGGATGCACCATGGCTGATTATCGGTATTCAGGGATAAGTGGTTTACTTTCGCGCCTGACATGGTTTGTCATCAGTCTGAGGCCCGGTTTTTAACCGGGTCTTTTTTGTTTCGGAAGTAAGATTTTTATCAAAAACTCCGGGATAGGTTTTGATTTTTTACTCTGATTATGTATTTATAGAGAAATTTTTTTCACTGTCGGGAAGTTCTTCATTCTGACATCGTACATTGCGGAAAAGTTATGGAATTAGATAAAACGGACCGCCAGTTATTACATTTATTACAGCAGGATGCCGGTCTGTCTCTGAACGAACTGGCCGATGCGGTTCATCTGACGACCACGCCGTGCTGGAAGCGCCTCAAAAAGCTGGAAGAGTCTGGTGTCATCAAAAAGAAAGTCGCGCTGTTAGACCCGGAAAAGATCGGCCTGATTTTTACCGCGTTTATGATGATAAAAATCAGTGATCACTCCCACGAATGGTATGTCCGGTTTGTTGATATCGTGGCCGATTTTCCTCAGGTGATGGAATTTTACCGTATGGCCGGAGAATATGATTACATGCTCAAAGTTCAGGTGCAGGATATGCGCAGCTTTGATGCTTTTTATAAAGAGCTGGTGAACCGGATTGAAGGGCTTACCGACGTCACATCAACGTTTGCGATGGAATCACTCAAATACACCACCGAACTACCGTTGTAACGTTGACCTGAAGGCTTCAGCCAAAAAAGAAAGCGATCAATAAAATCACCACCAGAAAAACGCCCAGATATTTCAGCAAAAGCCCCAGGTTTTTTGTGCCACCGGGTGGTGGCTGATTACAGCATCCCATTGATTATTCCCTGACATTGATCAATCGGGACACCATAAAGCCTTCCCCGGGGGAAAGGTAAAGCAGAATGTTAATCTTTTTTGTTGAATCGCATCACACCTTCCTGCATTGCACTGGCAATCAGGTCGCCCTGCTGGTTGTAGATTTCTCCCCGGACCAGTCCGCGTCCACTGGCTGCATTCGGACTTTCGATGGCAAACAGCAGCCATTCATCCATTTTGACCGGGCGATGGAACCAGATCGAGTGATCAATCGTTGCAACCTGAAAATCGGGTGTCATCAGAGTGATGCCGTGCGGCTGCATCGCTGTGGTGATAAATCCCCAGTCAGACGCATAACCCAGTAAGTACTGATGTAGCAACTGATTATCCGGAAGCTGACCGTTCGAACGAATCCACAGATACTGTTTGGGCTCAATTTTCTCTGGCTTGAGCGGATTCACCACATGTACCGGACGGATTTCAATTGGCTTTTCCCCGCCAAACAGCTTTCGGGCTGCCGGTGGCATATGGTCGGCAAACTTTTCAAACAAAGCCGATTCAGACAGGTAATTTTCCGGCCCCGGGATATCCGGCATGGTATTTTGATGTTCGAATCCGGTGGCTTCACAGAGATGATAGGAAGCGGTCAGGAAGAAAATCGCCCGGCCATTCTGCATCGCTTTCACCCGGCGGGTACTGAAACTTTTACCATCACGTAAATTTTCCACATCATAGATAATTGGCAGATCGGAATCTCCCGGATATAAAAAATAGCTGTGAAATGAGTGTACGGTCCGGTCGTGGGGCACTGTATAACGCGCGGCAGAAAGTGCCTGCCCAATCACCTGACCGCCGTACACCTGAGGCAGTCCGAGATGTTCGCATTCGCCCTGATACCGGCCATCCTGCAAGGGGGTAAGTTCAAGAAGTGTTAACAGATTATCGAGTGCCTGAGTCATGTGAGACCTTACTTAAAAAGGTTCCGGTCGCTTGTTATCTGCGATGGCTGCATGAATGACGAGCATGCCGGAGAAGAAAATTGATTGAGCGAGCATAATATGTTTCATCCCGGAGAAGCAATATCGGGAACAGGATTGAAGAGATTATTTTAACAGCAACAAATGACATTCAGGTGATCATCAATCAGGTTTCATCCTGTTCCGGTTGCCAGCGGTAGCGGCGCAGCGATATTTTTCCCGGGGCGGTGAATTCAACGCCGTCAGTGAGTAAATGCTGACGCTGGCGGTCATAATCCGGGCCGGTTAAAGAGATTTCACCTTTGCTGTTAATCACCCGGAACCAGGGCAGGTGTGATCCTTTGGGCAAATGGCCCAGTGCTTTGCCGACATGGCGTGCATAACCGGGGTAACCCGCCATGCGGGCGATATCGCCGTAAGTGCTGACTTTTCCTGCCGGTATTTGCCGGATCACGGTATAGATTTTTGTGAGAAATGCATCCATGGTGAAGGTTTCCTGATGAGAACAGCCGGGAAATACTACAAAAAAATATGTCTTATTCAAATAACGAAGTTGACTCTGAATACGTATCTCTGGAACATAACTATACCCAAGCAACCTGAATCTTGCATCTTCAGGTTGCTTGGGTATAACTATTTTATTGCAATGAGTTCAGGGACATGTCTGCAAAGTTCAGCGAAATCATTAAATTGATCGGTAAAGGAAAAAAGGCCGGGCAATATCTGACCCGGGAACAGGCACGAGAGGCGATGAGCCAGGTGTTGCGTGGTGAAGTGACACCCGAACAGACCGGCGCATTTCTGATGCTGCTCCGGGTGCGGGAAGAGTCATCCGAAGAGCTGGCGGGTTTTCTTGCCGCCTGCCGGGAACATGTGATCCCGGCGTTTGACTCAATTAATCATGTTGATCTGGATTTAGGCTGCTACGCCGGTAAACGGCGACATCTGCCGTGGCTGGTTCTGGCGGTGATGGCGCTGGCGCAGCAAGGGTATAAAATCTTTTTGCATGGCACGCAGGAGCCGGAGTCGCAGCGTTTATATCTCAGCGCAGTCTGGCAGGCCTTCGGCTGGCCGGTGGCAACCACGGTGGCTCAGGCAAATCAGCAACTGGCTGAGCGCGGCTTTTGTTATATGGATTTACACCACATTCATCCGGCGCTTTATGATTTGATTCAGCTCCGCCGTCTGTTTAGTCTGCGCTCGTGTGCCAATACATTGAGCCGGATGCTGAACCCGGCAGGTGCACCGTACAGTTTGCATGGTGTCTTTCACCGGGAATTTGATGCCCGCCATGCTGAAGTCGCGCAACTGGCCGGGGATTCCGGTGTCGCCTGCTTCCGCGGTGATGGCGGCGAAGTGGAAGTCAGCCCGGAGCGGGCGTTTACTCTGTATAGCTGTTTCGACGGCCAGCTGGTCACCGACGATTTCCCGCCGTTGCTGACACGCACGCAGACCAAGCCCAGAGCGCTGGAACCGCAACAGATGATTCCGCTCTGGCGCGGGGAGGCTGATGATATTTACGGAGAAGCGGCCGTTATTGGAACCATTGCCGTGATGCTGCGCCTGACAGAACAACTGCCGGTGGCAGAGTCGCTGGAGAAAGCCAAAACAGTATGGGAGAGCCGTGATCGCCACTGGCCTGAGCCCGTGTAAATCACAGGAAATCGCTTAATCCCTGCGCGGTTGAATGCGGCAGGCTGCGTTTTCAGAGAATTGCGCTTGCAATGCCGGGGGCGATGATTAATAATCACCCCCGCTTTCGGCAATCGCTGAAAACACCGAATCTATGGAGGCCTTGGTCCTCCCGCAACGCTAACTTGTGAACTTGGTCAGGACCGGAAGGTAGCAGCCACAGCAGGCGACGCGTGTGCCGGGATGTGGCTGGGGTCTCCGCCCAATTTGTCGCTGAACCATAAGCTGTCCTAATAAAACCATAAAGTGTCCTTTTAAAACCCATAAGATGTCCTAAACTTAATTTGGTTGTTTTTTTACAACATTTAAGAGGCATTCTATGTACGTTTGAAACCTTCGAAAACCCTCTCCCAATAAGAATGTTTTTAAGTTTGTGTCGCCCGCCGCGAAATTTGGCAAGTCTGAACGGGTAAAATGGCAAAGAGTTTCTTTTATCGTTTAGATTACCTGTTAATTGAGTCAGTCAATGCCAGCCAGATAAACGGATTGGTTTACCTGACTGTAACTCTGCCTGTGTTTAGTTGTTATTCAAGGTAAGGGCAAACGTAAACATCAACGATGTTAAAGTTAATATTGCTATCTCCACCATCAATTTTCTCTTTCAGAACCACTTCATATGCCTGTTGTCTCAAGCTGGGCGGAACAATAAGCAACGTCGGACGAATATGCATTGGTCTGTTTTGGTGGTCTTTGCGAGATGTCATCATCTTATAGACAGCATTAAAATTATCTGTATTGAGTGCTTTATGTGACGCTGCTGCTAGTTGCCAGGATGAGAACCCTGCATTACCACGCGCCCGAATACCATAAAGAATTTCATCATGCATAAACACATGATCACTTTCTGCCGGATTGTTTTTTGCTTCCAGTTCTGGCTTGGTTCGCTCCTGCCAAATCAGAGGCTTTAATGCTCTGCTTGCATCAATCAAATACCAAGCTGAACCATTAGCTTTTGTGCCGTCAGAAAACAAATTGCTTTGGTTTATCTCCCCCCTTCCTACGGGATGTTTATCAGAGAAAAATGGCTTTCCGTCAAAGCAAAGTTCGGTAAAACCAGTTTTCAACAATCCAAAAATATGTTCGTTTGGAAACTCGGATGCTTCCCGCCCCATATCTTCAAATACCGGTGAATATTTACCATAGTCATTATCCTCATAGTCTTCACGGGGGATGCCTATCGTGGCCTCAAACTTACGGTTAGGTATCTGGTAGTTGTGGTTCTGAAGTTTATTGATCTCTCTGTCTCCTAGCCACTCTCTGATTTTTGGGAATCTATCGAGAAAACCGTAGCCAGTTGTTGATGTCTGAGAAGGGATCACTGTGGCTATTTTTGTATAGTCTGTTAGTGCGAGTTCTACGCCTTTATCAAAGCGAGCATTAAAGGCTGTTGATGCACCAATTACCCGTGACTTTAGATCGTTCATTAGTCTCTATCCTTTACTTTTAAAAATTCTTCTTTGGTTGTTCCGGTTAATTTACAGGCTAGTTTTTCTTCCTGCGTTCTCTGGTCGTCAAAGCTCTTGTGTAGAAATTTGATTCCATCTGTTTGCCTATGATGTAGGTGTGCAAACCCAACACCGCAGTTACTAAGCTTTTCAGTCATGAGTTTGAATTTCTCAGGGCCAAAGCTGCGACGCATAAGGGTAAGCTCATTTTCCATCGCTCTCGGAAATATGTATTTTCTCCTGGCCTCATTTACATCATCTTCTACTGCTCTGGCAGCACGACTTAGTGCGCTTTCAATTTCATCTTGGTCTACTGATTCGAGGTTATATTCTTTCTTCAGGGCAGTGATTAATTCATTTCCTGTCGGAGTAGATAAAGAGGTATCTATATTAGTTGCTGATAAACTGTTGTTATTATGCTGATGAGATAGTTTTGCTTCTAATGGAAGCGCTGGCTCATTGGTGAGGGCGACATTTCTAATGCTTACAATGGTTCCGTCTTTTGTTGTTCTTAATGTCGGTGAAATATAACGAAACTCGCCTTGCTGAATTTTATCTCTTGCTGTAGCAGTCCAGCTTACATCTGCAATAATTGCTGATTCAGTCAAAGATAGTTTTTTTATCCATCCCGCAGCAACACCACGCATTGAACCTTCACTTTTTAAAGAGTCGTGCTCATAATCAACCAGCATATCGATACCTTCTTTTTTAGAATTAATAACGACAGCAGATGGGTTTGTTAATTTGAAGGCTCGTCCGTCATTTGTTGTTATTATTTCCTTCACCGGAAGAATTTCAATTCTGGACGATAATGAAGTTGTTTCACTGAGTGACGCTGTTACGATCTTTTCATTGTTCATTTTAGATGCCTTTGAGTTAAATTTGACCGTATATCTATATTCTGTTTTTCAAACAATGATAAATGGTGTTTAAAAGCCGTTTAAAAACCAATTATCTGTAGTGATTGCTTACATTGGAATAAATGTACACATTAGTTTATTAAGTCGTTCAGAGGTTATTACAGGGGCTTATAATGCTTTGCTTAATTTTTCTGGTTAACTCAAGTTTGCATCGCATCTGTCTGAATTGAGTGTTTTTCCATACGAGCACATATCTCATAAATTGTCTTAGGAGATTTTTTATATAGTTTAGCGATTGTATTTACTGACTTACCTTTCTTCCTTTCTGAATAAATAGATATAGATGTTAGATATTCTTGTATTTTATCTGCTTTGGGAAAATAACGCTGACAACCACCAAATGACTGCATCAGATAAAAAGCTACTTCAACTGCATTTGCTTCTTCATTCATACCAATGGTTGATAAAGCTTGTTGTACTAATTTATAAAATTCCAATACACTTTTATCCCAATATTTATTTGGTGATGATGGTGGTGTTATATTTCGTATTGAAAAATACTTGGTGTTTTCATGGCAAGTTTTTTTTAATGTGTTTGACTTTAATATTTCATTTATCGTCTTATCTGACAAATGATATTCTTGTGCCAAATCATGAGTGTTAAAACCATTGAATTCATTCTGTATGATAATATTTCTTAGAGATTGTTTTATTTTGTTTGCTTTAGGTAGATAGAATTGAATTCCACCGATGTTATCTGAAATTAATAATGTTAATAATAATGGTGCTTCTTCCGGGACTGATTCATAATCGGAAAGAAATAAATCTAGTGTCTCGTACAAGCCACTTAATTCATCTGGCCAGTTTACACCGGATTCTTGAAAATTATGGATTATCGAGGGATCTTTGGTGACTTTATCAATGATTTTTTTTGTTAAGTAATTGTCCATAAGAAATCTACCTGTGCTGTTTCTTTGAACAAATATATAGAATTACATTGGGTGAGCCGGAATAACGTTCGTTTATCTAATTAGGGAAGTTTATTCTTGAAAATAAATTATTAGTAAAAATAAAGCCTACCAAAGCATAATTTCTGATAGGCGGATATTATGAATTTTAAAGTTTTAACTCAATAAATCATTTGAAATTGTTTTCTGAGAAACGCCTAGCCGCTTTGCAATTTCAGTTTGAGTAAGGCCTTCTTCATTATACATTTCATGTACAAGATCCCGGCGTTCCTCAACTGTAAGCTTGTCACAAATAGTCATGCTCTGGCTTCTAAATCCGTTATTGGTATTGGATGAAACATTATTTATAGTTGTTTCTATTACAATTTTTTCGCCTTCATTATTATAACCCTCAACTATTCTCTTTCCGCCGCGTATTGAAACTGAAATATTATCCGGTAAAAGCATAGCGGCTTCTGATGGTAGTAGAGCTGTAGAATGAGACGGTGAAGAAGGTGGTTTTGCCATAATGATTCCTTAATGAAGTTACTATACATGCTAGTATATATAATCAATGTTTTTTTCGATTTTTTTGTTTGAACATTATTTAAACGGATAAAACTTCTGTTCGTTCTGATCCCACAGGCCATCATGACGAACAATAGGTGCTAACCTGCCTGTATCTTTGATGAGAAACCACTCAATTTCTTTACCCGAAGATGGACTAAGCCGTTTCTTATTTGGTGCTCTCGATTTCTCTATCACATATCCGCCTTTTACAAGGTAAGTCAGATAATTTCTTGCGGTGTTTTCACCTATTTCCAGAGTGGATAATAAGTCAGATACAGTGAATTTTTTACTGATTTTCATATTATTCCATAGCTTTTGACGATTGGTTTTTTTGCTCCGAATTTTGATTTTACCACCCGGAGATTTTCCCCATACTGGCGGTTCATCGGTTGAGACCTGATACTTAAACGGGCGTCCTACATGTCCGGTGCCATCCGTTTTATGAATAAGACCTTTTTGAATGAGTCCGTGAATCGCGTTTCTACATGGTGTAATTGGGATATCCAGATGTGCTGATAAGTCTTCCGCACGGCAGTTAGGATGGGAGCTTATATACTCCCATATGGCTTGACGAATATTCATTTACTTTTTCTTGGAATAACAAAAGGGGATGAGCATCTACGATGTATCAGGCCTTTTTCGGGGCTGATGTTTTCTCTAGAGCTGCTTCAATCAGATCTTCAATACAAAATGCAACTCGGTATCGCTCATCGCTGTCCTCTTCAAGGGCTGATCTCAAGGCGTTTGTTACAGCGCTTGCTTGAAGCAATATACTTTTTAAATCATAATCTTCGCGTTTCATCTACATTACTCCCTGTATCAGTTGATCGGTAAGGAGATGCTTTCCTATAAAGGCCAAAAGAGGAGAGGGGCTTTTACCAGAGCAAAGCAGATGTTTTTGTACACTGTGATTAACAACAGTGTTAGGATTAGTTTTATCCATAGCTGATAGTCCTTATATCAGTTGTGGTGAAGCCCCAATGGTGTTGCCGCACTGTTGGGGCTGACTTGTTTATAGAGTCTTGATTATGTACTATGTCCGTACATACTTACTTTAATATTATGTCCGTACATATGTCAAGTGATAATGAAAAGCTGTACCTACAACGATTTGAAATGCGTCTTTCCAGAACACTGAAAGAACAATATGAGCAAGCTGCCGAAGTTGATAATGCAATGTTTCGTGGTAAGCCTTCTGTTGCTACGTGGATCAAACAATTAGCAAATGAACGTATAGAGCAATTGAAGAAGGAAGGGAAGATTTGAATTGCCTTTAAATACAACAGCTTATTTATTGATCATGTTTGTACTTAATTATCTGATTTTTAATTTTTTATGTGAAATCGGATCAGTGATCCGATTCCAGAGAAGTTAAATCGGATCTGCTCATTTACGAAATTGTATTAATTTTGTTTTAGTAACAATAGGTTAGATTCGTTTACTCCTATAATAAGATACGTTTTTTGCCATTTTATCTGGTGCGGTGAGTAAAAATTGAGCTGAAAAAGAAGTGTTCTTTGCCATTTTAAACGTTCTTTAAATTCGGAATTAATGTAAGCGCTCAATACTCGACACCATTGAACCCAACAACCCGGGGATTTAACCTCTGGCGATATTCCACGGAAGAAGAGATTCAACCTGTTCAACAGTTTCCGCATAGGGCAGTTTGCTCAGGACAGTATGAAGATAATCATATGGCTCCAGACCATTCAACTTTGCCGTTTCCACCAGGCTGTAGCAGACCGCACTGGCCTTCGCGCCCTGTGAGCTGTCGGCGAACAACCAGGCTTTACGTCCAATCACGAACGGGCGGATGGCATTTTCCGCTAAGATATTGCTGATTCGCAACGTTCCGTCAGTGCAGTAAACCACAAGCTTCGGCCACTGATTGAGCATATAGTTGATAGCTTTTCCGGTCAGGCTGTCTTTCGGCATTTTTCCGGTATATTTTTCAAGGAAGGCTTTGAGTTTTTCCAGTACCGGTACGCTGTGTTGCTGACGGTAAGCGACCACCTGCGCCGGCGTATACTCTGTCTTTTCTTTCAGGTCACTGATTTGTCTTTCAATATGATAGAGCTTGTTGATATAGCTGAGCGCCCTGTCCGCCTGACTGACCTTCGCTTTCTTTCCCTTCGGCTGCGCTGCCTGAGCTTCGGTAAATTTACGCCGGGCATGGTCCATACAGCCGACAGCGGTCAGCCCGTATTTCTCACAGGCAGCATGGTACCCCGCATAACCATCGGTGTGCAGGTAGCCTTTAAATCCTTCAAGTAATTCAACCGGAACGTTTCCGCCACGGGAAGGCGCATAATGGAACAGCACACTGCGTTTATCCGGCGGACCACCCAGTGACACCCACATATATTTATCAGAGGTTGCTGCCTTACCCGGCTCTTTCAGTACCTGAACCGGGGTTTCATCCATATTGATAAGATGCCCGGCATTCTGATAATCCCGCAGCAGGTTTACCAGTGGTTGAAGCACCTGCGCGGATTTCATCACATAATTTGCCAGCGTGGCTCTGGAGATATCCCCGCCATAACGGCTGAGCATCTTTTCAATCCGGTAAAGGGGCAGACCATCGACATATTTGGCTGTGAGCACATGGGCAATCAGCCCCACACTGCCCAGTGACCCCGGCAGCGGATGTTTGGGGTGTGCGGCCGTGATGATGTGCTGCCCTTCACCGGTTGAGAACACCGCTTTTTCCTGCATATATTCCAGTACACGAACTTTGGCTGGCACGATGTCCAGCTCTTCTTTCACTTTGGCGAAGAAGGTGCTTTTGGCGCCCATTTTTTCTTCGTCAGTCAGGTACAGGAAGATTTGCTCGCGGGGTAAATCAGCTGACAGTGGTTTGCGGCCGCGGGGTTTTGGGGAGGTATTTTTCTTCGGGTCTTGTTTTTCGTGCGCATCCAGCTCAGGGTCAGTGACCAGCTCGGCTTCATCGAACAACAGGTACTGAGACGGGTTGGTTTTCTCGCTCGAAGGTGTAAAGCGTTTGATTTTCAGCAGCCGGACGACTTCTTCAAGGATGGCGATATGTTCTGACTGAGACTGAAGTTGTGCTTCTTTTTCGGCTAACTGTGCACGAAGCCACTCAATTTCAGACCGGTTGTCAGCAGAAGAAGTCACGATTAAAAATACCTTAAGCTATTGTTTTAACAGGTATTCATTATATCAGAATTAAACATCAATGTCGCTAAAAGAGCGCCTCGTAATGCAATTTTTTATGGCCTTTCATCAACGAGATATCATAGCCATCCAGCAGCCAGTTGATTTGCTGTCCGGTGAGTGTGACAACCTCTTCTTCTGGTTTCGGCCAGCGGAATTTCTCTTCGGCGAGCGCTTTATAGTAAAGGACAAATCCGTTATCTTCCCACAACAGACACTTGATTTTATTGTGTTGGCGGTTGGTGAAGACATACAGATGACCACTGAACGGGTTATGCCCGAGCTCCAGCTCAACCAATGCACTGAGACCGCGGTACGATTTACGGAAATCCACCGGCTCACGATAAAGGAAGACCTGCACCAGTGCCGGGTCAGGACGCAGTGTCATATTGCTCATTGCAGTGCCTCCAGTAACTGGATAACGGTAGAGAGATTGGAAGATTGAATGTCATGAATGGTCACCCCGCCCGGCAGAGAAAGCGACAGCCCGGTTGTTGGCATTGTCTGCTCAATCCGGGCGACGGCAAAACCCGCCGTGACTGTTGGGGTGTTTTGCTCCGGTGCTTTTTCGTGGCGTTGTGCTTTGGTTTTCCAGTAATAAAAAGCTTTAGCGCTGAGATGGTGTTCCCGGCAGTATTGTGCCTGCGTCATGCCGGATTGTTTCCAGGATTCAATATGTTTCAGCCAGATATGGGGGTTAAGGGAAGCCATAGTGTTTAGTCTCCATCAATCATGTCGGCAGACATGATGCGGAGTTCTGTTTCACAATTGAAGTCTGTGGAGTATTAAGCGCTTACGAATTAATTCTCTTTTCAATCCCTTACTTTCACTGGCTTTGTCTCACAAATTCCGACTTAATCCGGTTTATTCCTTATTTGCCATATTATGTGGAGGCTTACACTACCGTTACAGATTACCTCTATAGGAAATATTTACCCCCTTTTAGAGGTAACTACAATTAGTTGTCTCGCTGTTCTTTTTCGACTTGCTGATCCTGAATAATCTTAAGCAGAGAAGGTAAAAACTCTCGTTCTACAAAGGATTCGTTGTTCCAAATTTTGGACTTCATCAGCGCTTTAGGGCAGTGGAAAAGCAGTGAGTCTATAGTGACTTTAACCACCAATTTTGGCTTGGTTTTTCCGTCAAGGCATAGATCTCGAATCTCGTCATCAATATGAATAGAGGCTGTACCTTTCACCCGTACCACATCTTCGACACCAGAAACTATAAACAGCAAGCCTACTTTGGGATTGGTGATGAGGTTAGTTAAGGTATCTAAACGGTTGTTGCCTGGGCTGTCTGGGAAAGCCAGTGTTTTATCATCCAAAACTTTGACAAACCCTGTATCACCGCCGCGTGGAGAGATATCTAAAAATCCATCTTGATTAGTAGACGAGAGAAAAAACAGTCTGCTGTTTTCAATGAAAGTTCGAGTGTGCTGGTCAATGTGTTTAATGTCTTTAGCCATAGCCAGTGGATGAGGTGTGCTATAGAGCTCTCTTAGTTCTTCCAGTGTCGTTATTTGAGTCATTTTACTTTCTCTGTTTTTATACTTTCGTTTTGGTTATCAGTCGTAAACTATTTGTAAATGATACTTAGTGTCATTTGAAATTAGTTTGCATTATCATGTTCTAACTCACAGGACAGAGTCAAATGCCATCTCGGACGAGATGCCGCTGTAATAAAGTTGACGCCAAAATCGAAGCCACCATATGTTAAATCTCAAAGCCATTTTTACCGTTTTAGTTTTCTCTTTAACCACCACAATCAGTCGGGCTGAAGATAGCGTTAGGTATCCCATTAAAATTCAGCACGCTTTTGGTACAACGATCATCAAGCAAAAGCCAGTGCGGATTGCGACGGTTGCTTGGGCGAATCATGAAGTACCTCTTGCGTTGGGCGTAGTACCGGTTGGTTTCGCTGCGGCGAAATTCGGTGATGATGATGGAGATGGTGTGCTGCCTTGGGTAAAAGCACGCTTAGATAAGTTAGGTGCACAAACGCCAACACTATTTGATGAAGGTGATGGTATTGATTTTGAAGCAGTTGCTGCGACGCAACCGGACGTGATTCTTGCAGCGTATTCTGGTTTGAGTCGCTCCGACTATGAAACGCTGAGTATGATTGCACCAGTGGTGGCATACCCCAACGCACCTTGGTCTACGGACTGGAGAAGTATGATCCGTATAAACAGTGCTGGTATGGGGATGTCGAAAGAAGGGGACAATCTGATTGCGAGTATTGAACTAGATATAGCCTCACGTGCGGCACAATATCCAGAGCTGAAAGGCAAGTCCGCGATGTTTATTACCCACTTAGATCCGACGGATCTGAGTGTGATTCACTTTTACACTGGCAACGATACGCGAGTGAAATTCTTCAGTGACTTAAATCTACTCTCATCACAAAGCATTAGCGATTTGAGTCATTCAGGACAATTTTCAGGTGAAGCCAGTATTGAACAAATCGACGCATTTAACGATGTCGATATCTTCGTTACCTATGGCGGAGAAGAGCTACTGAAACCACTCTTACATAATCCATTGATGGCAAAAATGAATGCGGTTAAACATGGTTCAATTGTCATGCTTGGTAGCGGACCGCTAGCCACTGCTGCCAATCCGACCCCGTTATCCATCTCTTGGGTTTTGGATGATTATCTTGAAGCGTTGGCTGCGGCGGCACGCAAAGCGCAATGAGTATATCTATTTCCAAAAGTAATCAGTTTTCGCTGTGGGGTTTTGAACTATCGCGTTCAGTGACTCTCGGTGTTTTATTTGTCGTTTTGTTTCTTTTGTCTCTACTCTCAGTCGCGTTAGGGACGAGAGAAGTCTCTTGGGCTGAAATTTTCAGTGCTATTCAAGGAAACCTAAATACCGTAGGTGAAGCAGCGGTTGCTATGCGTATTCCTCGCACCGTATTGGCAGTGATTGCGGGTGCTTCTTTAGGTTTAGCGGGAACTGTGATGCAGGGTGTCACTCGCAATCCGCTCGCAGACCCTGGCATTCTTGGCGTCAATATTGGAGCTTCATTTTTTGTTGTCATCGGATTGGCTTGGTTTGGGATGAATCAAATTCAGAGCTATGTCTGGATGGCAATTCTGGGAGCAGCACTGACTGCCGCATTTGTTTACACCATCGGCTCTATGGGGCGAGGTGGAGCGACACCGCTTAAGTTAGCGTTAGCTGGCGCTGCAACGTCAGCGGCTTTGTCCTGTTTTACTATTGCGGTGGTGTTACCACGCAATGATATTGCAGGTGGGGCTCGTTCTTGGCAGATAGGAGGTGTCGGTGGTGCGACATTTGAAATCATCGTACTTGTGCTGCCTTTTTTGATCGTTGGCTTAGTGATTACCACATTAACCGCGAGAAAACTAAACAGTTTGGCACTGGGGGACGATCTGGCTGCTGGCTTGGGTGAGAATGTGGTTCTGGCTCGAAGTGCTGCTGGACTTGGCGCAATACTGCTCTGTGGTGCGACAACAGCAATTTGTGGACCGATAGGCTTTGTCGGTTTAGTTGTGCCGCATTTCTGCCGTCTATTGGTGGGTGTAGATCATCGCTGGTTGTTGCCTTTCTCAGCGGTAGGTGGTGCAAGTCTGCTTCTACTGGCAGACATTGTTGGGCGAATCATTTCCCGTCCGAGTGAATTATCTGTTGGCGTAGTAACTGCGTTTATTGGTGCGCCATTTTTTATCTGGATAGTGCGTCGTCAGCGAGTTAGGGAACTATGATGTCCGCTGAATTATTTCTATTACAAAGGGTGAAAAAAGCTCGTCAGCAACGTATGCGATGCTGGGCTCTAATCATTGTTGGTTTAACCATTTTAGCGGTGTCAGCTTGGTGCTTAACGTTGGTGTTAGGGCAATCTTATACTCCACCATCTATCGTCTGGAAGGTATTACAGGGCGAGAATATTCCCGGTGCGAGTTTTACCGTTGGGCATTTGCGATTACCGAGAGCGGTAATTTCCCTACTGGTTGGGATGAGTTTTGGCTTAGCGGGTGTCGCATTTCAGACCATGTTGCGTAACCCATTAGCCAGCCCAGACATTGTGGGTGTAAGTTCTGGAGCCAGCGCTGCAGCAGTTTTTGCAATCATAGTTCTTAATATGGATGGCTCTGCCGTTGCGGTTTTCTCCATTTTGGCAGGTTTGGCAGTTGCCCTGACTGTTTATGGGCTCGCTTATAAAAATGGTGTGGCGGGGACGCGTTTGATTTTGGTCGGTATTGGCGTTTCAGCCATGATTGAAAGCTATATTGCTTACCTTTTGTCGCAAGCGTCATCGTGGGATTTACAAGAAACGATGCGTTGGTTAACCGGAAGTGTCAATTCAGTACAACTTGATCAAAGTGTAGCGTTGTTGGTATCACTGGTTATCTTCGGTGGCTTACTGCTGAGTCAAACTAAGTCTTTAGAAGCATTAAGAATGGGGGACGATACCGCTGCGGCGCTGGGTGTTAACGTCACCTTCACGCGTATCACCGTTATTGTCTGTGCCGTCGGTTTGATTGCGGTCGCGACCGCCGTTACTGGGCCTGTCGCATTTGTCGCCTTTCTTTCCGGACCTATCGCTGCTCGCATTGTCGGTTCTAACGGATCTCTACTCGTTCCTGCTGCGCTGATCGGTGCCGTATTAGTGTTAGCTGGAGATTACATCGGACAATTTGTTCTTCCAAGCCGCTATCCGGTTGGGGTTATCACGGGTGCGTTGGGTGCTCCATATCTTATTTATTTAATTATTCGCGTTAATCGTAAAGGGGGAGCGTTGTGACCAAAGCTCATGAACTTGTAGTAGAGCAGCTGTCTGCTGGTTATGGCGAAAAAACGATAGTAAAAGATCTCTCGTTTAAGATTGTTCCGGGAAAAATCACTTCAATTGTTGGGGCAAATGCCTGTGGTAAATCCACACTGTTAAGAACCCTATCTCGGTTATTAACGCCTTCAAACGGTCAAGTTTTGCTTGATGGAAAATCGGTACATAAAAGCCCAACACGAGCATTAGCTCGCACTTTGGGTTTATTGCCTCAGTCTCCGATAGCTCCAGAAGGGATCACTGTCGGTGATCTTGTCAGTCGTGGGCGTCATCCGCATCACGGCTTAATGTCTCGTTGGAATAGTAAAGATGACGAAGCGGTCGCTAATGCTTTGGAGGTTACAAAGCTTACTGACCTGATAGACAGAGAAGTTGATGAGCTGTCAGGCGGGCAGCGTCAGCGTGTGTGGATTGCCATGGCGCTAGCGCAGGAGACGGACATCTTGTTACTTGATGAGCCGACGACATTTTTGGATGTGACTCATCAAGTGGAAGTGTTGGATTTGCTGGTGGACCTGAATCTACAGCGCGGGATCACTATTGTGATGGTTTTGCATGATCTTAACTTAGCGGCCCGCTATTCAGACTATCTGCTGGCGATGATCAACGGACAGGTTCACGCACACGGTGAACCTTCAAGTGTGCTGACCAATGAGACCATTCAGGCGGTATTTGGTTTGAACAACCACATCATTATCGATCCGGTTTCGAACATTCCTATGATGATTCCAATCGGTCGGCACAAGCTGAAATAACGGATACGTCAAAGACAGCAGTTAGTTGGACAGTAGCTGCAGAAACTCCATCAGAGCCGGATTATCAGAAGTATTTTTATATACAAAGCTTAGTGGTGATGTGTGGGGTAATACATCCAGCGGTGTATAACAAAGCATATTTGATGGTCGGGTAAAGTGTCGTTCATTGACAATAGCCACCCCATTGCCCGCCGCTACTAAACCTAACATGGTGCTTTCGCCGTGCGCCCACTGGGTCACTTCTGGTGACCAGCCAATTTCTTTGAACAGGATTTCTTGCCAGTCGTAATAGTAAGGGTCAACGCTTCTTGGTAACCCAACTGAAGGCAACAGATTAAGTTCTTCAATCGTGGCTGAAGGTGATAGCGTTTTTCCCCAACTGGCAGGATACGCGAGAACTAACTTGTCCTGTGCGATAGGTTGTACCGAGTACTCCGAAGACAACTCTGCGAAATGATAAAGAAAGGCACCATCGATTTGGTCTAGCTCTAGCCGTTTTAGTAGCACCATAGGTGTATCGGAATAGACTTCCAGTTCAACATCATGGTTGTCATGACGGAACTGATTGACGCACTGATTGATTTGCCCTTCCCACAGAACAAAATCAGGAGCGCCCAAAGCCAGAGAACCATATTCCGTATGGGTAAACTGACGCACACGCTCGTTAGCGTCGTCAATTTGCCTAATTATGGCGCCTAACTGCTTCTGATAGATTTTCCCTGCGCGATTTAGCCGTAATCCTTTTGGTAAACGATCGAACAATAGTACGCCTAGTTCTGTTTCTAATTCTTTGATTTTTCTTGATATGGCCGGTTGGGTAACGTGCACTTTCTGCGCCGCTAAGCGAATGTTCTGTGTTTCAGCGACAGCTAAAAAGTATTTAAGGTGGCGTAGCTCCATCAGGCTATTTCTCTCTCGGCATCGGTTGATAACTATATATCAATTTAATTTATTACAAATAGTAAGCATTATCATTTGCATTATCAATAGTATGAAATAACAATAAAAATTAGCAGTATAGGATTATTAAAAATGGAAGATATCAGAAGTAGTAAGGAACGTAGGAGTGCGATGCACTTACTTCTTTGTTTTGTTCCTGTTCTTTCTTATTCAGGTTCTGTTTATTCAGAAGTTCAAGATAGTGTTCAAGAAGACCAAGCTTACCGTGTAAACACCATTACGGTTTATGGGCAACCAATTGCAAATAATGCCGATACCACGGTTGCAGAAGAGCTGTGGGTTGGCGGCAAGGTTGCAACCAACGTACATGATACGCCTGCATTAGTTTCGGTTATCACGGAAAAAGAGATAAACCAGCGCAACGCCACCACGACAGAAGAAATTTTGCAGTATTCACCGGGTTTGGTGACTGATTATTACGGTTCTGACGATCGTAACGATTACTTTAAGATTCGTGGTTATCAGGCTACAACCTATCGCGACGGGATGACACTCGGTTCGATGCGAGGTGTACGTGAAGATCCTTATGCGTATGAGCGAGTTGAAGTGATTCGCGGAGCAAACTCAACACTGTTTGGCCCTGCAGATCCGGGTGGTTCAGTGAACTTTGTCAGCAAGAGACCTAAATTTGAGCGTTTCGGAAATACTTATGTTGCGTATGGTTCATTCGACAATAAAGAGATTGGTTTGGATTTTGGCGACACACTGAATGAATCCGAAACCGTCGCGTACCGTTTTACCACCAAAATCAAAGACAGTGAGCTTGAATATGATCATTCAAAAGACAACTCTCAGCTTGTGATGGGAGGTATTACGTGGCAACCATCTGTACAGACTACGGCAACTCTAATCGTTGATTATCTTGGCCGAGACACCACACCGAACAGTGGTGGTTATCCATTAGACCGTGAATATGACCGCAGTGAATTCTACGGTGAACCTGACTACAACAAGCACGATGTAGAACGCACCAACATTACCGCTCAAATTGCTCATCATTTTGACAATGGTATCTCTCTAAGCGGTAATTTGCGTTACAGCAAGCTAGAAGACGATTTTGGTTATGTCTATTTGTATGATTACGAAGGAAGAACGGGGAGCGATATTGCTCGTTACTATTTCGGAACCGATACACAGTCAGAGCAGCTTATTGGTAACACCATTCTACAGTACGATGCGAGTTTTGAGCGTGTTGATAGTAGCACCCTGATTGGACTAGAGTATCGTGATGCCTCCACCCAGGATGCCTCAGTTTATGGGACGACAAGCAGTATAAACATCGATAGCCCTTCGTATTCAGGCAGTCCGACGATTGGCGCTCCTTACAGTAAAAATGATCAGGATGAGACTACAAAATCGGTGTTCATTCAGCAAAACTTATCTTTGGATGACCGATATATCCTGACATTGGGTGCTCGCCACGATTACATGGATTTAGCAAGTCGCGATATCAGCAATAGCTATTCAAGCGATGAGTTCTCCGAAACTTCTCTGCGCGGCGCCTTTACTGTAAAAGTGACGCAAGAGTGGTCTACGTATATCAGCCAGGTTGAATCGGTAGCACCACCAAGTATTGGTGTAAAACCTGAGCGAGGCGAGCAGTTAGAAGTGGGTGTTAAATTTGCACCACTGAGTATGAATGCGCTGTTTTCTGCTGCGGTTTACGATCTGGAGAAGAATGACGTCACTATGGCGATTGTTCAGGACAACGGCACAATTGAACGTGAGACTATCGGCGAGACGCGTGTTCGTGGTCTTGATTTGGAAGCAAAAGCAGAAATTACAGACAACTTCAATGTCA
This sequence comes from Vibrio quintilis, assembly GCF_024529975.1. Lineage (GTDB taxonomy): Bacteria > Pseudomonadota > Gammaproteobacteria > Enterobacterales > Vibrionaceae > Vibrio > Vibrio quintilis. The sequence continues at coordinate 2,958,903 of NZ_AP024897.1, read as the reverse complement.
CTGGTGGATACTCTTACATGAAGTCTGAAGTGGTTCGCGGTAGTACTCGTAGTGGTGCGGTTCTAGATGGTAATGAATTTGCCACCGTGCCAAACCATAGCGCTTCCTTCTGGGGTTACTACACGTTGCCAATCGAAACTATGGATATTGGTTTAGGTACTCGTTATGTTGGCTCATATTACTTTGATGCGGCGAACACGAAGAAAAGTGAAGCTGCAATGCTATTTGATGCGGCATTTGCCTATCGAATTTCGAAGTCTGCTCAGCTGTCACTTAACGTACACAACTTAACGGATAAGCAGTATGTGGTAGGTTCTGGTACGGCAAACTACTACAACCCAGGTCGCTCGTTTAATGCTTCTTTAAATTATTCTTGGTGATAAGACTCTTGCGCTGAGAATTACTAGACAACTAATTTAGATGTAGATGAAAGTGCTATAGCCGCAGTATTATTAATTCTGCGGCTTCTTTTATCAATAGGTTGAATGTTCCTTTACTGAATCATCATTTGACATACTTATTGTTATCTGAAAAGAACCCTAACAGATCCCGTTTGTAACTTGGAATAACAGATCCCGTTTGTAACTTGGAATTGTCCCAAAATGAGTCTCGATAAGGATCCTATAGCTCATGTTGTAATTCATTTTGTAATTTTTCTACATTGGGTATTAACAGAAACCCGGATAGTGGCAAAAAAGGACCTTATGCCTTTATTTCAGGACACTTTATGGTTTTAGTAGATTTATAACCTCTTGATTTTATGAATGGCGTTGGGACAGCTTATGGTTTCAGCATCACAATTAAGCCCGTCCGGGCAAATTTTCTCTTTAATTTTGGTTTGTCGTTTTTGGATCTTTCGGTTCAACGGCTTTGTTTGTTACGCCGCAGGCTTTTACACTCTTCTGCATCGGCCGTTTTGTTTTCTTAATGCCATATTGGTCAGGTTAATCAACAATGCTTTTGAGGTGAAGTTCCCTTCGCCAGACTCTCGTGATAACATTGCAATGTTATATTATTACATTATTGCGTTGTGACCGGGATGCCTGAACCTATACTTTCTGTCAATAAACTTTGCCTCGCTGATTCTAAACGTACGTTTTTCAGTGATATCTCTTTCGATCTATACCAAAGCGAAGTGATTGCCATTATGGGGCCATCGGGTATTGGTAAGTCTATGCTATCGAAAGCGGTCGCTGGGTTTCTGCCATCCGATATTTCTGTTGAAGGTAGCGTCGGTCTAAATGCGGTTGAAGTCTGCGGGCTGGCTATGCTGCAACGTTCGGCATTTCAACGTCCGGCGGTTATTTTCCAGGACGCTTTAAAAGCGCTCAATCCTTTGGCATCAGTAGGGCAACAGTTATGTTTAGCGCTCACTGGCAACAAAACCCGTTTAAATTCAGCAAACCGAGAGACGGTATTGTCTCTGCTCGATCAGCTGGGGTTTGCTGAACCAGCCTCGATACTCAAGTTGTATCCTGGCCAGTTATCAGGTGGTCAGCGTCAGAGAGTTTGTATCGCCATTGCTTTACTTGGTAGTGCAAATCTCATCATCGCTGATGAGCCAACCAGTGCGCTTGACCCAATCACCGAAGCTGAAATTCTTAAGCTGTTTCATACCAGCGTCAAACAGCGTGATATCAGTGGACTGCTGATCACTCATGATCTCTCAGCGGCTCTGGCGTGCGATAAAATTCTGGTGATTGCTGATAGCAGCGTGGTCGCGTATGGCGAACCGTGGCATGCCATTTCCCAAAGCCAACATCCTTTCTGCCAACAATTGGCAAAGTTACTTCCTTAACCTGGAATTGGAACCTGTTTTGAATAAGAAACATCAACCTATGTCTGCTCAAGTTCGTTTTGAACAAGTGACGGTACAGTATTACTCCAAACTGCGTTGGTTGGGTGGTAAACCGTTTAAAGCGCTGGATCAATTAGACTTAGTAATAGAAACCAACAACATAGCCATCGTCGGCCCGTCTGGCGCAGGTAAATCTACTTTGATTGAACTGCTATTTGGTCTCAGACAGCCAAGTGCGGGCGAGGTGTATGTTTGTGGTTATCCGCTTTCTAAAAGCTCTGCGAAACAACGTCATGAATTGTGTCAACACATTCAACTGATCCCACAAGAGCCGCAAGCGAGCTTAAATCCTTATTACACGGTTCGTCAGATCCTCACTGAGTCACTGAATAATATCGGTGGTCAGCACAGGCAACACGAAAAAGCAGAGCAAGTACTTCAAGATGTCGGCTTAGACCTGTCACTGTTGGATCGAAATCCTCAGCAATTGTCTGTCGGACAAGCGCAGCGTGTTGCGATAGCAAGAGCATTGATTGTCGAACCATGTATTCTCGTCGCTGATGAGCCGACCAGTAGTCTTGACCCTGTTAGTCGTCAGCAAATTATTGACTTATTTGCTGAGATTCAAAAATCTCGTCACATGCGACTGATTCTTGTGACTCATGATCTCGATGCGGCGCAGACGTTGTGCAATGAGATCCTTGTTCTGGATAAAGGCCGTATTGTCGAACACCGCGAATCACAGAGTTTAATGAGTCATCCAACCCATTTTATAACGAAAGCGCTGCTAAGTGCTCAACAACGCAACAATAAATTTACTATCGGAGAAGTATCTTATGCATCTTAATACCCCTAAATTAGCATTGACGCTGGTTTTAGGTTTTTTACTGACAGGTTGTTTTGATTCTGGTGAAACTCAATCAAACGCAGAAAACGCAGTAGAAAAACAAGTGTCGGAAATTAGAATAGCAATGCTGCAACCGCCAAGAACCGGGCTGTCACCATTGTCGGATGATGCGTTCAAACTATCCCGTTGGAGTACTGCAGAAACACTCGTAAACCTTAGTGATAAGTCTATTGCACAACCAATGCTGGCGACCGAATGGAATCAGGTTGATGATAACTTATGGCGATTTAAGATCCGCCAGGGTGTTAAATTCCATGATGGTTCTGCTTTAGACGCTAAAGCTGTGGTTAATTCATTACAAAAAGCGTTGGATGCAGCACCTAAGCCACGTATCTTAGACGGTATCGAATGGCAGGTTAGTGCTCCGGATGACTTCACGGTTGATATCAAAACCACTTTTAATGACCCATTGTTACCAAGTCGTTTATCTAGTCCACAGCTAGCCATTTTATCGGGCCCGGCATACAAGGAAAACGGTCGTGTTGTACCAACAAAAGCAGGTACAGGTCCGTTTGTGCTGACTGAAATCAATGGTACAAGCAGCGCTAAGCTGGAACGTTTTGATGGCTATTGGGGCGAAAAGGCTAAAATTGAACGCATCTTCGCTCAATACGTGCCAGATGGTTTTGCACGTGCAGCAGCACTTCGTACTGGCGAAGCGGATGTAGTAGAAGCTGTACCGGTATCACAAATTGCGACGATGGATCAATCTCAACTGCACGAAGTGGCAATGCCTCGCACTAATACGCTTTACCTGAACAACAAGTCAGACGTATTTAGTCAGATTGAAATGCGTAAAGCTGCAACTCAAGCGGTTGATCGTGAGCAAATAGTCAAAACGGTTTATGAAAATCATGCCGATTTAGCAAAAGGTTTATTAGGTCCTGCGTTAGCCTGGGCTGAACCCGTTCGACAAGAAAATCCCCGCGCTGAACTGAATGGGGAATATAAAGCGCATGGTGACAAGATCACTATTGGTACATTTACTGATCGTGCTGAGCTGCCAGAAGTAGCGGTACTGCTTAAACAGCAATTAGAAGCGGTTGGTTTCGTGGTTGATTTGGATATTCGTGAATATGCCCAGATTGAAAACGATGCGTTAGCGGGCAAGTTTGATGCATTCTTACTATCGCGTGCAACTGTTTTGGATTCTGGTGACCCAGTTGCTTACATGCAAAGTGATTATGGCTGTAAAGGCTCATTTAACTTAGGTCTTTTCTGCTCAGAAGAAGTTGACGCCGCGTTAAAATATGCTGATCGTCAACCTTTGGGTGAATTACGTCAAAAAGCGATCATTGATGTAGAGAATAAAATTCTTGAGCAATATGCTGCTATTCCGCTTCTGCACGAACGTGTTATTCAAGGGGAGAGCGCGAAAGTGAAAGGTGTTCAGCGCGATCCGCGTGAGCGTCGTCTCATTGACCAGTTTACTCAGGCAGATTAATCAGATGGTGTTTCCTGTTTACATGCGTTCGGGTTTGAACGCATGTATGCCCTGGCTATCACGTATCGTCGCCCTTAGTGCAGTGATTATTCTCGTTGGATTAATGCCGGATATTGCCGGCATCGATCCTGCTCAGGCGATTTTGCGCGCACGTGCAGGGGCTAATCAGTTATTGACTGCTGAAGCTCTGCAATCGATTCGTGATGACTTGCAATTAGACCGTAGTGCCTATGAGCGCTTGTTGGAGTGGCTCAGATTAGCGTTACAGGGTGATTTTGGTATCTCTTGGGTGGATGGCTCACCCGTTATGAAAAGTATTCAGCATACCGCAAAGACCTCATTACTGTTGATGATGAGTGCGCTCGGTATGACCTTTGTACTATGTACCGTTAGTGTGTTCTATACCGTCAATCGCTGGCAAAAGAACCGCCTCGACAACAACCACAATAGTTTGAGCTCGGTACTGGTTTCTTTACCTGAATACGTGGTCGCCGCGCTGTTGATCTTACTGTTCTCTATCTGGTTAGGCTGGTTTCCACCTTTTGGTTGGAGAGGGGTACAAAACCTCTGGCTACCAAGTTTTGCTCTGGCTCTGCCAGCAAGTGGGTTGTTCAGTCGATTACTCAGTGACAGCTTAAAACGCGTATTGAACGAGCCTTGGGTTATCACCTGGCTTTCTTCCAATGTGAGCAAATTCCAAATTTTGCGTTTTGCTCTGTGGCGAGCGCTGAGTAATCTCATTCCCCAAATCGCCATGATAGTGATTGGTTTGACCGGGGGCGCGGTTGCTGTCGAACAAGTTTTTTCTATCCCTGGCATTGGCCGTTTGATCTTAGGTGCAGCTAAGTCACAAGACTTACCTGTATTACAGGCTGGGTTGTTGGTACTACTGGTCTTTTCGATTCTGATCAGCAGCGTGAGTATTTTACTCCAACGCTGGTTACTTGGTCATAGTGTTTCCAGCGGTAAACTTATCAGTAGCCATAGTACGTTTCGCTTTACGAAGAATAAAACCAAACGAGCGGTGAGCGGTGCGATTTTTGTTTTATTAGCGTGCTGTGTTGCCTGGGCTTTGTTACGTGATCCATACCTGATCCAGTATAGTCGTTTAGCACCACCAGGCTTTGTTGCACCATTCGGTGCCGATGCAGTTGGCCGTGACTTATTAGCGAGAGTTGGGGGAGGGATGCTATCGACCCTGAAGATGGGTCTGTTGGCGACATTTCTCTGTTTTGTGATTGGTTTGTTACTGGGATTTTTTAGTCGTTTCAGTCAAGGGTTGATTGAGATAACAAAAGGTATACCGTACATCATTGCAGGTTTGCTCGTCGCTGGTCTGACAGGGATGAATCCAGACAGTGCTCTGATTGCTATCGTCTTAGTTTCCTGGGCACCTTTAGCTGCACACTGTTCCAGTTTGCTTGTGGAAGCCAGAGCCCAGCCGTACACACATTTAGCGCCGACCTGGGGCACTAAGCACTGGCGGGTGTTGCGCTATTACTTGTTACCTTATGTACTTCCGCCACTAATAAGGCACGTATTACTTCGACTGCCTGTGATTACTTTAAGTTTAACGTCACTGAGTTTTATTGGTCTTGGAGTGAAACCCCCAGAACCGGAGTGGGGCTTATTAATTGCAGAAAACCTGCCTTATATAGAGCGCGCACCTCAGGGGGTGCTACTGCCTATTCTTGGTTTGGTGTTAGTTTCGATTGCAGTTAACTTAATGTTTGATGATTAGCTGTTTTACCTGAAACGGGACGGTGTCCATATAAGTATTTAGAGCCAAAAAAAAGCGTTTTTGCTTCCTTTTGCCGCTCAGCAAAAGGAAGTGGTGAGCGTTCTATAAAGTTACTGAAATTGAATAACTTCTGGCGCATCAAACCCACGACAGAAGTTACGTTAAACCATCCACCATAGCTAAAAATCTCAAATATAATCATAGACATTTCCCCGCACCCCGGCCAAAATACCTTCATTGTTGACCCGCCAAAATTCAATCACCGATGAAAACCTCACTCGACCATCTTCCTGAACGAAAGCAGCATGAACTGGCTCAGATCTCAACCATTCTGCGCGATACGCTGGATGACTATCTGGTCGGGAAGCCGGGAACGAAGCGTGAGTTTAAAATCCACAAAATTATTTTGTTCGGCAGCCATGCCAAAGGCTTTATAACATCTTGATTTTAATAATGGCGTTGGGACATCTTATGGTTTCAGCATCACAATTAAGCCCGTCCGGGCAAATTTTCTCTTCAATTTCAATTTTGGCTTGTCGTTTTTGGATCTTTCGGTTCAATGGCTTTGTTTTGTGTTGTGCCGCAGGCTTTTGTGATCCCGAACGCGCACACACCACGTAATTTTGGTGAGCGCCAAAAAGATGCAAAGACGTTTTTATTGTGGAAGCATTGGATTATTGATGTACTTGATTTTTTCGGCGTGAGTGAGTAGTTTTGCGCAATTTCAGAAATAAACGAATAACGAATGACCTATTACGCTGAAACCGCCTGGAAAGGGCAAGAGCCTGAAAATTATGAGCTTGAAGAAGTTGACCGTTCTCAATTGATTCCTGTACCAAAATCGGTCGCTTATACGATTGCGGCAGCGCAGATAATATGCATATTTTCCTTTATAGGAGCAATTTATTCTCTGTTTATTTATGCGGGAGAATCATTCAGATATAGCGGTTTATTGATTGCAGGTATAATATTTTTTGCACTGAGTTTTATCAGTTATCAGGTGATTAAACGTTTAGAAAAAGACGATAGAATTTATGCACCAAAATACCCGTATTATATTGCTGAACATGTTCAAAAGTTTATCTATACAAGATTACAGTTTAAAGCGCCATCCACAATTGTACCCACTCATACGCTGAAGCAAATGGAATTTAAACCAAGTGTCTGGAATGAGAGACGGTTTAAGGATAAATACGGTAAAGCGGTTATTGAATGGGATGAAAAAACACTGACGGAATACCGTTATATCATGGGTATTTCCCGCAGGATTCTTAAATTTTTCTGGTATGCAAATTTTCCTTATACCATTTGTTTTAGCTGGGCTCATGTGGTGAATATTGTGACGTCTCATAGTCTTCTGAACATCCATCCCTTGATATTAATACTCAATATAGCGTTGCTATTTTCAGGTAAATCAGCGAATACCGGCTGGACAGCAAGAAGAAAAGTTATTGAATTTAATCGAATAACCGGGAAAGTGACAGGATTTGACGATCAGGGAGAACCCAGTTGTGAATCCCTTTTTACTGACTTTAATGCCTATATTCATTATGAGCCGGGAAGGTTTACCGGAAAAACCACAACACCATCACATCATGGTCTGGAATTAGTACCACGTCATAAGCCATTTTTAACTCCCAAAGATACGATAAAACTTTATACCTTCGGAGGAACAGCCGGAAGGGAGTACTGTGATGAACTGTGGAAAACGTTAGTCGTTTTTATGGATGTGACTAAACCTTTGCCATTTTCCATTGTATTAGAAACATGCAGGCACAATGACCCGACATCCCGTGAATATCAATTAATGCACCCTGAAGAGATTCCTTCATTTACATCTATGACGGATAAAGAGTATCAGAATAGTCTGAAAGATTTTTATGCCCGACAGACGATACCATCATATAAAAAAGAAACAGCCAAAATGCCGAAGGAAATAAAGTCCTCCGGGGTCCGTAGAGGCCGTGAAAAGCGGAAACATCGCAGTAAAAAACGACGCAGATAAAATACTCAGATTGAACATATCCAATGATGAAGAGGTGCTACGTGAATTTCAGGTGTACGCGTTGAAAGGATTACAATGTAATCTGCTGTTCGGGTTCGCCAGATCAGCAAATAACAAGGGAGAACCACACGATAATTTGATTGTCATCCCTAAACCACCGCCTTGGGCGGTGGTGATTGAACCTTGGGGCTATTGCCCGAAGAAATGCCCATGTTAGAAGTAAACCTCTTATTCACCACAAGTAAGAGGAAACAAAAAACATGGGCGACTATAGAAGTTCATCACATGTCTATTGGCGTTGTAAATACCATATAGTTTGGACGCCGAAATACAGATTCAAGATCCTGAAAGGTAACGTAGGTAAGGAGCTTTATCGCTCAATCTATATTTTATGCAATATGAAAGATTGCGAGGTCTTGGAACTAAATGTTCAGCAAGATCATGTTCATCTGGTTGTGATAGTTCCACCAAAAGTGTCTATCTCAACGTTGATGGGGATGTTGAAAGGACGTTCGGCAATCCGGTTGTTTAACAAATTCCCGCATATAAGAAAGAAGCTCTGGGGAAATCATTTTTGGGCAAGAGGTTACTTTGTCGATACGGTTGGCGTAAATGAAGAAATCATCAGACGTTACGTCAGACACCAAGATAAGAAAGATCAAGAATACGAGGCGCAGTTAGAGTTGAAGATGAACTAACAGCGCGAGAATGCTCCCTTTCAGGGGGCTGTAAACCAAAGCCGCCTTCTAAGAAGGCGGATTTTTACTTTTTATTACACGATTAACTGTTGTGTCAATCAGAAATAGAAAGGAGAGTAAACTCTCATAAAAACCATAGACATTTCCCCGCACCCCGGCCAAAATACCTTCATTGTTGACTCGCCAAAATTCAATCACCGATGAAAACCTCCCTCGACCATCTTCCTGAACGAAAGCAGCATGAACTGGCTCAGATCTCAACCATTCTGCGCGATACGCTGGATGACTATCTGGTCGGGAAGCCGGGAACGAAGCGTGAGTTTAGAATCCACAAAATTATTTTGTTCGGCAGCCATGCCAAAGGCGGTTGGGTGAGTGATATCCCCAATGGTTATGTCAGTGATTACGACATTCTGGTGATCGTCAATTCCCATGCACTGGCGGATGAAGATATCGTCTGGCACAAAGCGGAAGAGCAGATTGAACGCAAAGTCAAAAGCGCGCCGCTGGGCTTAATTGTTCATACATTACAAGACGTGAACGAGCAGCTGCAAAAAGGTCATTATTTTTTTAAGGATATCCGGACCGAAGGCATTTTACTGTTTGATGCCAATAAAAAAGCGCTGGCAGAACCGGGGGATTTGACAGATGAAGAGCGGCGGGAGGTTGCGCAGGGGCATTTTGACCACTGGTTTAAAAGTGCTCAATCTTTTATCACTGATTTTGGTCATTGTATGGACCGAAAGGATTTACCTAAAGCTGCCTTTGAACTTCATCAGGCTGCTGAACGATATTTCGCTTGTACGTTGTTGACCCTGACCAATTACCTGCCCAAAACCCACAATATCGAAAAGCTGAAAAAATACTGTGCAGAGCAAGACATCGCTTTTGCCGATATTTTCCCGATGGATGATAAATTCCACCGCCGCAGCTTTCGCCGCCTGCAACGGGCGTATATCGATGCGCGCTATTCGATGCATTATGAAATCACGGAAGAAGAGCTGATTTATCTGGCCGCGGAAGCGGAGAAGCTGAACAAACTGGTGGAATTGGTTTGCCGGGCACGGCTTCACCGAGAGTAATAACCCCCCTGAAATCAGGCAATAAAAATCATTGATCAACACAGGTGTAAAATTGAGCCAATACAGCGCTAAATATGGCATTCCCATGGTTCTGAACGGTACTCAGGACAGCAAACAGTTTTTAAAAAAGAATATAAAACTGAATCAGAAAGATATTTATCAGTTGGCGATCAAACACTTTGCTATCGAAGCGGAAGGGTGCAGCGGGCAGGAAGCTAGCATCAATAACAGTATTACACGCCAGTTGCAACCAACCTGCCATCAGCTGGATGAACTTGAACGAACGGTTCATCCTGATCGCTCTAATCGGTTACGCTTACCTTCAAACCACCACTTTATGCGCTGTTATCAGTGCCATAAGCTGGTGCGAAATCCTCACCCTGTATATCTGTTTTGTTGCTATAAATGTGGTGAGCTGAATCAAAAGTTCAGGCATTTCAGCCGGCCTCTGAAGCAGCACAATGCTCTGGTCACAGGCGGACGGACTAAATTAGGACACCAGATTGCCCTGAAGCTTCTCCGGGCTCAGTGTCACCGCGTGGTTGTCACGACCCGCAATACGCAGGCGGCCCGGGCAATGTTTTCAAAGTATGATGACTACGACAGATGGCGGGACAATCTGATTTTAGCAGAACTGGATCTCGATACTGAGGATATCCGCGCGAAGTCAGAGGCATTGGCCGACACACTGTTTACCCAACATAAAATCAAGGTCTTAGATATTCTCATCAACTGTGCTGCGCAAACGATTCGGGCAAGAGATAAAGCCGGACTGTATGCATCGGGTGACTCGCCGCAGTCAGAAGAAACGAACCGCTATGGCGACCCTAAATTTGTTGACCATACTTTCACCAACAGCTGGCATGTCCGCTTAACGGATTTTCAGCAACAAGAGTCCGAAGAATGCTATCGGATTAATGCTGTTGCACCGGTCATATTGATTCAAACCTTTTTGCCTTTATTAAAAAAATCGCGGGTGTCACCCTACATTATTAATGTTCATGCCAGAGAAGGCATATTTAAAACCCGGAAAGAAGATTTGCATATTCAAACCAATATGGCCAAGGCGGCTTTGCACATGCTCACAAAATGTTTAGCCAGAAAGTCTGACCTGATGACTGAATCCGGCCAGCGGTTTGCGGTACATGGATGCGATCCTGGCTGGTTTTCAGTTGACGAGTATTATAAAAATGATCGGCCCTGGGTTGTTCCTCCGCTTGATGAGATTGATGGCGCGGCGAGAATATTATTTCCTCTGTTTGCAAAAATTGCCGGGTGTAGTCCGACACGTCGTCACTTTTATCAGCTGACATATTAAAATCTGATTTCCTTCAGGCTGAGGTGATTTAAAAATGATGAACTGTATTCAATCCACAGTCTGTTTTTTACCGGCACCGGAAGGCGGCCGCGCAAGTTTGCCTGTCGGAACGGGGTACGCGCCACATATAGTCATTCCGGAGGAAGGGCGCTATCTTGCTGTTCGCTTCATCGATATACCGCAAGACATACAGCCGGGTCAGGCATTTTCTGTGACTTTACAACTGATGTATCCAGATGTTGATTATTCAGCGTTGAAAAAGGGAGTATTATTCGAAATTCGGGAGGGACGCCGGGCTGTTGGAACCGGCGTTGTGGATGTGACAGGAGCCAGTCTGGATGACTCCTGCATATAAAATCTTAAGTTCTGCGTAATCTGTAACTCCTCTTGTTTGGTTTGACGCGACCGGATGCGATAGCGTCCGCCATGTGCCTGATCATCGGGCTGGGTGTTCCATCATCTTTGTCTAAAAAGTAAGAGTGTCCCTTCATATCGAATTCATTATTGAAATCGTCGCAGTCTACCTCTTTGACCTTTTCAGGCAGAACGTTGAGGGTTTCAGGGCCTGTCATGCCCATTCGCCTGGATAGCGTCATGTATTTTATATTCGCTATTTTGGAGGCGGGCATCGCTAAATCATCATTTGCATAATACACAACGACATTCCTGCTTGAGTCTACGATGTAGCGGCCATCTTCACCTTTCTCTAAAGCTTCATTTGGAATGTCTGCTGCAACCAGAAAAGTATTCCTGAAAAGTGCAGGCATCTGACCTGATGAGTATTTATCTGCCCAGAATTTCAAAGCGTTTTTTAAGACTCTGTTGCCCATTGAGTGAGCCAGTATATTGATTCTTCTGAAGCATGGTATCTCCTGTTGTTCCGGACTTTTTCGCCAAGTGTCAAACTTACCAAGAAGACGTGCGAATCCCGGCCCACTACAGTCTGCGGCATCCTGGTCATCCCAATAGTCATCAATAAGCGCAAGTGCCGGATTGTCATCGCATGGCCAAATCACAGGTACGACCAGCACTGATGCGGGTTCATTCTTTGATGATTTCTGAAGTGCCTGATTTAGTAAGTCCTGAAGCTTGGCTGCATTGCGAAAAATGTCTGGTTCCATATTGTTGTTAAACCCATGGATGTACAACAATAGCTGTGTGTGATCCTCTAATTCTTTGAGATATTTGAAAAATTTATCTTTCATCATCTCTTTATACTTATGTACGCCAAGTCGTTCACAAAAGTAGATATTCTGTGAAACTGAAGTATTGTTGCAGTCAAAGCTGATTGTTCGCCCTTGCTCTGATTCCGCGGACTCTTGTGGCGTTCTGTTGGTTATGAATAACATGGATAGTCCCTCTTTTATAATATTCAATTAATAGAATAATAGGAGGTGGGTGTTTTTCATATTGGTCGGGAATGAAGCTTGACCCATTGGAACTCAGTTCTCCTGTTGGCGGGGATATTGAATCAGTGGCGTTTTTTACGATGACTGCACAACGATCAAAAAAATAACCGGGGAAAAGCCGGATAGTCATTGTGGTGTCACGGGCATTGCATAATATTTAACATGTTATCAATGCGCTATCGAATCATTTCCGGTTATCATCACGGGCATGAAAGCCAACAAGGAGCAAGAATATGGCAACAGTTATCTCTGTCAGTAAAAGTGTCACGCATACGTTTTCAAAAACGCTGACCGACTCGATTGTGATGATCGAAGGGGAAGGGGTTGAAGGCGATGCACACCGCGGGAAAACCGTGAAGCATCGCTCCAGAGTGAAAAAAGATCCGACGCAACCCAATTTACGTCAGGTTCATTTGATTCATCATGAACTGATTCAGGAACTCTCAGAAAAAGGTTTCCATGTTGCTCCGGGAGTGCTGGGAGAAAATATTACCACGCAAGGTATTGATTTACTGGCATTACCTGAAGACACGATTCTCCGTTTCCCCAGTGGTGCTGAAATTCAGATCACAGGATTACGTAATCCCTGCCCTCAGATAGAAAATTTTGAGAAAGGGCTGTTATCACAGGTTTTAGACCGGGATGAACAGGGAAATGTCGTCCGCAAAGCCGGGATTATGGGAATTGTACTGGCCGGAGGCATCGTGAGCAAAGATGATCAGATTCAGATCATGTTGCCGCCTGAACCGCATCAAAAACTGAAATGGGTTTGAAAACGGTTATCTGATCAAAGATGAGACATATAAACCAAGCTATACTGATTGCACCCAAGACGGCACCTGTGTGATATTTGTGTATCATTTCCACTGGTCAGGAATCATTGATGCAGGATTAATTGATTGAAAAGTTGCATTGGGTTGTAACCAGGGAACATCGATTATCATCTATCATTGCTGAGCATCCTGGCCCTGAATTTTAAGAGTAGTCTTAATCCTCAGGGTGTAAGTCGTTTAAACTTGCGCAGATTTTCAGAGTTTAGAATGATTCACCGGATGAACCAGAAAGAAGGGTTCATCCGGTGAATCATCGTGTAAACTTACCTTCGGGTAACTGCTGATAGTGTGGTTAACTGACAATCTCGACAGAAATACGCTCGTACTTTTCCCAAAGTTGCTCTTTTGTTTCGGCAAATTCAGGTAAGCGTGGAATGCATTCTGCAGGGCAAACCAACTGGCATTGAGGTTCATCATAATGACCGACACATTCAGTACACAAGTTGGGGTTAATGACGTAAAGTTCGTCGCCGGCAGAAATGGCTCTGTTGGGACAGGCTGGCCGACAGATATCACAATAGATACAATCTTCAGTTATAGTCAAGGACATAATTATTCCATTCCTTTTGGTGAACTAAATAAGAATTCTTGAACATGTTCCATTAGCGGGTATTAGTCTGAATCGTAAGCAGACCCGCCGCGCCAGGGAAAGCGCAGCGGAACCCATGGATAGAGTGATGTTTTTTTAACCGGGTTGCTTCAGGATTTCCATGGGTAATTGAAAGGTAACTTAACATCCTCCGGGATAGGAGTTCTTGCCATGTTTAGTTCCAGACCCAATAACATGAAATAGCCATCGAGTGCTGTGAGTTCGACCGCTCCAGACTGACCAAAACGCTTTTTGATAGCGTTGTAGGTTGTTTCTTGTACCATATGAGTATTATGCAGCTCTGTCACAAATTGATAGACGATAGCTTCATCTGGTGTCATTGATATTGGTTTTCTTTGTGCCGCAAGCGCATCAACTGTTTTTCGTGTGATTCCTGAACGTAGTGCGATAGGTTCATGGATATACCATTCGTAAGGAGATTGTGCTTCGCGGCCGACGACAAGAATTGCGAACTCCCGAATCGGCTTTGGCAGTCCGGAAGTAAAGCGGACATGCTCTCCCAGCATCTGAACCCGGTTAAGAAGTTCCGGACTGCGAAGTAATACTGAAAATGGGCCGAAAATACACCCCCGGGGACCTGAGCTGATTTTTTTTATAGCATCCTTTTGTGCTGCATTTGCAATTTGAGGGTTTAGATCTGGAAATCGGTCGAGTCGCAAATCTTCATGAGAAAACCGGACATGGTCGCATTGCGCTGGCCATTTTAATGGGTCACCGATTTTAGGAGGTGTTCCGGCATATGCCATGTTATATGCAAAAATAAATATAAACGTGTAAGCTATTCTTTTGAAGTAATTCATAATTTGCTACCAAGTTAGTTTGATCTTGTAATGAATAATATCTGGTCGTTTATGACTGACTTTTATCGTGTGCTGATGATTTTCAGGCTCCATTTTTATCTGCGATATGCTTTCAGTTAATATTCAGTATGAGCGTTTAACTATTTTGAATATTTATAAAACCATGCCAGCTGTTTCGAGCCTGTTAGTTGTTTACGACGGCCATGACGTTTTGGTGAATTTTTGATACCTCCTTATAGTCAGTTAAATAAATATCCTGATTGATTGCTGATTCGCATTGAGCATATAAGCATATGTCCGCAAGGCCAACTAAGTTGCTGCAACAGAACTTATGTTTAATGCTTCTTTTATTGAGTTCAATTTCTGCGATATTTAATGATTCTTTTAACCACAATGGTTTCCATTGTGCGATTTCTTTCTCTGGTAAGCCCGAATCTCTTAGCTTCTTTATTACCCGGCGTGTGATTAAAGGATGGTAATCGGCGACAAATATTGCCGAAAAGCTTCGGCACCATGCTTTGGCTATTGGGTCTTCAGGCAATAGCTTATATTCTGGACAGATGTCATCTAAATATTCAATGATCGATAATGACTGCGTTATTTGGTGTTGATCATGAAGGAGTACGGGGAGTTTCTGTTGTGCTGTTAACTGACGAAATTCAGGACAGAGATGTTCATTTTCTGAAAGATTTACTTCTATATACTTATATGCTATTTGTTTTACTTTGAGGGCTATTCTTACTCTTCGGGTGGCAGAAGAGGAGTGACAGCCATAAAGAACAATATGATTCATAGCTCTTCTCCTATGGATTTTAATGTGCCACATTTCATGACACCTACCAGCCATTTCAAAAAACCAGGTGTCTGTAACAGAATCATCAGACCAAAACCTACCTGATAGGCAATCGGTGGGTAGTGGCCAGCAGCATCCTGAGGCCAGATATCAATAATGATCCCAAAACAAGTCTGGATGAGAAAAGCACCGAAAAGGATTAACAGATTTAAACATGTTGCAGCACGACCAGTCATCGCCGGGGAAACTTTCTGAGCAACGATCGTGTATTCAAGTCCGGCAATGGTACCGATTAAGGTGAAGGCAATTGACAGAGCTGGCAACATTGGCACAATATTCAGTGCACACAATATTTGTATAGCCAGAAACAAAGCAATGCCTATGCCGCCAACTTCCATTGGTTTAATGTTGAATTTGCTGGCCCATTGCGTTATTGCACCGACCGAAAGTGACCCAACGACGACGGCCCCCATACCGATGAACAGGTAGGTGGAAGTCATAGCATTATTGTAATGTCCGACATCCTGTAACCATTTCCCCATCCATAACCCCTGAAGCCCGAATGCGATTGTGTGAGGAATCAACAACAGACTAATGACTTTCCGGAATGCTCGATCCTTATAAACTTCGAGCAATGAAGCGACACTGGCGATTTTGACAGTTTTATGTTCGACGGGATCTTGAGGTACCCAGGTCGCAATTGCCAGCATCACCATGACAGTGATACCTGCCATGCCGAAAAAGAGTGACCGCCATGGCACGAATTCAGCAAGCCAGGCAACAGGAAGTGTTGACAACATGGCACCCAATCCGCCTGCGGCAAGCAAATATCCATGGATTGCAGGCAATTTTCTGTCAGGAATCCAAAATGAAAGTACTTTGATTGAACTCATAAAACAGGCCGCGAGTCCCAGGCCTATCAAGATTCTTGCCAGCAGGAGTGTCGAAAAGTTTTCTCCCCAGCCAAACATGATGGAACCGATGACCGCAATTCCTAAAAGGACTAACTGAACGCGCTTGGGTCCATAGCGATCTAAAGCCAGACCAACAGGTAATTGCGCTAATGAAAAAGAAAAGAAATAAGCACTGGACAAAACACCCAATTGTGCGGCTGACAGCGATAATTCAGAGATTAAAAATGGTGTCAGCACCGCATTCATATTTCTGAATATAAATGAAGTGCAATGCCCAAATGCAAAGGGAAGAAAAACATGCGTCATTACTTTAGATGTATTTAACGCCTGATTCGATGGGATTTCAGTCATTACGGATACCTTTCTTTTATATGACAAATTCATTTTGAAAAGACAGAATAAATATCGCTTCCATCACTTCTTAAAAGTGTTCCTTTCTGAGCCATTTCAGGTAAATTCTGAATGGCATATAAGAGTAAGTCTTCACTTTTATTATTGATAAATTGGTGCGATGTCCAGGCTGGAATATAAATAACATCACCATATTGGATATAATGTTTCTTTTCGTCTTCCAGTAAAATTTCACCGGCTCCTGATATCACAAAATAGATATGCCAGAAGGAATGTGTATGAGGTGTGGTATGCTCATGGCATCTGAGCACCTGTACAGTGAGTGATATATCACTCACTGTTTCTCCGGGCGGGGTACTGCCCGGATTAGAGAGAAATAGTGCCCCTCTTGTGGAGAAATCTACAGAATTCAATGCTTCTAAGATTTCCGGCTGCTCCCAAATTACACTGTTCTCTTTCGGATATGTGTTTTCATTAAGGTAGCTGTTGAAGTCTGTATATTTTTCCGGAGACGGCAGTTTCTTAGTGATATGATGATTCATGCTGTTTCCTTCACTCTATTTTTCTCTTCTGGGTGGTTACAACTCATACATTGATTCAGGCAGTCTCTGACACTAATTTCCGCATCGTCAAATTGTCTTGAATGAATGTGAGGTCTTGGCAAGGCATGAGTGTAATAATGAGCCCCTTCGACCAGAAATCCGATTGCCCAGATGTTTTCTTCCGGTTGCCCATTTGCATTAATCGGATGCAGCTTTTGGTCGATCGCGATACCTCCAGGGTGATAATCTCCATTTTTAAATGGTGTGATAAAGCCCTTTTCGACAAGGTTGTGCGTCAACTGACTTGAATCTGTCATCGGAGAATAGTTATCGAGCCGGGCAGAGATTATGCTATCTATCTGTATTTCATGTCTTTGTTTGACAAACTTGGTGGTGAGAGTAAAACTCGAATTCTTATGGTCACAAGTTATATACGAATCAGGGCCTCCCCCCAACGACACGATACCGGCATTCATTAGCGCTAACAGCTCTTGATTGCGTCTGAGTGGAGGACCGAAAGAGACCCGGTTAATAATCGGATTGAATTTTTCCATGAAATAACGGTGGGACCCGGGAGTGAGGCCGCTGAATTCGATTGCCCGGCGTAATGCTTCCCGCACATCTCTCAAGACATCTGTCGATGCTTTGAGTGGGCTGTTCATATTACCCAGTAGTGCCTGTTCCAGATCTGTTGTAAGCAGCGTGGTGAAGAATGTTTTATAGGCGCTGAAATTATCAAAGGTCTGATTTCTCAGTGGCCACAATATACGCTCTATCTGTGTTACTTCCTGTTCAGTCGCGACAAAGGTTTGTGGCTCAATATGCTTTTGGCTTGTTGCACATCGCCAGGCATAGGCCATTTCCTTCATCAGGAGTGGCATGATTTGGGTTCTGAAATCGATTTGAGATTGCTGTTGCTCAGAGATATTGCGCTTGCGGATAGAATCTACAACCGCAGGGGTAAGAAATTGTGCTGTATGCCGACCGGTAAGTCCTTTTTGGTTGATGCCTCGTGCGGCAAAAGGAAGGCATTGTCTGGATGAGAGAAAAATCTTGGGTTCTGTGCCTGAAGCTACGTATTCCAATGTGCTCCCGTGTTTCTGATAATACCCCCCCCGCCCAATTGTCAGGGCTGAGATCGAATCATGTGCGGTCAGACCAAACCCCTGGATAAGTACACGGGATTGAGAGGAAATGCTATCCAGCTGACTGACCGGATAGGGCGAACGAAAATAACGGAGTGACGGGTTTTTTTCACGTTGCTGAATAAAGAAATCGTTTAATTCTTTGTCGGTCTGGGTCGCTTTCCGGTAGCCATGTCCGGTTGTCAGAAAGACGAAGTCACACTCAATAGTGGTCTGGTCATCAAGTGTGATGAGAAAATACTTTCCTTTCGTCAGATCTACAGCCAGTTTTTGATGTTCAATTATCTGGATATTTGGGGGCAACATATGACGTACTTTTCTGTAGACATCCGAGAGATACTCACCGAGTAATGCTCTGGGCAAATAGTCCATATCAGTCAGTGTTTCACCATCGATACTTTTTATATAGCTGTTTTTATTGCGTTTATATCCCTGTGTTTTTGCCCACTGTGTAAATGACTCACCGCCATTTTGAAGTGCTATGCTATCACCGGCGAACATCGTTACTTGTGATGATACGGTGTTCACCAGCATATGATCTGGCTGTGATGATAGATGAACGCCTTCACCGGGAATGCCGGGATTAATGATATGAATATTTATTCTCTCAGTAATTCCGTCTGTCGTGACGCATTCCAGGAATCGTTCAAGAACATTCAGCCCTCGTGGGCCAAAACCGATAATGGCAATCTCATTCAGAGGCATTGATTTCTCCTTGGGGTTCCAGGTGAAGCTGGACAATATTTTCTTCATTGTTAAAACGGGGGAAGACACTTCTGACTTTCGGATCATGGCCGGGAATGATATGAGAGAGTGTCCCCGCGATTGTTTTTATTGTTTGATGTGCGGCAAGCATGTCGGGGATATTCTTTACAATAGGGAAGGGGCTCGACTCATCAATATGATGCCAGTAATGGGCTGCATCACTGGTGAGTACAATTGTTCCCCGAGCTGTGTTAACGATAACGATTTGTAATCCCTGAGTATGCCCGCCGACATGAAGAACTTTAATTCCCGGCATGATTTCTTCCCGGGCTTTGAGGTAGCGAATTTTTCCTTCGTGCAGCCGACAGACAGCATTTGCTATATTTTCAGGATCATAGGGTGCTCTTACAAACTGATGTAGCATGTGGCGACCCGTGCAATAGTGCATTTCCTCTTCTTGCATGAGTAATGTCGCATTAGGGAAGGCTTTCAGATTTCCAATATGGTCGTAATGCATATGGGTTACGATGATAGACTGAATCTGTCTGGCATCGATATCGAGCTTTTTTAGCAAGGTTTCGGGAGCGGTATAGTAATTACGGTTTCTTTTGGCTGCCATTTCAGCACTGAACCCGGTATCAACCATGATTTCAGTGTCCTCGCCTTTGATTAGCCAGCAATAAAAGTCTAACGGCATATTACTGTTATCATGTTCATCATGAGAGATGAAATTTTCATTACGTAAACGGTCCCTATGCTCTGCATATCGCAGAGCATAAACTTCATATATTGGGGGCATGATTTATCCTCTGTAATTATTTATGCCGCAATAATTTTAATTTTGTTTTCCTGGCGAATGTTTTGCGTCGACTCTTCATAGAAGAAATATGATTGTCCAAAGGCTGGTTTGAGATCATCCAGCCAAGATGCCTGAGAATCGAATTTTGCGTAAAAGGGGCGTCGTACCCAGTCTGGGTTCCGGGCTTGCAGGAACTGAAGCGCAAACACCTTCTCTCCGGCAATTTCAGTAATTCCGTCAATCATTACTTTTCCGGGGAAAGCACTCATCGATGGCCCACGTACCGTTCGTGCAAGACCTGAAACAGATTGATACGCTTTCTGGAATATTTCCCAGGCTTTGAAGAGCGGCATGCCAAAATATTCATTTGGTCCGGTATCCCGTTCGACAAACATATAATAGGGTATGGCACCCAAGCGGACACCGGTTGTCCAGAGTGATGCCCAACTTTGAGGGGTGTCATTAATATGGCGAATTAAGGGAGACTGCATCCGGACAGTTGCGCCAGTTGTGATAATTCGTTTGAGTGCAGTCTGGGCAACTTCGGTCTGGAGCTCGTTAGGGTGGTTATAATGTGCCATGATCGCAAGGTTCTTGCCCGTAGCCTTGATTTCTTCAAACAGTCGGAGGACATCGTCGGAATCTTTGTCACTCACATAACGCTGTGGCCAATAGGCGACTGATTTTGTACCGATACGAATGTTTTTTATATGATTGAGTTCAGGAATAAGAAGGGGATGAATGTAAGATCTAAGCGCTTTTGCACTCATAATCATGGGATCTCCTCCGGTAATAAGCACATCGGTTACTTCAGGATGACGTTTCAGGTACTCAACCAATATGTCAGATGTGCGGGCTTCAAATTTGAGTTCGTCCATACCGACGAACTGAGGCCATCGGAAGCAAAAAGTGCAGTAAGCATGGCATGTTTGTCCGGAAGCAGGAAAGAACAGAACCGTTTCTTTATATTTATGCTGTAAACCGTCGGTTGATTCCCCATTGAGCCGAGGCACATTGTGGGTGAGCTGACCTGCCGGATGAGGATTCATTCTGTAACGGATATTGTTAACAATCGTTCGGATATCCGCTGTACTTTTTTTTGTGCGAATGGCATCACTTAGTTGTGAAAATTCATCTTCCCGAAGCATTTCACGATGAGGAAAGGTTAATCGGTAGATCGGATCGTTTGGTATATTTTCCCAGTCAATCAATTCATCAAGTATATATTGATTTACTCTGAATGGAAGTACGTGGCTTAATACCTCGATTGTGTGTTTCATCTCAGTAGAGAAATTATTCCATTGGGGAGCCCGTCTAATCGTTTGCTGATTATATGGAAGAAATTTTGTTTTTGAAGTCATGTTGTTTACTCACTCGATAAAAAACAATTAGTTATTTTTATTGAAATATAAAATTAAGGTTAACTTATGTTTTGACAATGTTATGTATTAACCTCTTTTCTATATTTAACAAATTAAAAATTATGTTACAATTCGTTAACGTAATTTTAGAAATGATGAATAGTGATACTATGGCTTTATATTTAGATATTCATGCGGTTGAGGCTTTTGTAAAGGTTGCTGAACTCAATAGTTTTACACTTGCGGCTGAGTCGCTATGTGTTACTCAGTCCGGTGTGACGGTTAAAGTTCAGAGGCTTGAGAAACATTTAGGATGCTCGTTATTTCACCGAACACCTCGTCATGTTTACCTATCCCCTGAAGGTAAAGAATTTTTATTCAAGGCCAGAGTGCTTTTAGAAGCTCATCGTCAGGCGATTAATCCATATTTTGAATGTAATGAGTTAAAGGAATTAACTATTTGTATTGGTGAGCATGTTATTAATGAAAATATTTTGGATATTTTAAATAATTTAAAGAATGAATTTAAAAGTTTGAGAGTAAATATTAATGTCAATATGTCTGAAAAAATTCTCTATTGTCTGGAGAATAAGAAAATTGATATAGCAATTGTTAGTCAGGATGGTGATAAAAGAGGTGGTGAAACTGTCAGGAAAGACACTTATAGCTGGTATGCTTCTGAATTATTATTCGAAACAGGTCCTGCTTTACCTTTAATTACATTACATGATTCATGCAGACTTTGTCAGTTGGTGATTGAGTTGCTGACGGAGCATCATGTGAAATGGTATCACAGCTTTCAGGGGGGCGGATTACATGCCATGATTACTGCGGCTAAATCAGGTCTGGGAGTAGTGCCGCTTCCCGATAACGCATTGTCACCGGAGGATCGACAGGTGCTTAAAAACGTCGGTGATACATTGAATCTGCCATGTATCCCTGATGCAAATATTGTGATATACAACAATTGTCTTGACCAGCAATCGAGGTTATTCCTGAAAAAGTTAACACAATTGATACAAAATAACGTTTTTAGTGGTATTAATTCTCAGGTTTTGGAAAACACCTTGAATGTCTGTTAGATTCAATAGTTTTTGTTACTTGATTCTGATTCTATCGGTGCTTTTGAAGGCAGTAGGACCGTCATCGATTTTTTCTTGCCAACATACCGGGTGTTTCTTTCTGTTCACTCCAGCTAAAATGCACGAAACATCCGAAATCTATCGCCTTCTCTCACTTTAACCCATCAAACGCACAACTCATAATCGACTTATGTTGTTCGGTATAAACGACCTCAAAGCCATGTTTTTCATAAAGTTTCACGTTGTGAGCTTCGCAGCGCAGATTTAAGGAAGGCAGCGCGAATTCATGTGCTTTTTGTCTGGCATATTCTATTAATGCGGTCGAGATGCCTTTTCCCCGCAGCTTCACCGGAACATAAATACCGTCCAGCCAGTAATTCAAACCCGGATAGTCCGGTAATTCCCGGTATTTTATTTCGCCCGCTCCGGCCAGCTCATCCTCAATATGGACCACAAACGCGATCGGAATTTCGCTGTGGTTCATACTGAGTGCAACTTTTTGCTTCACACGGTCCAGTGTGCTTTCCGGATCTTTGTGCGCCCATTCATCAAAATACCATTGGGCAACCTGTGCAGCCTGTTCCGGGCAGTCCGCTAATAACGATATTTTCATCGATCCTCCATGATGTCTTCAGGTACAAAGGGAACGAGCGTGATATCCGGGCAATTTCCGGGGGAATCGTTGAAACTGGTACTTATGATATTGCACTTTATCAGCAGGTCGCTATGTTGGTAAAAAAATATTATCCGGCAATCAAGAGCAAACAACAATAATGATAGTGATCTGCTGAAATGTTTCCGGATGACAACCGAACCGGTGTTTATTCAATCTCTTGAGGCATTAAAGCAGGTATGGCATAACGTTTACCACGATTTCATCAACAGACAGGGGCTTCGTAATGAGATTCTTAATCAGGCTGGCGGCACATTTTGTCTTTATTGGCGGATTAAGCTTATTCCTTCTGGTACCCCGCAATCCGTATGAATGGATGCGGTCTGTTGAGTCAGCAACTTCGGCTGCCCGGATTCAGAATAACTCTCAGAACAGCGTGACTTTCACATTACTTGTGCTGTTCGCGATCGTAATGACACAAGCCAGCCTGATGGTGACGACCTCAGTGAAAAAAGAGCAGCGCATCTCTTTCTCTCTGATCGTGTCGGCTGTATTGTGCTGGCTGCTCTGGTACTGGTATTGAAAATTACCTGTGCCGGGTTGCAAATCAACGGGGCAGTGGTTGCCCCGGCATTTCTTTGCGGTGATTCATCCGTTGTCAGCGATTCAGTGCTGAACTGACCTCCACAATACTTTCACGCAGGATATCGCCAATGGCGGCAATCACGGGTGCATCCAGCGTCAGGGGCGGAGACAGAATCAGACAATTGCCTAAAGGCCGGGCGATTAATCCCCGTCGCTGAGCGGCCTGCGCGACTTTTGTACCAACCATCTCCTGCTCTGCGAACGGGGTTTTAGCGGCTTTGTCTTTGACAAACTCAATTCCGGTCATAAAGTGACTGCCACGCACTTCTCCCACCAGTTCAAGACTGCTCAGGGCTTTTAAGGTGTTTTCAAACAGTTTACCGGTTGTCCGGACCTGCTGCGGGATTTGCTCCCGCTCCATCAGGGCAATATTTGCCAGCCCGGCAGCGGCAGCTGCCGGATGACCGGAGTAAGTCATGCCGTGCAGGAAGGTTTCACCCGGCCCGGAAATGACCTCATGAATTTCATCCGAAATAATGGTCGCAGACAATGGCTGATAGCCGGATGTGATACCTTTGGCTGTTGTGATGATATCGGGTGTGATGCCGAAAACTTCTTCAGAGGCAAAAAAGTGTCCCAGCCGGCCAAATGCAGTGACTACTTCATCGGAAATATATTTGATGTCATTGGCAGCGCAGACGCTGGCCATCCGGGCATGATAACCCTCAGGCGCGACAATGACGCCACCGGCGCCCATGATGGGCTCTGCTATAAATGCGGCGATATTTTCTGCGCCGGTATTGTGAATATTCACTTCCAGATCAGCGACCAGCAGATCGAGAAACTCAGCCTCGGAGAGGTTGTCACCGTAACGCCAGTAGTGCGGACACAGTAAATGGTGCACCAGTTCTGAGGCGCTGTCCCATCCCTTGCTGTAAGCCGGAGTCGTCATGGCGACCGACAGGTGCGTGGAGCCGTGATAAGCCCCGGTACGGCTGAGAATTTTCTTTTTACCGGGCCGTCCCAGGCGATTGTTGTAATGGTGCAGAATCCGGACAGCCGAATCATTGGCGACGGAACCTGAATTGGCAAAATAGACGTGGTTCAGATGTCCCGGTGCCAGCCGGGCGACTTTCTCTGCCAGTTTTGCGGCCGCCGGATGAGTAAAGTTATAGAAGGTCGAATAGTAATCGAGCGTGTTGAGCTGCTCATGAACCGCATCAATAATTTCCTGACGTTTGTGGCCGGCATTAACGCACCACAACCCGCCAATACCATCTATCAGCTGGTTGCCATGACTGTCCGTGACATAATAGCCTTCAGCCCCGGTGATCACGGTGAGCATCTCTTTCTGTTTTAATCCGTTCAGATCGGCAAATGATTGTATTAAAAATTCATCTGCCGCGAGAACGGCGTCTGTTGCTGTGGGAATCTGAATTGCCATGTTATTGCACCTCCTGATAATCAGAAAGCTGGGTGGTTAAGCTTTCTGACGCTGTTTGTGTACAGAGACCGGCAATCAGAAAGGTCTCTGCAGATCCTGCGGTGGCAAGCGGGGCGGCATCCGGTCCGGCTATCAGTGACAGACCGGCGTATGTCAGCCCCTGTTCTGTTCCGCAATAGTTGGCATAAACAATCGTGAGCGCCATTTCTGCCGCCCGTGATGGTACAAATATCCGTGACACATGTTCATACCCGGCGGGGTTTGCCGTTGGTACAAAAATCAGCGTCACCCCTTGTTGTGCCAGAGTCCGGCAGTGTTGGGGAAACTCGATGTCATAACAGATGAGCAGGGCTGCTTTTTGTCCCTGCCATTCAAATGTCTGATACGCATCTCCCGGTGTAAAGCTTTGCTTTTCCATCTCGCCAAACAGCTGGATTTTCCGGTAGTGGGCCAGCGTATGGCCGTGTTGGTCGAGACAAATCGCGGCGTTATAAACCTTGCCATTACACGCTTCTGCCCAACCGATTGTCAGCCCGCAGCCGACAGTCCGGGTTAGTTCTGACAAGCGTGTGATCCAGTCGCCATCCACCGGCTGCGCCAGGTTCCGGTGCAGGTCCGGACGGTTATAGCCGGGGAAAAACAGTTCGGGGAATACCACCATCTCAGCGCCTGCGCTGGCGGCCGCGACCAGGCTGGTTTCTACAACCGAAAACCCTTTTTCGATATCCCCGTCTGTCGGTAAGCTCTGATAAAGCCCTATTTTCATCGGTGTTGATTCCCTGTCCGGTTACTTTTTCAGGCGGGTCCAGATCGCGTCGTACATTTCCTGTACAGCTTGTGGACAGGCTTCGACAAATACGCCTTTCGAACCTTTGGGTGGATTGGATTCCGGCGAGTTTTTCACCGCATCGTCCAGATAAGGTGTGACGCCTTTGACCCCGGCAGAGTACTTCGCATAGTTTGTCACAGCGGCTGCGTTTTCCGGCTCAAGCAGGAAGTTCATAAACTTCAGGGCATTTTCCCGGTTCGGTGCATCTTTGAGCAGCACCACATTATCCATCCAGACGATGTAGCCTTCTTTCGGAAATGCGTATTCAATATTGGCGCCTTCTTCTCTGGCTTTGGTGGCAAAACCGGACCAGATTATCCCGGCGGCGGCATCCCCGGAAACCAGCACATCCTTGGCAATATCGGAACCGAATGAAGCCCAGTCTTTCTTCGCGCCGTTGACTAACTGACTCAGGGCTTTTAACTGCGATTTGTCGGTACTGCATTGCGGAATACCTAAATACAACGAGGCCAGCGTTAAGGTTTCCCCGGCGGTATCCAGCACATTAATTTTGCCTTTCAGTGCCTGTGGCGGGTTAAAAATGGTTGCCAGAGAGTCGATCGGACCTTTGTATACATCGCGGTTGACCGCAAATGATGTGGTTCCCCACTGGTAAGGGATTGAGCTCTTTCGCCCCGGATCAAACGACACATTGAGCCACTGCTGATCGATATTGTGAAAGTTGGAGAGCTCAGACGGGTTGAAGGTATCGAGCATGCCTTCGCTTTTCATGATCTTCACCATGTAGTCGCCCGGCACTGCTACATCGTAGCTGCCCAGTTTCCCGGCTTTGAGGGATGCCAGCAGAGCTTCATTACTGTCGAAGGTGTCCATCGTGACTTCCACGTCATACGTTTTGGCAAACTTATCCAGCAGTTCCTGCGGCATATATTCAAACCAGTGGTAAACCGATAACTTTCCGGCAGCCTGTACATGTGCCGACAGCGCCAGCATCAGCATTGATGCAATCGTCAGTTTTTTCATACGTTTATCTTCCCTGTTATTCTCTGTTAAGCATTGGATGATTTTTCCTGTCCGGTTCGTCCGACAATCCAGGACAAGGCAACAAAAATCACCGAAACACCAAGCATGAGCGTCGATATCGCCATAATATTGGGCTTAATCCCCTGCTTGACCGATCCAAAAATAGCGGTGGGCAGTGTTTCAACTCCGGCACCTTTGACAAAGTTGGTAATCAGAAAGTCGTCCAGCGAAATAATAAAAGCGAGCAGAAATCCCGACAGTATGCCCGGCATCATCATCGGGTAGAGTACTTTATTGAAGGCTTCCCGCGGTGTGGCATACAGATCCATCGCAGCCTGTTCATACATCGGCGGAATGCTTTGCATCCGGGCAGATATCGGCAGATAGGCGAACGGGATGCAGAACACAATGTGGGCAATCAGAATCGTGAACAGTCCGCCTTGAAAGCCAATGGCTGAGAAGAACACCAGGCTGGCAACCGCCGTAACAATTTCCGGTACCATCAGAGGCAGATTAATCAGGGCGAAGCCTGCAATTTTGCCCTTAAACCGGCCGGCCCGGCTCATGGCAACTGCGGCGGCTAACGCAATGATGGTCGCAATGGTGGCTGCACATACCGCAATGAGGAATGAGTTGATCGCCGCCATTTCAAATTTCGCGGCATCAGGCCCGTGAAAGACTTCGTGATACCAGTGCAGCGAGAGCCCGCCCCACTTCGTAATGGAAGGCGATGCATTGAATGAGTAAATGGCAACAATCACCAAAGGCGCATAAAGAATCACTAAGCACAGCAGCGTGATGGTGCGAAAGCCGGTGAACCTTTTCAGGTCGGTCATTTTCTTCATGACTTCTGCTCCTGTTTTTGCTGACTCCGGGCATAAATAAGCAGCACAACCATGACAATGGTTAATAAAATCATGGAAATAGCTGCGCCGAACGGCCAGTTGCCTGCCGAGCCTTTAAACTGTTCTTCAATCAGGGAGCCAATCATAAAATTCTTTGCCCCGCCCAGCAGATCCGGGGCCAGAAACGCACCCAGAGAAGGGACAAAAACCAGAATACATCCGGCCACAATCCCTGGTTTCACCACAGGTAAAATCACTAACCTCAGGGTTGCCCAGGCTCCGGCATATAAGTCAGCGGCCGCTTCTGACAGGGTAAAGTCATAACGTTCCACCGAGGCATAAACCGGCAGCACCATGAACGGCAGATAGCTGTAAAACAGCCCCAGCTGGACCGCAAGATCGGTGTTAATCAGCCCGAGTGGTTCGGTGATGGCGCCGCTCCAGAGTAAAAACTCGTTCAGCGGCCCGCTGTCCCGGATCAGAAATTTCATCGAGACGGTACGGATCAGCAGGTTGACCCAGTAAGGAATGGTGATCAGGAATAACCAGACCGGGCGGCTTCTTTCACTGCGGGTAGCAATGAACCATGCGGTGGGAAAGCCGATGAGCAGGCATAAAACTGTTGCCATCAGTGCCTGATAGATCGAGCGGATAAAAATGTTGATATAAGTCCACTCAATGGTCGGTGATTCATCGCCGAACAGGCCTCTGTCGAGGAAAAACCGGTCATAAGAGGCGATGGAAAAGTCCCAGATCACACCGCCGCGAAACTCTTTGGTCAGGAATGAGTAAATACCCATTAACATGACAGGAACCAGCAGAAAAATCCCGATCACAACCCAGGATGGCAGCATCAGACGAAAGGCATTGCCCTGATAAATATCAGAGGTGACATGAGCGCCCGGAGACGCACCGGCAGCCATCAGTCAGTTAACAGGCACGCCGCGCCTGCCTCCAGTGTTAAGCCCACACGGCTGCCCGGATCGGGAATGGTAAGCTGTGCTGAATTTTGCATACGGACCGTCATGTTCCCGCCATCTGCCAGTGCAACCTGCACATGGGTGTCTGTCCCGAGATATACCTGATCGATGACGGTTCCCTGCAGGTCGCCCTGCACCGCTTCAGTCAGGTGAATCCGCTCCGGGCGAACGGACAAATGACCCGTACCGGGATTCACTTTGGCAGCTGCAGGGCAGGAGAATGGATGGCCGCCGGGCAGAATGATCTGAGCACTGCCGTCAGTCACCGACTGCACTTCAACATCCAGCAGGTTGGTTTCGCCGATAAAATCAGCCACAAACCGGTTGACGGGCGCTTCATAAATTTCTTTGGGGGACCCGGTTTGCTGTACGTAACCTTTTGACATTACCGCAATCCGGTCAGACATAGTGAGTGCTTCTTCCTGATCGTGGGTGACAAACACGAAGGCAATACCGGTTTCCCGCTGTATCTCTTTCAGCTGAATACGTACAGCCTGTCGCAGTTTCAGGTCCAGCGCGGAAAGGGGTTCATCAAGGAGTAAGACTTTCGGCCGGGGGGCGAGTGCCCGGGCAAGGGCAACCCGTTGTTGCTGGCCACCGGATAGTTGTGCGGGTTTGCGGCGGGAAAACTCATCCATCTGAACCAGTTTCAGCATATCGTCTGCCCGGCGAACCGCTTCCCGGCGGGTCCATCCGCTGCGCTGCAGACCAAACATTACATTCTCTTCCACACTCATATGCGGGAACAGGGCGTATTGCTGAAATACGGTATTCACCGGCCGTTCATGAGCCGCTAATCCCGTCAGATCCTGTTGATTGAGGCGGATATGCCCTTCACTGACTTCTTCAAAACCTGCAATACACCGGAGCAGGGTGGTTTTGCCACAGCCCGAAGGCCCCAGAAGTGTGAAAAACTCATTTTGCCGGATGTTTAGTGAGATCTGATGTAACGCGGTTACCGAACCATATCGTTTCACCACGTGATCAATATCGACTGAAACATGTTGTGTCGCCATAAACCGCTTCCCTGATAACCCTTCATTCGATGTATTTACGATATAAAAAGCGTATCCGGGGGTATATAACCCCAAAGGGTTATGGCGGTGATTTCGTATTTACAGCATCGAAAATACCGGCATTAACAGCGAGAACAGCTCTGCCTGAGAGCTGATATTGCACTTAGCATAAAGCTGTTTGCGGAAAACCTTCACGGTTTCTTTGCTGATGCCAAGATTCAGGGAAATGGACAGGGATGAATGTCCCTGCAGAATATAAAGTGCAACCTCAGCCTGTCGGGCGCTGAGTGAAATACCATGCTGATTGACCAACACGGCACGGAGACGATCGGTGACCGGTGGCAGCACCACATTCTTTCCTTCCTGTGGCTGATAATCCCGCCAGTGCTGAGAACAGAGGGCTGACAGCACATGTTCAAAAGATTTCAGAGATTGCAATTCCGCCTTGCTGTACGGAATACCCCGGGTTTTATCCCGGCCAAAGCAGGCGGTTAAAGTTGTTTCATGGCCCAGCCGGGCAAACAGGGCAAACTCATCAATCAGTGTGGTGTCATGGTAGTATTCACTGAAATAACTGGTGTGCTTAAACTGGTCGGGGGCGAGGTCGAAAATACTGTGGATGCCGGTTTGAATCCCGCTGCGCACCACATGATAAAACGGGTCTAACAAATAGGCGGCATTCAGATAGTGGCTTTGCATTCGCTGATAAACAAGCGGGTTATCTGACTCCCGGTACAGCTCTTCAGGGTTATGGTTTTTGTGATAGACAATCACAATCAGATTATCGAACCGGACCAGCTTGCTGACAAAATGACTCAGTGTTTCCGGGAAGCTGGTATTGCCAAGTGCCCGGACCATCTCAGCCAGTGCCTTATCCTGTTTGCTCCCTGATATGCCTTCCATGCATGCTCCGTTTCACCCTGATTCGGTGTTATTAAAGCATACCTTTGAATCTGTTTCTTCCGGTTGTCCGGAAATCTATATGTCAGCCCGCGTATCTGTTGGCCGCTGTACTATATTCAACAAGTGGAAACAATTTGAGTGGCATTCTTGAATGTAAATGTAAATGCGAAATGAGGGCAGACCATGTACGCAAACGCCAGGAAAGCAACGAAAAGAAAGATGGATCCGGATCTCAGCGATTTTTCCGGCCCGTCAACGACAGCGAAAAAAATGATTACCGCCGAAGACTTACAAAAAGGTCTGGAAGGCGTCTGTACCGCGCCACAATCTTACTTTGCCAGACAACCGGCGACAGGCATTGAGAAATCGTACTGTGCCTATTATTCATATCTTAA
Organism: Vibrio quintilis; assembly: GCF_024529975.1. Taxonomy (GTDB): domain Bacteria; phylum Pseudomonadota; class Gammaproteobacteria; order Enterobacterales; family Vibrionaceae; genus Vibrio; species Vibrio quintilis. Next base: position 2,927,972 of record NZ_AP024897.1, on the reverse strand, counting down.
CTTTCACGGGAAAAACACAGATAAACAGGAATTTGCCGCAAATTGCCGGGTGTCCGTCGAAAAGCAACTTGGTATGTCATTTGACGATGCAGACTGGTTGGCAATGGTAAACAGCTCAGGATTAAGTGCTGAGCCTTATCTCATGAACCAATGTGGCTTGAAAAAGTATGAGCCGGAAGCGGGAGGTGGCGGTAAAACCGGATGGACTGAACTACCATCGGGTATCAGGCGTTTTATGGTTGCGACCAGTCTGACAGGACACTGGAAGACATATATTCAGGCATCAGGCGGTGTCTGGTGGCGATATGACAGCCTGAATCAAGGCCCCGAACTGATAGGTGGTGAAGCCCATTTACTTGACAAACTGGGTGGGGAAAAGGCTCAGTTTCTTTTGTACCGGTAGTGATGAGTCGCTTCAGCCAGATATGCCAGTTTTTCAGCCGTAATGTCATCCTATCCGGAATAACGGGTATCGACGCGTTTGAGGTTGCGGCCTTGAATGCTGGTAAATAGTTTTTGCGGCAGATCACGGCTTTTGGTGAAAATCTTGTGTTCACACCGTATGAGATAGCGAGTGTTAACCCGTATAAACATTGCTTTCTGGCAGCGAAGCTTTAGCTGTCGCGATAGTCTCTGTATTCCCATGATTTGCTTATTAATCAGGATGTTCATATGGCCGACTATTGTTCAGATTCTTTCGTGTCAGATTTTGCTTTTCAAATAGATAAAATATTGTTATGCTCTGGTCATAACTTGATTCGGAGGAGCCGGTGAAAGGTTTCGATGTCTTGCTGAGTATGCATGGCATACAGGTTCACCGGGATGATGGTTACTGGTGGAAAATTGAAGTCTGGAGAGTTCCGCCAACCAAAGAGCGCCCTCATGGCATTCGTTATAATATGACCTTGCACAACAAATTTAATAAGAGAATCTTTGGCTTTGATAATGCACATGCTGTGAAGTCGCCGAAAAATAATAGATTTGGTGGTAAGCGGTGTCAGTACGATCATATACATCAGTCAGCGTTTGATCAGGGGACACGTTATGAGTTTTCTGATTGTTATTCTCTGCTGCAAGATTTTTTCTCCGGAATTGATGCAACGATAGAAGCAATCGAGAGGAAATAACATGAAAGCAAGAATTGGTATTATGCAGGAATCATTGATTCGTTTCCGTTTATTAGCCATTGCTCAGGGGAAATATGTGCCTGAAGCGCAGGAACCCAGGATCTGGTTCACATCAGTGAATGCTGTATCTCAGATTTTGAGGCCGGAGAATATCGAGCTGCTCAGATTAATTGATGCAGAAAAGCCAGCCAGCCTGACTGAATTAGCCACGATGACCGGGCGGGCAAAATCGAATTTATCCAATACATTAAAGTCTCTGACTGAGAAAGGTTTTGCCCGGATGGATCAATCAACAGGAAGAGCACTCAAGCCCGTTGCATTGTATACCGATTTTGAGATTATGACGGATTCAGTCCTTGAGCAAAAGTTGTTACGGCTCATGGCGGCGGAGCAGCCTGCGGCTTAAATACACTGTACCGAAGACTTTGACTCTTGCGGTGGTTTGGAGCGCAGGTAAGTTTTGTGGTTTCAAGCAGCTATTGGTGCACGCGCCCCGGAAACTCTTTCACGGCAGAAAGAGTATCCGGAAACGCCTTTTGTAGGTTGCTGGCCGTGCGAACGAGAAAACCATTACCGCCCAGACAAGAAGTCCTTGATCACTTTCTCATGAAACACCCCGATCCGGCTCAGCACATTTTTCAGATTTTCCTGTTCCAGCCGGGTCAGGTCATTGATCGCCAGTACATCATTGACCTTGCGCAGGTCGGTATATTCGATGATCTGATTCATAAACCGCAGATGCCAGATATGATCAAAGATGTAGACCATTTCCCGGAACGTTTTCGCGTCCAGTTCTTCCTCTGCATGCAGTTGTTTTAACCGCGCCATGGTATTGCTCTCGCGGATATCATGTTTCAGGGCATAGAGCCGGCAGAAAATCTCCATGGGTCTTAAGCAGTCTTTTAAATTCAGTGAAGCTTTTCCTTCATATCTTTCTGTTTTGATCTCGTCAGCGGCGTTGAGCGGCACTTCATAAGACAGGCAGTTTTGCGCGTAGACTGGCAAAAATTCAGGATGCTGGCGAAGTAACTGTTGGATGTGAGCCTGAATTCCATCGACCAGCCTTGCTTCACCATAGGTTGAACGGATATCGAAAAATACATTGAGCTCCAGAATCGATTCCGGTGAAGCCTGCTGTATCCAACGGCCGAAGTTTGCTTCCCACTCTTTCCGGCTCAGGCACCACTGATGGTTTGAAGCCATGATTAAGCCTTCGCAGTAACTGTAACCCGCCTGATTGAGCATCGCGCACACCTTTTCTGCCAGGTGCAGGAAATAGCGCCGGATTGACTTCAGCTCGGCATCTTCCGGGGTTGCAAATACAATCGCATTGTCCTGATCGGAAAACAGTGTCATGTCGTGGCGGGCATTACTGCCGAAAGAGATAAACGAAAACGGCACCGGTGGTTCGCCGATATCTGTAATCGTCAGCTCAATAAACCGGCAGATAGCCGCATCATAGGTACTGCCGATCAGGCGGCGTAAGTAATCCGGACGGGTGCCGGTTTCAATCATTTCCCGAATCAGATCAGGCAGCTGATTGAGAGACTCGACGACATTCCCGTGGCTGTTTCCCTGTTCGATTTCTGTGACGATATCCGCGCTGACCTGTTGATAATCAGAGCCCCGGTGAATGGTACCGAAACTCCCGCCATAAATTTTGCGGATAATCGGCCGGAACGAGATCACATGGCCGAGCTTTTCGGATAAAAAGATTTTGGATGTGCTTAAAATGATGTCGATCTGCTTACCGCTTTTGGTCTGAAGCTGCGCTTCAAACTCGCCGGGTTCGGTGGCGTGTTCAAACAGTTGTAACAGATGAGTTAATACTGCGCTGTTTTGTGGGTTTTCAGGAAACAGCGCTTTCCAGATGGCATGGGATTTAAGCTCGCTGTCGGTATAGCCGAGTAACTGGTGCAGCCGGGTATTGGAGAACAGAATCTGCCCGTCGGCTTCAAGAATGTAACCTTCATTGGAGGATTCCACCAAAGCACGATAGCGATCTTTGGCTTCATGTAGTGCCATTTCAGCCCGTTTTTTGCGGTTTTCGATCACTTTGGACTGGGAAATAACATAGCCCATCATACCGGTCAGCCCGAGCGTAATAGCCAGAAACACCCGGTAGAGGGTATGTTCAAGCCGGTCGATTTCCTGCTGAACATCTTCCAGATAAACCCCGGTGCCGATAATCCATTGCCAGGCTTTCACGCCTTCCACATAAGTCATTTTGGCTGCGGTAACGGTGGGGTCATCTTTCCACTGCCACTGATATTCGAGAAATCCGTGTTGCGCCGTTTTGACCAGTTTGGTGATTTCAGTAAACACAGGTACGCCGCTGGTGTTTTCACTGTCGGTATAATGAGTTAAATCTTTGCCTTTTAAATCGCTGCGGTAAGGATGCATCACCATTCTCGGGTGCATATCGGTAATGAAAAAGTAATCCTTATTTTCCGGGCCGTAGCGCATTGCTTTGATTTCTGCTGCGGCCTGTTGCTGTGCCGTTTCGGTGCTTAAAACGCCGCGTTGTGCCAGTGTGACATAGTTGTCCGCGATACTCACTGCCGTTGAGGTCAGTGCTTTCAGCATCTGACGTTTTTGCCCCAGCATCGAGTCTTCGACGAGCGGCACAATCACGTAAATAATGGCCGTCACAAACAACACAATCGCAGCAATAGTCGGCAGGACGATGCGCAGGCTGAAGCGGGTCAGGGATGGGGAACTGTCCGGATCTGAGGTATGCAGGCCATCAAAGTAATCAGTTAATTCATTCGCATCCAGTACTTCACCCAACGACTCGTCGCGTGTTGCATCATGATACTTCGCGATAAAGGTGTCGTTTTCGAAGTCCGCCCGGGAAGGCAGATAACCGTCATAATCATCCCGGATGTGAGTTTCAAACACATCCTTAATTTGCTGGTGGGTGTATTTATCACCGAACGTTTGAATGGCTTCGGACAGCGCTTCCTTACAGTGACGGAAACGGCGGTGATCATAAGGGTCATAATCCAGATTGCCGGCCATGGTTCGCGAATGATCTTTGCCATTGTAATCAAAAAATCCATCGATCCACTGATGGATATCCTCTGCCCGAATGCCAAATAGTTTTTCTGTGCGGTCAGCATGTTCAGATAGTTTCATTTTGATGTTCGCAGAGCCTGATTTTACAGTGATTATGGGTAAATTGTGCGCTTCGTTACAAGTCTCCTGAAAAGACCTTATACACACGAACTTTGGATGATGAACCAACTAAAATCAATAAATGTGAGAGATGGCTTTTCCAGACTTAGACCGGTGTCGTGAATCCTTTTCCCGGATCCGGGACAGATACCGGAGTTCTGCCTGACTGGACATCATAAGGATCGGGTTCAGATAAGGAAAAACAAATGTCTAAAAAAGGTAATAAATTTTACAAAGATATGCGTCGTAAGGCAGAGGAGTTTGAAAACCGGGAAGCGTTTTTAAATCATGATCTGAAAATCATGAGTTTCCGGCGCTGGGGTGTTCACTTGCCGTTTCGTGACTACAGCATTGAAATAGAAGACTGGGTACCGGCACTGGCTGCCACCATCGGTAAAGTCGTGATGGTAACGGCAATGGTCGCCGCATTTGCGGTGCAGTTTGGCCTGTCCCCGGAATTTGTTGCAGAAAATGTGCGCTATGAGTTGTTGATTGCAGGCGCGTTGTTTGTGATTCTGTTCTCCGCCATCTTAAACCCGAATGCCAACCTGGCCGGAACGCACGGGCCGATGATTCCGCTCATCCCGTTGATCGCGGCTGCTGGCGGGCACCCGCTGGCGCTGGGGCTGATGGTGTGTGTGTTCGGCTTAATACTGGCCTTTACCAAAGGTGGTTCCAAGCTGATGACGCTCACCGGCGTCGGGGTGCGGGGCGGCCTGCTCATCTACCTGGGTGCGGTCGGGCTGATTGGTCAGATTAATAAAACCGAAGCATGGGCGACTGGCAGTGACCATGGTTATATCTCGTTTGCCGTGATTGGTGTCACCGTGATGGTTTATGCTTATCTGGCTAAAGTGAATAAACGCTGGCTGGCGATACCGTTATGCTCGGCCATTGCCGGGATTGTTGCTTATATCATGGGCGCTGACTTTGCGTTTACTACCGGTCCCGGCCTGCCGCACTTCAGTCCGTTTTACTGGTGGGGAGAAGACACCGGCTGGCAGTTAGGCTGGCCAAATCTGGAACACTTTATCGCGGTGATTCCGTTTGCGTTGCTGGCGGTGGCGATGTGGTCACCGGACTATCTTGGCCACCGGGTGTTTCAGGAGCTGAACTATCCGAAAGATGCAAAAGGTGTACTGATGGATGTCGATGATACGATGGTTGGTGCATCGGTTCGTCAGGGTGTCGGTGCTCTGCTGGGTGGTGGTAACTTAGCCTCTTCCTGGGGAACCTATATGATTCCGGCGGCGATTGCCAAACGTCCGATTCCCGGCGGGGCGATTCTGACCGGTATCATGTGTATTCTGGCATCCGTTTTAGGGTATCCGATGGATTTAGCCATGTGGGAACCTGTACTGCGTGTGGCACTGATTGTCGGGGTTTTCCTGCCATTACTGGAAGCCGGGATGCAGATGATTCACAAACACAAAGATTCGTTGAGTGCCGGTATCTGTATTTTTGCATGTGCATTCGTCAACCCGGTCTTTGGCTGGGCGACCACCATGCTGCTCGATAATATGGGGCTGATTGGTGACCACGAGCGTGCGGATTCTCTCTCTGCCAAAGATAAATACCTGATTCCGGGGCTGGCATTTGTGGTTTGTGTCGGTTCACTGGCGGCGGTCGGGCAACTGCCGGGCATTCCGGCAATCATCGGGCAGTAAGACAGGTTGATGCTTCCGGAATGAATGCCGTTCAGACCGGAAGCATTTAACTGTGCGGGCCATGTGCTGAAAAAATGTGCTGAAACAAGCCCATGGCCCTTTACTGATGATGATTTACGTTGATGATGATTGACGGCAATGATAATACTGATAGTCCTGAAGCACTGCGCTTCTCATCTCTTCTGCTGACTGAAAACCAAAGGCTGCCCAACACTGTTCAGGATTGAGCGGCTCTTTCTGTGGATGACGCTCCGTAAAAAACCATTGCCAGAGTTCTTCCTCATTGATTCCCAGTGCTGCAAGCGTAGCCTGCGGGATGTGCTGTTTGCCGGTCATTCTGGCGTGGTAGTCTGCAAAAGTCTGATCCAGTCTGAGAATATCGATCATTTCGTCTTCAATCTGATGATCGATCTGAGACAGCCAGACCAGCAGCGCCTGTCGGTTCACCAGCGTGTCAAATTCAGTCATGCTGAGTTGCTGGGTATTCAGCCACTGGCCTAACTGCTCAAAGTCGACGTCCTGTCCGACGCAGGCTGATTGCTGAAAAGCCAGCTCAAGCAGCGCAGTTTGTTTGGGATTTCCCTCAAGCTCCGGATGATGCCGCTGCGCGCTGCGAAGGGCGGATTTACGGCACAATGCCTGCTGCCTGCGTTCGAAAAAACAGCCGTCGAGTTTAAGTTCCCGCCATAGTGCTTCGGGTGAGATCGCATGTTGTTGCAGTTTGCGGTGGTGATTCAGTTCAGCGACTAACCGTTCCCAGGCATCCGTCGGGGCAAAATGGTATGACACCTGTTTTGCCGGTAACTGCTCAGTATCTGAGATTTGCGCCAGCCGGGTTAACAACTGGCAGGCATCCTGTTTTTTGATATCTACGGCACGGGATTCAGTGAACTGTTTCAGCTGGTGCCAGGCTTCGGTGCTTAACAGATTCTCCGCGCAGGCGAGCAGTTGCGTGTAGCTGCGATCCGGATACCATTCTTGCTTGAGGGCGGTGATCAGCTGTGCTTCGGTTTCTCTGTCAATGATCTGGTTTTCTGCGGCACTGCTGAGTGTGGCGCGTAAGTTCACCATTGGCTCTGAGGCGGCCGGATATCCCAGTTCTGCCGGGCCATGCACCAGTGCGACTTCGTCATCATCTTCCAGAATGCCCTGATGATAGTACTCAAAGACTGTGCCGAAGCCTTCCATACCAAAATGTGCCAGTTCAGCGGCTCTGAGTGCGCCCATGCTGGCACAACCATAAACATGAATACCAATCGACATGGCATAAAGGATTTCTTTGTGCCAAACGGCAGGGACACTTTCAAAAAAACCATCAATCAGCACAATGATTTTGGGATGATCAAGCGTGGCGAGATAAATGTCACCCTGTTTGGCCGGCGGGCGATAATCCGCCGGCAGGATGTGCAGGGCCTGCTGTGGGGAGAGGGTCGGGCCGCAAAATACAATCATACTCATCGGTGATCCCCTCCTGTGGTGGTGTCGCTGTCTTTATCTGCTTTTTTCAGTGCATCTCTGTAAGCCATTGCCCGTTGTCCCATCACATAGCCGGGCGTGCCGTGAATTCCTTCCAGACCCGGTACCACAACCCGGACCACCGGGATGTGGTAGGGTGATTTTTCAAGATTGACCACCGCAACCTGATGGATCCCCGCCTGATTGAGTTTATCCAGAATCAGCGCGATATCTTCTTCAAAACTATCGTGTGACCATGACGGAATGTCCCGGAAGCTGCGTAGATTCTGCAAAGAACCTGGGGGTACATCCGGTCTGTTTTCTGGTTCTGCATGGCGGTAATCATTGGCTTCAATGTCGTCTCTGGAGCCTGATATCATAGTGAGCCGGGTCTGAGCCGCTTCGGTTAGTGCTCTTAAGAGTGCAATCCCTTTGCAGGGATGGGTGCCGGAACCGGACGATGAATAAGCCGGGCCACATAAGGTGTGGTTTTCATCGGTTTTGCCCGGAATAATCGTGCAGAAAAAGCCGGGCAGGCCGGTATCAGAGCGGATATCCCACACCTGAACCTGCATCTGTGCCTGATGGAACTGATCAAGCACCTGGCGGCACGCAACATCATCCACTGAAGCGAGATCGATCAGACGGTTGTCCGTGGCGGGAGTGTGCTGTTTTTCAATGGCCCCCTGTTCTGTAAACCTCTGTTCTGTAAACCTCTGCTCAATAAACCACAGCGTCAGGGCATCGCGTTCAATCACTTCACACAAACCATGCACCACGGCTTCTTCATAAGTATTACCGGAGGCCAGACCGTTGGTGCTCATAACAAACGAGCCACTCCCGGCAGGCAGGGGCAGAGTGTAATCGCAATGGACGATTTCATAGGGAACAAACAGCGGCTGCCGGGTCTGCAGATCCTGGCCTTCCACCCACAGTATCCGGGCATGTTCACTGAACTGGCTGAAGGATAGTCCGGGCAGTGAGCCAACATCAATCGCGGCCTGCTGTTGGCAGAGTTCATGATAACTGGCGCGTCTTAGTGGCAGGTCAATATGTTCGCCATGAAAGCTCTCAATGGCTTCCATGATGCCGGACACTTTGGCTGAGATCAGATCGAGCCCTTTCCCCTGTGCCACCGAGATAGCACATGAGTCAGGCCGGCAGACTGTGACAACGGGCACACCAATCCGGTCAAGGCCGGTAATATTAGCCACCCGGGTAATGCCCATATGCAGCAGCCACGGAGAGATTTTTTCGTAAGTTGCCTGTGGGGTACAGGCCCGGTGGGTGCCTCGCTGGTAAGTTTTTAGTGACATCTTATTCCTTTTCTGACGAAGTATTTTAGTCGGGCGGGTTGGAAACCGCCCGGTTTTCATGGCTGGTTTATTATTGTTTAAAGGAAACTACGTAAATTGGCTACCATACAAATTGTGCCATCATTCTTCTCTTTGGCATCGAGCCTGCTGCTATCAACGCTTTCGGATTGTAGCTTGTTCTGTTTCGGCACTTCAACGTTGATATCCTTGGGGTTGATAGCGCCAACCTGAACACCAGTGTCCCGGAAGTAACGTGCGAGCACCTGGGCGGCTGCTCTGTTCATGCGTTTTACAACTTCTTTCCTTCCTTTTTCCCTGATGATCTCATGAATTCCCTCAGTGGTATTGATATGTAAATCATCCAGTTCTAAATCCCGGTCTGCCAGCAGATCAAATTCAGCCGATCCACTGCTGAGCTGGTCCAGCTGTTCGGCGCTGATATAATGGATGTGATAGGGATAGAAACTATGATTATCTCTGGCTCTCAGCGGGTTGACATAGGAAATGATATATAGATTTTCTTCGATGGGTGCAATTGCCTGATTGGTGATGCTGACAGGCGGGAATTCAATCCCATGTTTGACCCTTGAATCCGGGAATAAGTCTTTTAACCCCGTTATTTCTGTGTCTCTTATGAATTCTAATGGTGGTTTATTCTCTGTACTTTCTTCTGCAGGAGAGAAAAGACGATTGAGCTGGAGTATACGCAGGTCAAGGATGTATCCGGGCTCTAATTGAACATTTTCCGGGAATCCTTCCGGGTAGTGGGTATTCTTTTTTTTCAGATTCCACGGGAGCACCTTGGTCAGGACCGGTCCTGTCATGTTCATCGGATGAAAACCATTTTTTGTTTTGAAGAAAAAATGATAATTGGATTCGTCGTAGCACCACTCTATCAGTGCGGGTTTGATATTTAGTTTATCCTGTTGTGTGTTTTTTTCTTCATCCTCGTCCAGTTTTGCTCCCCTTCTTTTATCTTCTTCTCTGTTTATGTAGTTTTCATATTCGACTAAGGTCGCTGTTCTGCCATGATCCCGAATGATGAACAGATCCTGAGAATGCATGGTTAAATACCCGTTGTTATCAACGTAAGGGCTTTGTATTGCGACTTTCATTTTTTCCTCCTTTTTGAATCAGAGATAACCCAGCTTTTTCGCGTGATTCAAAGCCTGATGAACTGACGAATGGTAAAGCGCCGGATTCTGTGTTTTCTGTATCTGCCTGAGTGCCGCGTTGAGCGGTGTCATGATGAGGTCCGGGAGTAAGTGCTGATCTGAACCGGTGAGCGTGGTTATGATTTCAGTCAGACGCGGTGCCGGGCGGGCATCATGAACAAGCCGGTTTGAGAGGATCATCAGATCGAGCTCGACCAGCAGGGCAACCCATTGCAGCGGAAACGGGAACTCAGCCGAAAAATCCTGCCAGATAGCGAGACATCTTTTCAGCAGCGGCATTGCCTGTTGAGATGATTTCTGCCTGTAAGCGACCCATGCCAGATTGGCGCTCGCTAACGCGATATAGTCCTGCATCTCAGATGCCTCAGCACAGGCCATTGCCTGGGTGGCGAAATTTTGTGTGGCTTCAGGATTGCCATTGATGCGGTATAACAGTGCCAGATAAGATAAGCAGCGGGTTTTTTGAGTGGCATCTGACTCCTTATCTGAACGTTCCAGTGCCTGATGAAGATAAACATCTGCATCATCATAGTGCTGGCTGAACATGCAGCAGACGCCGAGGCTGAATAAACTGTGAATTTGCTGCCCGGTATGGTTGGTTTCCAGTGAAGCCTGATACGCTTTATCCGCGATCTCAACATCATCATCGCTCATCCTGTAGCGGGTTTGTCTGAACTGAAGCTGCAATTGCGCATCATAAAAGCAGGCTTTGGAGAAAGGATCATGAATGTGGTCGATTTCCGGGGTAATGATGTCAATGAGCCGGCGCATGGCTTGTACATCATTACGCCAGTAATAGACTGCGAGTCTGGTAACCTGAATATTCAGCCAGATCTGCCACCATTCCCGGTCTCTGTTTGTCTGGTGGTTCAGCAGCTGTTCTGCCTGATCATGTGCCGCCAGCGCTTCGGTATGATGGTGCATTGTTTCCAGTGACCGGCTGTATTTGATGCAGAGTTTCGCACTGGTCAGCGGGTCGCTCGCTTCCGTCTCCTGTATTGCAGCCAGATAATGATGCCGTGAATCTTCGTGCCGGGCTGATTGCAGGAAATTATCGGCAAGCCCCGTATGGGCGGTGACTTTTTGCTGGTGAAGTAATTCCGGATCTGCAGCGTCTCCCGGCACTGTTTTCCTGTCATCAGCATTGAGCTGATTCTGAATCAGGGACAAGGCATTACTGAAATAATGGATGGCATCCTCTACAGCAAAAGTACCGGAAGATGTTTCGCCAGCCTGAAGATAATAGGGAATTGCCTGCTCTGGTGTGCCGGTTTTCGCCCAGTGCTGAGCCAGCAGAGCCGCCGGATGGGATATGTCGGCGGACAACTTTTCAAGCGCCAGTGCAATTTTCTGATGAATGTTTTGATGACTGGTGGCACTTTCATAAATAGCGTCCCGGATCAGCGCGTGCTGAAAGACATATTGATTATCTTCCACATGACGCTGAATCAGGATCAGACCGGTGCGTTGCAGTTCATCCAAATCGGCCTGAACCTGATTTTTTTCTTTATCTGATGCACAGAAAAGCAGTGTTTCACTGAAGGTGCGGCCAATGGATGCGGCCAGCAAGGCGGTGTCTTTGGCAAACGTCAGATGATCGAGCTGATACTGTAATGACTCTCTCAGGGTTTCCGGCACATGAATACCGGGCTCATCAACCACAAATTCAATGCAGCCACGGACCGGACGAACGATCTCCCGGCTAAGGATATAACTGACCAGTTCTTCTAAAAATAACGGGTTGCCATCACAGCGCCCGATGATCAGGTCAATCACTTTGTCACTGACCGCCTGGTGATCAAACAGGTAAAAGATAAAACGCCGGCATTCCTGATAGCTGAGTTTATCGAGTGTTAGTTTTACAACTGATGTTTTTACAACTGATGTTTTTACAGGTGCATGCTTCCGGGCTGGCGGGCCGTCAAGTTCTGCCGGTAAAACCTCCCTTGAGGTATTGAGCCACCGGAAGTTTCCTGTGGTAAACGGGTCTGATTCAATGAAGTAGCGGATGAACGCAATGGTGGTTGGATCGGCCCAGTGTAAGTCTTCGCAAATGAACAACCAGTGCCGGGATTCTTCAGAGGCTGGCAGATGCGCAGGCTGACATAACAGATAGCTGAGCGACAGGAACAAGCATTCCCGCTGTTGTTTCAGTGACATATTTGCCAGTCGCTGACGGTGCTGTTTTTCCTCTGTCAGGCTGATGGCGGCTAAGGCCTGTGAGTGCGGATGACACCAGATCCAAACAACAGCAAGGCACCTGCGCCTGTCCCCGGTCCCGAAAGGCAATACCTCTGTCGCCTGATACAGATGTTCATATCCGTCCGGATGATTCAGCCGGCAGCGACTCATGAGCAGGTTCAGCACCGGGTGCAGCGCATTATTTTGATATTCAGGCAGACATTGCAGAATCAGATGTGTCTGGTGAGGCAATCTTTCATTGAGTTCAAACAGTAACCGTGACTTACCAATCCCGGCTTCTCCCCGGATATGAATGAGCCGCCGTTGATGATTTCGTTGATGTTCGGGCGGTTCAATCTCACTGACAAGCTGTTCGAGTATCGCTTCACGGCCAAAGAAAGCCCGGTGTTTTTGAGTGCTGCGCAAAAAACCAAAGGCTTCGGATAACTGTTCTCCCTGCAATAAATACAGTGGCGATATGCCGGAAAGGGGAGGGTCGGGAAGCGGTTCAAAAATCAGCTGGTTCTCCAGCAGAGCCCTGACCTGTGCAGAACAGACAATCTGACCGGGAGAAGCCATCCGGGCGAGCTGCATGGCATGGCTGGCAACATTGCCTTCCGGTAATCCGCCATCAATACTGCACATCATGCCGGTGTGGATCCCGGTTTGCATCTCACTCTTCAGACCATGCAGGGTGGTTAGCTGTTCCTGTCTGGCCTCAAGGTTATGCCACAAATCAAGGGCTGTTCGGGCGCAGAGTCTGCTGTCATTGTCACCTGCGACCGGATAACCAAAATAAAACAGAAGGGTGTCACCTAATGTGCCGACATGCGTGGCACCGTAACGTACGGCGATATCGATACACTGGTGAATCTGGTCTGTATGTATCATATCCGGAATATCCTGCGCTGCCGGAGACGAATCCTTTGATTGTGGTGATTCAAGACGATGATGCGTTAATATCACACTCAACACCGGGATCTGTTTTCGTTCTGTGAGCTGAGAGTAAGAGATTTGCGCCGGGTTGATTTCGGTGAACTCCTGACTGACGTCTGAGAGGCGGGAATGGGCAAGGCCGGGAGTTAAATCCGCAAAGTGGAGCTGACGAAATTCCTGATACACTTCTACGGTATTGCCGGGCCGTTCCAATGGCTTTTTATTCAGAATACGCCGGAAGAACAGTGCGGAGTGGTGACCGGCCAAAGGTCCAAGAGGCACATTGGCAGTACTCAGTTGCTGATGAAATATGGCGGCCAGACTTTTGCCCTGAATGGTCGGTGAGCCGGTTAAACATTCCAGAAAAACCAGCCCCCAGATATACAGATCCGTCTGCGGCAGGACTGGTTCGCCCCGTAGTTGCTCCGGAGCACTGTAGGTTGGTGTGCCAAGTGTTTCCTGTGTCAGGGTCAGAGTCTGATAATTTTCCTGCCGGGCGTCATGCTTGAAAGTGCCGATACCAAAGTCCAGTACTTTGACATGACGCTTGGCACCAACATGGTAAAGCATAATGTTGGCGGGTTTGATATCCCGGTGAATGATGCCCTGTTCATGGGCATGTGCCAGTGCATCCAGCACACAGGCCATCACCTCGGCAGCCTCTGTAGGTGGCATAGGGCCATGGGTGGCGAGATGCGCTTTGAGTGTGACGCCATCAACAAATTCATATACGGCGTAAAGCAGGTCACTGCCTTGCTGGCCTTTATCCATCAGCGAGACAATATTCGGGTGATTGAGCCGCCGGACAAGATCGCATTCACGGTGGAAACGGGCAATACTGCGTTGCCGCTTTTCCGCTGGTTCATCCGGGTTGAAAGTCAGAAATTTGATTGCAACTGTCTTGTGGGTGCGGCTATGTATGGCTTTGAAGACCTGCCCGAAGCCACCTTCACCAATTTTTTCGAGTAACTGATACTCAGGAGATCGAAAGCGCACATCTGGTGCGGCAACAGCAGACAGTTCATGTTCCATTTGGGATCCGACAGATTAGCTATCGTTTCGATATATATTAAATCAATTGATATAAATAATATTGCTTATATTTGAGCATTTGTAAAGTTGTGGTGAGGGATTTTTGCCGGGTGAAGTCCGATATATGTTGATATAAATTCTACCTTTTTGTTTATGTGTGCAGTATCATACTTATCTTTAATGAAAGGGCCCTACACCATTTTTTATCGTTGATGTTTTATCTGACTATCTATGTAGCTAAGCGCAAAGGAGAGAAGTTTTGAATTTTAAGTCTATGATTGCAATCGGTATTTATTGTACGTTAATTGGCATGGTTTCATCAGCGAACGCTGATACAATTTGCAGAACACCCAACATTGTCTGTTCTGGCCACACGACACCGGGAGATACGAACTGGCAACAGTATCACGGTGGAATTCAGGGAATCTATGTGGATATTGACGTCTCTGAATGTGATTTGCACTCTATTCCTACCTATATCACTTCAATGAATGGTGATGGCGGCCACTGGGAAGTGATTGGTAGTCAGGCGATTTATTCTGCCAGTGAAACAGGTTTTCGGGTTTATGTGCGTTATCCGAGTGATCAAAAGCCAATTTCTCCGGCAATAGCAAATCAAAATAACTGGTCCATCAACTGGGTTGCTCTCAGCTCTGCGGACTGTCAGTAATAAATGCTGTCAGCTGTAAAGAGAAAAAAGCCCGGACCTGTAAGGACCGGGCATTCTGATGTGTTTCTTTTGTCACGATAATGACGCAGACCAACAGATCCTAACCAAACCGGTAGCTTGAAGCAGTAACGCCACCAAACAATCCCTCATCATGATAAATCCGGGTCGCGGCGTCTTCTTCTGCTGCGCCGAGTGCGACAAATAAAGGCATCAGATGATCTTCGTGCTGATGACAAATCCGGGCGTAAGGCGCACTGGTCCAGTCGATGACGGAAGGTGTGCGGGTTTCCGGTGCCTGATTCAGCGTGTCGTTCAGCCAGCGATCAAAGATGGTTGAAGGTTCTTTTGCCTGCGGGCCGAACATTCTCAGATTGTGATAACTCAGCCCGGAGCCGATGATCGCGACACCTTCCTCCCTCAGTGCCGCCAGCGCACGGCCTATCGCGATGTGCTGCGCCGGATCATAAGACTTCATCAGCGAAATCTGAAACACCGGAATATTCGCTTCAGGATACATCACCGCCAGCGGCGCAAACGTCCCGTGGTCAAATCCCCGTTTGTGGTCCAGATGCGCAGGAATACCGGCTTCAGTCAGCAGCGCCAGCGTTTTTTCAGCCAGAGCAGGTGCACCGGGTGCCGGATAGCTGATCTGATAAGTCTCTGCAGGAAAACCGTAATAATCGTAAACCATCGGTGGCTGAGGAGATGCCATGATGGCCACGCTTTTTTCTTCCCAGTGACCGGAAATCATCAGGATGGCTTTCGGCGGTGTGTCCCATTCAGCCACCATCGCTTTCAAAGAGATTTCCAGATTCGAAAAAGCAGCGCGCATATCCGGGATCCAGGGCCATGGGCCACCACCGTGTGAGATAAAATAGGTCGGAAATTTTTTCATGCTCGCCTCCTGAAATGTTCAGCAGAAATGTAATGTGATTTCCCGTATATGCCAGGGGCTGTTTTGCCTTGTTGGGCGGTGCGGGAATAACCGTCAGTTGATGATTTTCATCTTACGGTAAAAATTATTTATTCACTAGACTGTAAAAACCGAATTAACTATCCTGATTTATGGATAATCAACAGAGAGAATGATTGTGAATCTGGAACATATTGATGTGTTTGTGGAAGTTGTTGATGCGCAGAGTTTTACCCGGGCAGCCACCCGGCTGGGAATGCCGACATCGACCGTCAGTGCCAGAATTGCCCGGCTTGAACAGCGGCTGGGGGTGACACTGATTCAGCGAACCACCCGCCAGCTGAATGTGACCCCGGCGGGCCGTCGTTATTATGAGCACTGTGTGCGGGCGCTTTCCGAGGTTGCTTCTGCAGAGCAGGAATTATCCTCTATTACTCAGGAGCCGGCCGGTAAGCTGGTGATTACGGCGCCTGCTGATATTGCTGACTCACTGCTTGTGCCTTTGGTCAATGTCTATACCAGACAGTATCCAGCTGTACAGGTGGAACTGATGGTGACAAACCGGCAGGTTGATCTGATTGGTGAAAGTGTTGATCTGGCGGTCCGGATTGGCCCGCTGTCGGACTCGGGTTTGATTGCCAGAAAATACGTGGATTCACGGGTTGGCTTATGGGCTTCTGCGGCGTATCTGGAGCAGCATGGCACACCGGCGCATGAGGATGATTTAGCCGCTCACCGGCTGATTCAGTTGTTGCCGGTCAGCAGAGATCTGACCTGGTATCATCCGGCCGGAAGAGTGATTGATGTCAGCTTCTCCGGCGTTGTGGCAACGGATGATGTGCAGAATTGCCGGAAATTTATTGAAAGTGGTGCCGGTATCGGTATTTTGCCGGATTTTATTGGTCAGAGTGCCGGGGCCGGTTCGACACTGGTGCGGGTGTTACCAGCGCTGGTCAGTGATACCTTCAGCATTTACTTTGTCTGGCCATCTCAGCAGTTTGTGCCGCAAACAGTCCGTAAATTTATTGATTTGGCGATGGATGAAAACAGCTGTTCAGATTCAGTTACAGAAATATTCTGCTCTGATTAGTCCGTGAGAAATTCTGGTTTGATTATTTAACTGGCACTTTACATATACCCAAACAACCTGAAGATGCAGATTTTAGTAAGATTTGTCTCATAGCCAGACAAACCCACCCGCAGGGCGTGAGCTGAATCATGCATATTCAGGTTACCTGGGTATATATGTTGATGAAAAAAGGAGACGTAATCCGTTGTTTTTTTATGATAATGAATTGATTTAATTGGTTTAATTTTGCGTGTAATAACCTGTAATAGTTTCAGGGGGGCGGTTTGATTAAAGTTTATCCCGAAAGCCACAGGAGAGCCTTCAGGGAGAAAGACAGGAGATCCTAATCGTTATTCATTTCATCGCGGTGTTTATGCGTTGCTTTGATACCGACAGCAGGATCACATCAGTCTGGGTATATATGATTTTTCGCCTGGAAGGTTGTTTTGTTGTGGCATTTCTAACAAATCAATCAACTGGAGGTTTCAGGCTATGAAGCATCATAAAAAAAAGGGCAGAGACAGAATTGAAGCGTTTCGGGCAGCTTTACATCATTCCTTCCAAAAGTCAGTTGCTGCTCACCAGGTTTCCGGGCTGAAAAAGCCTGAAGTTAAACCACCGGGAAGTGTCGATCCGGGTGCATTAAAGATTGGCATTGTCGGTGGAGGGATGGCGGGAATGTATGCTCAGCTATTACTGAAAGAGCTGGGTATAAAGAGTGAGATATTCGAAGCATCAGATGGACGTGTAGGGGGACGGGTTTACACGCATTATTTCAGTGATAAGCCGCATCAGTATGCTGAACTCGGGGCGATGCGCTTCCCGAAAAATGAATTACAGAATCGTCTGTTTAATTTTTGGGATTATTTGAATGAGACAGCACCAGACACTCCCGAAGCCGAAGAATTACAACAGATTCCATACATTTTATTTGATCAGTCCGGAGAAAATCTGCTGTGTTTTAACGGAAAGAAACCGGTCACGCGCCGTGAAGCTGAACTGGACAATAGCCTGTTGGGATTCGATGAATACTTCAAAGATGCCAGATATGATTATTTTAAAGATGAGAATGGCAGGCTTAAAAGTGCTGCGGCACTCGAAGAAGCTGCCATTCATCATTTTATTGACTTACTTGCTCTGGATGGCGTACCGGATGATTCATCTGTAGACATTCTTTGGGAAAGAATCCTTCCTTACAATCATTTCTCTGCCCGTGGGTATTTGCAGGAAGTGGGTGATGGTGTTCCTTATCCTGTTGAAATTGTTGACTATATGGAGACAGTGAATTCATATACGGGAATTTATGACTTATCGTTTATTGAATATCTCCTGGATAATTATTCATTTAATACACCTCATAGTCAGCAGGATAATGAGTGGTATGCATTTGAAGGAGGGACGTCAAGACTGGCCGGGCAAATGCTGAACAGGATTCCTGATGAGGCTTTTCACCAGGGAGCCAGAGTGACCAAACTAAGTGAAGAAAATGGTAAAGCCATCATTCATTATCAGTGTAACGGGGAAGCGCAAATCCAGACTGCCTCATTTGATCGTGTGATTGTCACCGTTCCGTTTAGTGTCTTACGTTTTATTGAGACGCCAGACTCATGGCATTCTGATAAGTATCAGGCCATGCGATCACTGAAAATGACGAATGCGGTTAAGGTCGCGCTTGGGTTCAAATCAAGATTCTGGGAGAAACCCGGACTGTACAGTGAAGGCATGCGTGGCGGACAGAGTAATACTGACCTTCCTTCCAGAAGCATTGTTTATCCATCTTTTGGTATCGGAGAGCCGGGGCCTGCCTACATACTCTCAAGTTATTCCTGGAATGAAGATGCTGATAAATTCTCCCATCTCAATCATGAACAAGCCTTGGAAGTGACTTTACGGGATGTGATTCGGTTGCATGGTGATATTGCAAAAGAAGAGTATCTGGGGCATGGCGCATCAATTGTCTGGAATAAAGATGAATTTGCCGGTGGTGGATTCGAGTTTTTCGCTGCTGGTCAGTTTGAGAACATGTTTGTAGCAGCCCGTGAACCAGAGGGACTGTTTAATTTTGCTGGTGAGCATCTGGATATGATGCATTACTGGATTACCGGCTCATATAACTCTGCTTTCCGGACCGTTTGGGAAATACTCATTCAGGAAGGGTTAGCCGATACAAAGAACCAAAAAATACTTTTCAATGCATTCAATTGTACCAGCAAAGATATTTTGCCGACGATGATTCCACGTTTTCACTCATCTGGTGAAGAAGAATTGAGCGCCCTGCTTTCAGCTGAATCAAAAGGTTTGTCATCCTCTGAATGATGCCTGATTCAACCGGTTCACTCACAACGTTACGTTATTAAAGAGAACACAACGATGAAAAATTCTAAAACAGCGATACACCATTTCCAGTCGGCATTATGCCGTAAATTTAATCAGTGTGAAGTCAGTGCAATGATTGCATATCAATTTGAATATGGAAACTATGCCCGAACCTATAGCTCAGATCAATATCCGGCCAGTGGTATATTCCATGGGATGACAACCCCCTGGTTTAACACGATGAATGCGGTACCTCCGTCCTGGTTGTTGACAGATGAAGATAACTCGCTGAATGAAACCAGAGCAGCACAGGTATTAGCTGAAAATACTTACATACAGGAACATGTACCGGCTCAGGCAGATTCAGGTCATGAAACAGCGATTGAAGCGCTGTGGAAGCGGTATGAACAATTATTCGATCCTGCTGTTTTTCCACCGGAACAGATCCGGGTTTTGACAGAACACTGGATTCATGATGATGCTGAATTCGCACGTCAGCGCCTCGGTGGCGCAAACCCAAATGTCATGGCGAAATATCAGGGAGATGAACAAACACTCAATCAGTGGGTGGATCAAAGCCAGGGCACTGCAAATAAATCCCGGCTTCTGTCCCGGCTGCAACAAGCGTATCAATCCGGAAGACTATTTGTTTGTGACTACCGGCCGGTGTTAAGCAATATTGAAAAAAATCATTTTGTGCAGACACAGCACAAGCCGGATTATATGCAGGATGGTTTTTCATTTGCCGTGCCGGTTGCTTTTTTTGAGATAGACGCATCATCGCAGGAATTAATGCCACTGGTGATTCAAATTGATTCAACCAATCAGGGGTACTTGTTTACCAGTGAAGATGGTCCCAATGCATGGTTACTTGCAAAAATGTGGACAGCAAGTGCCGATGCTCAGTGGTGGTTTAGTGGTTCCCATTTGTTTAACTCACACAGCATCGACATGATTTTTGCTATTGCCGCCTTGCAATTGGAGCAGAAAGGGATCTTTACAGACGAACACCCCCTGTTCACATTAATGGTTCCTCATTTGAAAAAGATTTTTAACATCAATTCTGCAATTTATAACCCTGACTATGATCCGGATAAAGCGCCGGATGATGAGACGAATCTGCTTGGCTTATATCAACCCGGTGGATTCTGTGATCAGTTTTTACCTACAGGAAGAATTGGTATCTTCCAGTTGATTGAAGATTTGTATCAGAATTACACTTTTGACTCTCAGGCTTTTGACCAAAATCTTGTCGCAAGAGGAATGGATAAGGACAGCTTCCCCGGATCATTTCCATACCGTGATGATGGCATCATCTGGTGGGAAACGATTCAGTCATTTGTCAGCGATATGATAGATAAGATTTATGCCAGCGATGAGTCGGTGCAGGAAGATGAAGCGCTGAACCGTTGGATGATGTTAGTACAGGAAGCATTCAATCAGGGGAGCACTGAACGTTTCAGATGGACACCGACAGTCGCTTATACCAAGCAGGTGATGACGAATCTGTTCTTTTTAACGACGGTTCAGCATACGGCAGTGAATGACCCTATGTTTGACAGTTTGGGTTTTATTCCAAATGGCCCGTTTGCAATGCATACCAAACCACCAGAGAAAGGTGCTGTCGGTGAAATTGTCCTGTTGAACAGTTTGCCTGATCCGCAATTAAAGTCGTCTGTCCCCGGCCTCGGGGAGCAATTTGCATGGCCGCTGCAGAATCAGATTAATTTTGTGATGAATGGCACTGCAGAAGTCAGTGATGTGGTCGCTGCGTTTGACTACCAATTCTCAGATCCGGCGTTGCAGGAGATTGCGAATCAATTCCACCTTCAACTGGAAGATGTTCAGATGAAAATTCAGGAGAACCAGGTCAAACGCATTGATAAATATAAAGATAATCATCCAGATCCCAAGACAGTGCCAAATAGTGTCCGGTATGACTATTTAACAGTCAGGTTGCAGGAAGGCTCAACAACAAATGCACCTGTCATGAACACAATTCAGATTTAATCAGCATGTGAAGGAGAAAGATATGAAACCGAACTTACTAAGTAAAAAGGATTATCACAAGCACTTCAGATGCAGAAATACAGCAATGGCATCCGCAGAGACTGTTTACTCCTATCTGAATAAAAGGCTGGCTGAAATCGGCGTTAAACGGGTCATGGCGATTCCTGGTGATTATATTGCGGAGTGGGTCGAAACACTGGACGATGAGCAGCAAAATCAGGGGCTGGTTCGTGTTCACCCTAATAATGAAATGCTGGCGACCTATGCCGCAGATGGGTATGGCAGGGCAGCAAATGGAGAGACGGTCGGGTGTGTTGCATTTACATATGGTGTAGGGGCACTCAATGCCGTTCAGGCATTTGCAGGTGCACATGTTGAGCAGGTCCCTTTGGTGATGGTGAATGGTAGTCCGTCTAATGCGCAGTTTAATTCACAGCGTGATCAGGGAATATTATGGCATCATATGTTTGATGGTTCGCAGACAGATCTGAAAATTTTTCAGCAGGTCAGTGAAATTGCGGTCAGAATTGATAATCCTGCATATGCACCTGACTTGATTGATTATGCATTGACAGCCTGTATTACGGAAAGCAAGCCCGTATATATTGAAATCGCAAATACCCTTGGAGAACTGGCTGTCCAGCCAGTTTGTGAACGGCCCCGCTTAAAGCGTTCTCCGGTAGAGCAAAGCGCGGAGGACTTAGCAGAAGCTGCAAACTATATCTGGCATGTGCTCACACACGCAAAGAATCTTGTGGTTATGGGGGGCGTAGAGCTGGCCCGGCAAAATCTTCAGGATAAGTTTACTGAGTTATGTGATTTGCTTGAGGCTCCGTATGTAACCAGCCTGCTTGGTAAAGGAGTGATCGATGAAACACAGGCCGGGAAATGGTTTTGTGGTGTCTATAATGGCCGGAACTCTCAGCAGAATGTTCAGGCGCTGATCAAGCGTTCAGATGTTCTCTTTTCCCTTGGCGTGCTGGAAACAGATTTTAATTTTACTGGGGTCGCCTCTGCCGATTTCTCCGGAAATAATGGTCAGTTGCCTATCAGTGGACAGATAGAAGCACGTCTTGGGGCTGTAAAAATTAATGATGTCTGTTCCAAAGACGAAGATAATGAGGTGTATTGGGGAAATATTGAGCTTGCCCCTTTGCTGGACTGGTTGATAGCTAAAGCGAAATCTCAATGCTTAAAGGGTGCGCCATTTCAGGGACTACCTGACGGAACGCCCTGGGATATCCCTTCACCAGAGGTGTATGACGATAATGCCCAGATTACATGGGATAGTTTTAAGTCTTATCTGGCTCATCAGTATCTGGATACATTTTCTCCTGCTCAGACGCCTGTTGTACTGGCAGATACCGGGTTAAGTTTTTACGCCCTGAACAACCTGAAAGTCCCGAAAAATGGCTACATTGCCCAATTATCATGGGGGGCAATTGGCTATTCTCCTGCGGCTAGTTATGGGGTGAAGCTGGCACTGGAAGATCAAGATATTGACCGCCGGGTCATCAGTATTTCAGGTGATGGTGCTATTTCTGAAAGTATCAATACGCTGGGAACAATTGCACAGCTTGGGCTGAATAATGTGATCTTTGTGATGGCTAATGGCGTATTTGCCATTGAGCAATTTCTGGTCAATGCAGAAGCTTTTTCTGACCAGCCCGGGAGTCCGGACTTTGAAGCTTTAACTCAGGTACCTCAAACAGAAATCTGGAACTGGGTGAAGCTGGCCGAAGGTTTTGGTGGGATTGGATATGAAGTGACAACCAACAAGGAACTGGAAAGTGTATTGAATCATTTGCGTGAGAATCCTTCTCCACCAGCTAAGGTACCCGCGAAAGCTCAAACCTGTCCATCCGGTCAGTGTCAATTTGAAGGGCAAACAGCGGTGGCCGGAAAATCGACTTTCACTCTGATCGCTGTCCGGAATGTGTGCAAGGATTTACCCGGGAATGTGCGTTGGAAAATTGACCCCGGGGAATGAGTGAGTTTGAAAGTCTGAAACGGGGAACCCGGGCATAAAACTCAATCTGAAAAAAGCAATGGACTGAATCAAACCGGTTTAGTTCGTTGCTTCTTTTTTATGGCGGTCACATCAGAAATATTTGAATTTTTGGATTGCTTGATTTGACTGCATACATCCTTGATGTGGGGAAACTAAACTGAGCAAAAACTGATGTCAGTTATTATTTCTGATTCAATGGATTGGAACATTCCATTCACTTTTCTGTCATAGACTTTTAACGATTGTACGGTCACACTTTGCAAAAGTGCCGGATTGTCTCTGTACCGGCCTGGTTGACCAATGATTCTCACTTGCCCGAATGACTGAAAGGACATGCTATGACCATCATGCAGAAGGTTTACTGGCTGATTGCCACGCTGGGTAACCTGTTTTTCTTCTCCCTTTATTTCCTGACCGACAATTTCTTCTCGTTGACGCTGGCGGGTCTCACTCTGGTTTATACCCTGGTCGGGTTTTATGATCTCTTTTTTGGCCATCACAGCCTGAACCGCCTTTATCCCGTTGTGGCTTATCTGCGTTATTTTCTTGAATCGTTCCGGGTTGAGATCCAGCAATATTTTATTGCCAGTGACACCGAAGAGCGACCGTTTAACCGTGAACAGCGTTCTCTGGTATATCAGCGGGCTAAAAATGTCCGCGATACCATTGCCTTCGGCACCCAGCGGAACCTGCTCGAAGAAAATTACCTGAGCCTGTGGCACTCGCTGGCACCTCAAAAAGTGCAGGAGAGTGAAAAGCGGGTCCGGATCGGTGGGCCGGATTGTCAGCAGCCTTATGATGCGTCTTACCTGAATATTTCGGCAATGAGTTTTGGCGCCCTGAGCCACAATGCGATTGAAGCGCTCAACCTCGGCGCAAAAAAAGCCGGTTGTTTTCATAATACCGGTGAAGGAGGGGTCAGCCCTTATCATATCCGGCATGGCGGTGATTTGGTCTGGCAGATTGGTTCCGGGCTGTTCGGATGCCGGGACTCAGAGGGCAACTTTGATGAGGCGGCATTTCAGGCGACGGCAGGCCGCGAACAGATCAAAATGATTGAGATTAAACTCAGTCAGGGTGCAAAACCGGGCCACGGTGGCGTGTTGCCACAATCTAAAATTACCCCGGAGATTGCAGAGATTCGTCAGGTACCGATGGATCGGGACTGTGTTTCTCCGGCGGTGAACCCTGAATGTACCACGCCACTGGCACTGCTGGCATTTCTGCAAAGACTGCGTGAGCTGAGTGGTGGTAAGCCGGTCGGATTCAAACTATGCCTTGGTAATCCGGTTGAATTTCTCGGCATTTGTAAGGCGATGCTGCAAACCGGCATCACACCGGACTTTATCACGGTCGATGGCGCGGAAGGCGGTACCGGGGCCGCGCCGGTTGAGTTCAGTAACCGTCTGGGCATGTTGTGTCTGGAAGGCGTGTCACTGGTGCATAATGCATTGATTGGTATTGGTTTGCGGGATAAGGTGCGGATTATTGCATCCGGTAAAACAGCATCAAGCTTTGAGTTGCTGTCTAAGATCGCCGTCGGAGCGGATACGGTCAATGCTGCGCGGACCATGATGTTTGCTCTTGGCTGTATTCAGTCACGCCACTGCAATACCAACAACTGTCCGACGGGTATTGCGACGCAGGATGCTACCCGTTCAAAAGCTGTTGATGTGGTTAAAAAGAGCGAGCGGGTGAAGAATTACCATCATAATACACTGGAGAGCTTTTATGAGCTGGTGGGCAGTATGGGGTTGCATTCTCCGTGTCAGCTCAGACCACACATGTTAAAACAGCGCTCAGCTAACGGGGGATTACAGCCGGTTGAAACACACATCACACCACTTGCGCCGGGTGCGCTGATCCATGATGTGTCGGCATTAAGTCCGGACTGGCGCAGATGGTGGCAACAAAGTCAGGCGGAACAATATGCCGGTGATGATGATATTTACATTTTATCCCCGGCGAATTTTGGATGAAAAAAACAGGCTCTCCGGAGCCTGTTGTATTTACAGAAAGACATCAGATCGTCCTGCCCGTGCAAAGGGGGTTAAGCAATGGCACTGTTTAAAATCTTTTCAGACTCTTCCAGCGTTATTGCGCCATTTTCCCCGAGGGCTGTCATGCCATGTTTGTCCAGCTGTTGAACTACGGCACTGACTGCGGCTTCTTTACTGGTTTCATACTGTTCGAAATGGGTGGCAACATCCAGCTGATGATAGAACTGCTCAATCGCATCGATGGTCTGTTCTGCGGAACAGTCTGCGCCGAGTGAGAACACGTTTCTGCCCATCTGCTCAAGTTTTTCACGCTTGGCTTCAATCTGGTTTCTCAGCAGTGATGGCTGAACAATCGCCAGAGAACGGGCATGAGCAACGCCCCATAACGCGGTAAATTCATGGCCCAGCATATGCGTTGCCCAGTCTTGCGGCACACCGGCACCAATTAAACCATTAAGTGCCTGATTGGCTGTCCACATCAGGTTGGCGCGCCATTCGTCATTGTCACGGTCTGCAAATTGCTCACCCAGAGTTTTCAGGCTTCTGAGCAGCCCTTCTGCATAGGCATCCTGAACATAAGCACCGGTATTTTTGGTGATGTACTGCTCACAGGTATGAACCCACGCATCCACCAGGCCGTTCAGCAGCTGATTTTCCGGCAATGTTTTCATTACATCCGGGTCCATTACTGCGAATTGCGGGTGAACATATGGCGTCATAAAGGCCAGTTTGTCTTGAGTTTCTGCTTTGGTAATCACTGCGCCACAGTTGGATTCTGAACCTGTGGCCGGCAGTGTCAGAACTGTGCCGATGGCAACGGCTTCTGTCACGGTATGTTTGCGGGTCAGTATATCCCAGCCGTCGCCTTCATAGGTTGCTGCGGCAGCCACATATTTCGAGCCATCAATCACGGAACCACCGCCAACCGCGAGGATAAAGTCGATGTTTTCTGCTTTGACGACTTGGACCGCTTTATCCAGCGTTTCTTTGGTTGGGTTCGGTTCAACACCGGAAAACTCCAGCCATTCGTATCCTTCCAGCGCGGTTTTCACCTGCTCATAAACGCCGTTTTTCTTGATTGAGCCGCCACCGTAAATCATCAGGACTTTTTTATCCGCCGGAATGGCATTTTTTATCGCAGCAATCTGCCCCTGACCAAAGAAAATCGTGGTTGGGTTTGAATAGGTAAATTGCATGTCGCTTCCTCTCTCTGACTTGATTTGCTTCTGTGTGATGTGCATATTAGTATTGAAATTGACCTTTATATAGAGCAAATTCTCTATAAATAGTGCCTGATTCTATTTAATTGGTGGTGGTATGTCGTTAGTTCAGTGGTTAAATACCTATGTGGAACAGCAGAATCTTCAGGATTTGGACGGGGCGCAGGAGACTGCCATCCCCGGCGTGTGGTTTTTCCGCAGTCAGTCCGGGAATCCGAGGTTGCCGATGCTCTATCAGTCAGGCATTCTGATTTTAGCGCAGGGGAATAAACGCATTCATCTCAATCAAAATCAGGTGATGTATGGTCCGAATGATTATCTGGTGGTGGGCGTGCCGCTGCCCTTAGAGTGTGAAGCGATAGCCGAACCGGGAAAGCCGATTCTGGGCATTTCGATCCGGATTGCACCGGCATTGCTACAGAAGTTAGTGCATAAAATCGAATCCGCCGGTTATCAGGCCGGGCGGCCCTGCGGCAAAGAAACCTGCGGTCTTCGATCCGTTGCGATGAATGAACGAATGGCAGACACCTGTATCCGGCTGGTAAAGGCATTATGTAATGAGCTGGATACAAAGGTGATTGGCCCGGCCATTCTGGAAGAGCTGGTTTACCGGGTGCTAATCAATGATGAAGGCCGGGTGCTGTTTGATTTGGCACATAAGGAAGGCTACTACTCACGGGTTGCGGCAGTGCTGGACCGGGTGCATCAGGATTACAGCCAGAATCTGAGCGTTAATGAGCTGGCAAAACAAGCCAATATGAGTGTCTCCGCCTTCTATAATGCATTTCGCAGTGTCACCATGGCATCGCCGGTGCAGTATATCAAGCAGGTGAGACTGAGCCGCGCCAGAGAACTGATTCAGCTCGATGGCCGAAAAGTCAACGAAGCTGCCCGGATGGTCGGTTACACCAGTGCTTCTCAGTTTCACCGGGAATACAAACGTCTGTTTAAGGAAACGCCCAGAGAGGATAAGTATTTGCCATGACCTGTTCAGAGGAAGACGGTGGCCGGGTGATTCAATGCTCTGATAGCGAAAACGAAACCGACACTTTCAATCCCGTTTTCTGATTCAGCAGGTCGTCGGACAAAGACAGTTCTCCGCCCATTTTCCTGACTGCTGCTGACACAAAGCTCAGCCCGAGACCATTCCCTTCACTTTGTCGGCTCTGATCACTCCGGTAGAATTTTTCGCACAGGCGGGAGAGGCCGGCTTTGCCGGCGCCACCACTTTGATCCGCAATGTTCAGGGTGATTCGTTCGTCCGTGCTTTCGGTCCAGATCGCAATGTCGCTGCCTTCGGCATTAAACTTACACGAGTTGTCGAGAATATTGCACAGCGCATGAAACAGAAGCGCCCGGCTGGTAACTATCTGTTCATTCTCTGCAATGCTGACAGACAGTGTTTGCCTGCGGTCTTCTAACACCGGCCCGTACAGGTCAAGTACATCTTCAACCATGCCGGACAGATTGATTGTTTCCATCTCAACCCGCTCGCTGTTGGTTTCCAGACGGCTGATTTTCAGCAGCATGTTAAAGGTGCTTAACAGCTTTTCTGTCATCTGTTCTACTTCAGCCAGCTCCGGCTGGCGCTGTGCCAGTACCTGAACCCGGTGATAGACAGAAGTCAGGGGAGTGCGGAGATCGTGAGCGATATTATTGGCCTGCTGCCGGGTTTTTTCCGCAGCAGTTTCCAGCTCTTCAAGCATGGCATTGATTTCATGGATTGTTTCGGCTAACGGCCCGCTCAGGTTGTGGTCTGGAATCCGGTGTCTGGCACTTTGGGCCCGGCGAATATCGATACTGGTTTGATTGACATCCCTGAGCCGCTTTTTGATGCCCTGAATCATGTAATGAGCGGCAAAAAGTCCGGCGAGCAGGACTGCGATAACAGAGTAGAGCAGGGGTTCAATAAAGCGGAGCTGGCTTTGGACAAACGCCGGTGACAAGGTAATCACAACCTGTTGCCACTTCTCTCCAACCGGCAGCCAGATATCGGTACTGAGTAATTCTTCGTCGTCGCTGATGGTGAGGGTTCGGATCCCGGTGTCTTCTGTTGGGTCAAATATGGGGCCGGATTCTTCAAACAGCGCTGCATCCTCTGCTTCCGGTTCAGTATATGCTGCCTGTTCAAATGCCTGAGCTGATATCGGTGTTTTGAACTGATAGCGGAAAATGTTCTCCTGATCGTGAAGTAACAGCTGTTTGGCTTCTGTCGGTCCTTCTTCAGCCCACAGGGTTTCCAGATATTGTGCTTCATCTTCAAGCAGCGGAATGATGCTGTTTTCCATCATCCGGAAGCTGATAGTCTCTCTGGTGAACATCAGCAGGCAGACGCACAGTAAGGCCAGTCCCCAGTAAATATAAAGAAAACGTTTGAAAGGATCTTTGAGCCAGTTCATTGCCGGACCTCCAGAACATACCCGGCTCCGCGGACGGTATGCAGCAGCGGCTGATATCCGGGTAAATCGATTTTCTTTCTTAACCGGCTGATGTGGACATCAATCACATTGGTTTGTGGATCAAAATGATGATTCCAGACCTTTTCCAGTAGCATGGTGCGCGTGACCACGTGACCGGGATTATCCAGTAAGTATTTCAGGATCTGGAATTCACGGTTGTTGAGCAGAATTTCATGCTCTCCCCTGAATGCCTTGCGGGACAGTAAATCCAGCGTTAAGGAATCCACGCGAAGCGTCTGTCCGGCCTGTTGTGACTCCGGACGGGGATTGCGGCGCCGGGCGAGAATTTCGACTCTTGCCAGCAGCTCAGTGTAGGCAAAGGGCTTGACCAGATAGTCATCACTGCCGGTTTTTAATCCTTTCACCCGCTCTTCCACGCTGTCCAGGGCACTTAATATCAGCACCGGGGTCTGCTTCCCTGCACTACGCAGGGCCTGAATCATTTGTAAGCCGTCCATTTCCGGCATCATCCGGTCACAGATAATCACGTCATACTCAGTCTGAAGTGCGCATATCAGGCCCAGTTTGCCGTTTTCAGCCACGTCGGTCTGGAGCCCCGACTGTTCCAGGCTCTGGCTCAGAAAGCGGGATTGTTCAGGGTTGTCTTCAACAAGCAGAATTTTCATATATATGGTCAGAAACGATTTAATCTATAACGTTATTTTATGATCGATAGATACCGGCGTCACGCCAGAGTCTGTTAACTAAGTAACTGTTCCTGAAGATGCCCCACTTCAGGTGAAGCGGCAGATATCGATAAGCAAACCTCCCGCGCCTGGGAAGGCACGGCAGAGTCCCGGGGATGGGGCCATGCCGTGTCTGTGTCCGATATCAGCCTCAGTGACCTGCAATGAGGAAGGATCGTTTAGTTGCTGAAGTCGTCCGCCGGGTCATCCATTACGATATCGTATTCTGTTTCCACATCTTCAGGTTCAGTCTCCTCAAAAGGCCGGCTATCGATAATTTTGAGATTATCGGCCCGGATAGTCAGCTGTATGACCGGAGACAGATCATCATTACTTTCCAGTTCAACGAGGTAGACATAGCCGGTTTCCGGTAAGAAGACTTTTCTGGCTGCAACCACTTCACCTTCATGGGTTTTACTGACTGATGCCAGTACAGCCGCTAAATCGTAACGGCTTTGATAGCTGCCGGACAGATCAACACCGGTGTTGCCATCAATGATAACGATGTCATCAGAGACTGGCTGCGACAGATAAGCCATGTAAACCAGTTTTCCGTGTCTGCCTTCTACCAGCTCAATCGAGTCA
The DNA here is from genome assembly GCF_024529975.1 of Vibrio quintilis. GTDB lineage: Bacteria > Pseudomonadota > Gammaproteobacteria > Enterobacterales > Vibrionaceae > Vibrio > Vibrio quintilis. Next base: position 2,897,967 of record NZ_AP024897.1, on the reverse strand, counting down.
TAAGGGCCGGGTTTTACTTTTTGTATCTGTGCCAGCGCATCAGTTGCATTCATATAGTGAATGTCACTTGGTCCGCTGATGCCGGGATTGGCACTCCACGCATTGAAAGCAAGCAGAGAACCGGCAGCCAGGGTGAATAAAGCGCTTTTTTTCATGATGATATTCCTGATCGTTCGTGAATGTGTGATCAGATTAAAACAGCAAGCTAACCAGTCTCTGAACACAAGATGACAAATTGTTCATGTTCAGGCGGCTCAGGTAACAAAGGCTGGCAGAGTGGATCAGCCGGGCGGTATGACAGCCTCTGTAATAAGCTGTAATAGTTTTTCTGCCCGCTCCGGGAGTAGGGTGTATGGGGCGCCGGTGAGGTATGACGCCGGGAATATCAGACAGCGGACAAAGGAGCGAAGTATGTGTACCAATATGACATTAAAGGCAGCTGATGGAAGCGTTATTGTTGCCAGAAGTATGGAAAATGCGGCCCCGATGGATTCAGAAGTTTTTTTTCGTGCCAGAGAAACCGTTTATCACCAGGATATTGATCAGATTGATACATGGCTGAAGATGTTAAATCATCTGGCACATGCAAATCCTGACAGTGAGCCGACCGTAGCGCTGCGCGACAGACGGTTGCTTTCATGGCAGGGGCAATACGCCTTTGTCGGTATTACGGTGTTAGAGTCCGGTGTCGCATCGCACGGGATGAATGAAAAAGGTTTGGTGACCGGCACCATGACTCTGACGGTCAGTGAATATCATGCCTACGAAGAAATAAACAATAATCTGGTTTATCTGTATTTAACCAACTTTCTTTTGAGTAACTGCGCGACATGTCAGGACGTGATTGACGGGTTTGAACAGGGCTTTCAGATCCGGATACCCGGTGAGGAAGGGACGCAGGAAACCCGGATTAGTGTGATTAACCCTTTTGAAAATCTGGATTCCGGGTTTTATTGCCATTTCCCGGTGAACGATGCCAAAGGGAATGCACTGGTGATCGAATATATCGACGGGCAGTTGCAGATTCATGATAATACCGGGATTGGTGTTTTAACCAATGCGCCGGATTTTCAATGGCAGGTAACGAATTTAAGCAATTATACTCATGTTCAGCCCGTCAATATTCAGGGCATTGACAGCCTGATAAACACACCCCAATCTCATCGATATGCACCATCCAGTGGAGGCGTCCGCCCGGACCATGCGCTGAAATACCGGGGCATTGTCAGAAATCCGCTCGCTCATATGAAAGGCGATCTGAATGTACAGGGGACTGGCTTTGTTGGCATGCCCGGAAGTTCAACCCCTGCCGACCGGTTCGTCAGAGCCCACAAAATGGCGACTTATGCTTATCAGCCGGAAACCGCAGAGCAGGCTGTTGTCACCGCATCACATCTTCTCAATACCGTGGACATTCCGTTGGGCACTTCCAGAGAATGGATTCAAAGTGATGAAAGTAACAACAGCAGTGATTATACCCAGTGGGTGACGATCTCTGATACCGCCGGGCTGAAATATTATATCCGTGGTTATGACAGTCCACTGATGTATTCAATTGATTTGAATGATTTTAAAGATGATTCGCCCAATACACTGAATCAGTATCAGCTGTCGATTCCCGGCTTCAATGTTTCTCCTGAAACTATTGCAATTCCTCTGCGGAAAGGGGCCTGAGGTTTGTTTGATTTCTGTTTGGGTGAAAATAATCTATCTATACCCAAGCAACCTGCATCTTCAGGTTGTTTGGGTTTATTTCATATTTTCAGTGGGTTAACTCAGTCAATGAGCAATAAACAATGGATAAAACATTACATGGGCGTATTTCAATTAATCCGGATACATTAAAATTATTGAGAAAAAAAAGGTCTGAGTCAGGAAAAACTGGCAGATGAATGTTTTAAAAGACGGTTATCTGTTTCCGTTGGTTCGATTAAACGGGCGGAAGCAGGTAAAAATGTGTTGTACCGGACGGTGACCCACCTGGCCTCTTTTTTTGATGTCACGATCGATAAACTGATGGATGATGTTCCTCCATCATTATGGAAATATGCCGTGATCAACCAGGGTGAGCCGGAACCATGTATCGGGCGGGACCGGGAACTTTCACAATTACAACAGCTTTATAAAAAAGCGTTTGAAAGACGACAAACTGTTGGTGTTTCCGGCATGCATGGTCTTGGAAAAACTAATCTGATTCGCCATTTCTTATCTCATACCGTGCATACGGGTAAACGTGTGTTGTATATCCATATTAATCCGTCTTTTTCTTTTACAGCCAGATTGAGCCGGTTACTTCTCGATATCTCTGAAAAAGCAGATGATGAAGTGGTCCGTGAACGGATAAAAGCCTGTGTAAAATCATCTCTGTTATACTTTTATCTGCTTCGGGTCACTGGTGTTCATCTGAATCCAGCTGAAGCACTGGCTCTGGAGAAGCTGAGCCCCGGCAGGTTATCCGATATAGAAGTGCTGGCGGTGATGGTGCTGCTCCAACAAATCAGCCAGCGGAAAATTTCAGTTCTGGCTATTGATGGATTACATGAAGCAGAAGCGCATCAGCTCCAATGGGTCCGGACTTTCATTAATAATAGTGCGACTCAACCCTTACTGATCATTTTAGGCATCACCGACGTGTATCAGTTCTCTTTTCTCCCACTGTGGCTTCAACAGGTTGAAATGATCCGGCTTAAACCTCTGGATGAAGCAACAATGATATCGCTTGCCAATATATTTTCTGATGCACAGTTATCAGGCAAGGTCGTATGTGATGCCCACAAACATATTTCTGTCCGGCGGGCCTGTGGGTATCCGGCCATATTGAAAATGCTGATTGAATCACATCAACCTGCACAGGATTGTCCCGAAAAATTATATCAGACCATAATGGTGAAATTCTCACAACTGTCAGCGACTCAGATAAGACTTCTCAAATTTTTGGCCTGCTTTGGTGTCGCAGTCAGCCTGAAATTGATCGATATGCTTTTTTCCCGGTTATCAATTACAGCGGTTACTCCGTTGCATGAGCTGGTGTGTATGGGTTTTTTATATCCACAGCAGGATGCGTATATTTTTCGCCATGTATTGATATGGGAAATCGTCAGAAAGCAAGTCAGTGAAAAAGACCGGCAAGACTGGCAAGCCATTTGCCAGAGGCACACATTTCCTGCTCAGGATAGTAAGTGATCCGAAAGTGATCCGTTTTGTTGGAGTGCTTTGAGTTAATTTTTTCTGCGTCAGGTCATGCTATATGGCGTCACCGGTTGTGGATATCCCATCCGGAATAGCTTGCTGGCAACGTCTCTGGCAGGAGAAAAAAGAAACCTTATTTTGATTTTTCCTGGCCCAGCTATACCCATGCATCTTCAGGTTGCTTGGGTATATATAAAAACTTTTTATGAAAAGGTTGATTTATTTCAGGTCAATCTAAGGAGTATTGAGTGAATACAAACTATCAAGGGAACTGTGTATCAAACGGCTTTTATCCGAAAAAACGTGATAACAAAAAAATATTAATCAGGGAGTTTATTAATCATTCAACAGGTTTTTGGGATATATGGGAAACCTATGAAAAGTTATTATTCAACTATTGTTTTTATAATCTGACCGATAAAAATTACCATGATGCAGAGGATCTATGCCGGGATACATTAGTAAAAGCATATGAAAAGATAGAAATCATTAATCCGGATACACCAGTAAAAGGTTGGTTATTCCGGGTGGCGAGAAACACATTTTATGATCAAATCAGAAAAAACAGGGTGAAAGAGAAATATTGCAAGAATGAATTGTTTATTGAATCTACATCACAGGATGCTCTCTATCAGCAAGTTCTAAATGAAAGACTTATGAAATTTATTATGAAAGCGCTGTCTGATGTTTCAAAAATAAATGACATGATTGCTATGGATTATTTTATAAATGATAAAGGCTATAGCCAAATCAGTTCGGAATATAGTATTTCTGAAGCCTATGCCAGAAAGGTTATTTGCAGGTTCAGGAAGAAAATGAAATCTAATATACCCAAACAACCTGCATCTTCAGGTTGCTTGGGTATGAACTGAATCTTTAAAAAATGGAACAACTCGTACTCTAAAACGTTTACTAATAAAGCCCACTGGTTTGGCTAACAATATAATTTATGAATCAGGAGAAAGAAATGAGCTGTGATACTCAAATAACTTACGTTAACAAATCTGTTAATAGGGATATGCCAAAAATATTTGTATTTGCAACAAATGAAATCGCATCCTTCAGTGCATTAAGAGATGGAATTGCCTGGAAAGTGATTGAAAATATAGGCCAGGATTCAATGAGTCGATTCGTTTATCCGGCACAAACACAGATATATGCTTCCTGGGGACATAATTGTAATCAAACGAAAGCAATGAATTGTTCAGCAGGAAAGCGTTACACAGTGACAGAAGATAACTCTGGTATCATTTTAATTGAAAATGGTAATTCACTGAAAAAAAATGAAATTGAATTAACCAATGAGATTAAAGTGCAGAATGGAGTCAGTGCATATCTGATTAAGAATGGAGCAAATCTGGTTAAGAAAAATACTGTTGCATACGGGCAAAAAGCCTCTTTTCTTCTTAAACCCAAACTATTCTGGGGGATTGCTTCTGAAATTCAGCAATCAAGTGCCATCAGTTCAGCAGTGCTGGATTCAGAACATTTCTTTGAACAAAACCTGGATAGTGTGTCTTCTGTAACGGTTTCACTGAATGGTAATGCTAAAGAAGGTTATACATTTAAAGTTGAAGAGCAGGAATAAAATATAAGGTCAATGAAATGATGACACATATAAAATTCATTAATAAATCAATGAATAGAAACTTACCACAAGTTTTTATAACGGCTAATAATGAAATATCTGCTTTTAATTCTTTAGTTGATGGTATTGCATGGCGAGTAATTAAAAAAATTGGCAGAGGTTCAATTGCTAATTTTTATTTTGATACAGATTTTACTATTCGAGCAGGTTGGGATAATGGTGTTAATCTGACAAGGTTATTACCTGCAATTCCTGGAAAAAAATATGAGGTGACTCAGGATGATACTGGGGTTGTACTCGAAGAAATGGGAAACTCAGCAGATCAAAACATTATTGAGTTAGTAAATAACATTTGTGTGGATAATGGATTGCTCGCTCAGTTATATAATGACAATAAAATAATTATGGGTAAAAAAATCGTTGGGTATAAGCAAAGTGCAGTATTTAAACCTGCCCGGAAACTCTACTGGGGACTGGCTTCGGAAATTTGTGAAGGAAAGGGTTTGGCATCTGAGTCCGCAATACTAAATACCAGCGATCTTTTTGAATTAGATTTAGATGGTGTCTCTGAAGTTTTAGTTTCATTAAATGGAAATGCAAGGGGTGGTTATTATTTTCAGGTTGAAAGTAGAAGTTAAGTAACGGGTTTGGTTTTGATTTAATGTTATTTTTAATCTATGAAATATTGATTTGTTTAAATTGATTCTGACTATAGATGAGTCATTCAGATTAATAACCTGTGAACTCTATAATCATCATTATCATCAACATAAGTTAAGGAAAAATACCATGAGTAATTCCATTGTTCTCACGTCAAAGTATGAAGTTAATGATACTGTAAAATTTAAAGCATCTCTGGCAGAAAGTCTGGGGTCGGATACTGATTTACAGAAAAGAATTAAAGTGATACTCGACCAGGTAGCGAAAGAAGCAAAAGCTTCTATGCCAAAGGATAGTAAAGTTTCAATTCGATCGGTTATTAAAACACAGTCTGGTGATGGTAAAGATCCGATTGAATTAGAAGTCAAAGGTGAAGAATCAACATTGACAGTATCCGGAACGATTAATCAGACACTGGACGTTGTTGTGACTGATGCATTTTCACTGGATAGTGATGTCGATACAAGTGTTTCATATACAAAAGAATATTCATTAACAGACCACCAGTCTGCTTCAAGGATAGTGAATATTTTATCTGCGCTGAAGGCGTTTGATGAAGGAAAAAAATTCGATAACGCGTTGATTTCTGCTGACCTTAAAAGTGATGCACAGGAATCTGAAAACACTGCAGGTTAAACATTCTGATCAGTTTGTACCTGCCAATCATATCCATATATTAACTACAGAGGAAAAACATATGTCTTCAAATATTGAAATTACTTATATCAATAAATCAATGAACAAAGATCTGCCAAAGATTTTTGTATTTACGAAAAATGAAACCCCAACCTTTGATGCTCTGAAAGAAGGTGTTGCCTGGCGGGTGATTCCTGATATTGGCCGCTCTTCGTCAAGCACATTTATTTTTCCGGTTGAAACCAGTGTGGGTGCAACCTGGCAAAGCGGACAGAATAAAACCCAAAAGCTGTCATCCGTGATTGGTAAGCGTTATACAATCAGTAAAGATGAAACCGGCGTCGTTTTAGCAGCTAACGGGAATGCTTCTGATACCAAGTCCATCGATGTGAATAACGATGTCAATGTACCCAACGGCATCAGTGCGCAACTTTATAAAGACGGCAAACTGATGATGGAAAAGAAAATCGTGGGTTTTGGTCAAAAAGCCACCTTTGTCCTCAAGCCCAAGCTTTACTGGGGACTTGCATCAGAAATTGAAGAAAGCCAGCTGTTAAATTCTGCTGTACTCAATACTGACAGTTTCTTTGAACAAGACCTGGAAGGTGTCACCAAGGCAACGGTTTCACTCAACGGCAATGCAGAAGACGGTTACAGCTTCAAAATTGAAAGCCAGGAATAATCGATCAAACCATTCTGTAGACAGACAAACCTAACATATGATGAACAAGGAGAAATTTATGCCTTCAAATATTGAAATTACTTATATCAATAAATCAATGAACAAAGATCTGCCAAAGATTTTTGTATTTACGAAAAATGAAACCCCAACCTTTGATGCTCTGAAAGAAGGTGTTGCCTGGCGGGTGATTCCTGATATTGGCCGCTCTTCGTCAAGCACATTTATTTTTCCGGTTGAAACCTGCGTGGGTGCAACCTGGCAAAATGGTCAGAATAAAACCCAAAAGCTGTCATCCGTGATTGGCAAGCGTTATACAATCAGTAAAGATGAAACCGGCGTCGTTTTAGCAGCCAACGGAAATGCTTCTGATACCAAGTCCATCGATGTGAATAACGATGTCAATGTACCCAACGGCATCAGTGCGCAACTTTATAAAGACGGCAAACTGATGATGGAAAAGAAAATCGTGGGTTTTGGTCAAAAAGCCACCTTTGTCCTCAAGCCCAAGCTTTACTGGGGACTTGCATCAGAAATTGAAGAAAGCCAGCTGTTAAATTCTGCTGTACTCAATACTGATACTTTCTTTGAACAAGATCTGGAAGGTGTCACCAAGGCAACGGTGTCACTCAATGGGAATGCTGAAGACGGTTACAGCTTTAAAATTGAAAGTCAGGAATAAGTTATTCCTGTCCTGAAATCATTATTGTCCTGATTTATTAAGATACATTTTCTCAATGTAATTTAACCTTCATTGTAATAATAACGTACTGTAGATCGTTTTATTAAAAGTGGCTGCTTCAGCATAGTCATTGGGAGAGTCGTATCTTATTTTTGGCAATAATTACATGTGATTAATCTTTTTATTCATTAAAGGATAAATTATGGCTTTTAAATTAAAAAAATATACAGCTCCACATGATGTTATCACTCAGACTGACTACGCACCTACACAGAGTTACGACCATAAATATTCACAATTTGGTTGGGATCCTGACTTGAGAGATTCCGGTGTTGTCATTGGTAATAAATATCGTCTTGATGGCGATGGACCTAACCGTGTTATTAAAATAACAGCAATTGGTGTAGCAAGTAACTCTAGTACTTATACCAGAGAAGGATTGGCTTGATATATTGATATCAATATTCCCGTATTTAAAAAGGAAGATGACTGGGGGTTTAACTGGACGGGTAAACATGCTTATGTGCATATGAACATCAATCGTGAAAGTATTACCCGCCATCAAATGCAATCAGAACATCGTTATGGAAGTCGTGAAGAGAATTCAGATGCGGATGTGTTTGATGAGCGTTATAACTTTGTCTGTGATGGCCTCAATGAAAAAGGTTTGGGGATTGGTGCCCTCTATTTACCCCGTTTCAGTCAGTACCCGATAACATCAGATATCAGAGCCTGTTGATTTCAAAACCATGTGATTATAAAGCGAGTGGTGCGCCAGTACCGATGGCGTTAAACCCGGTTCCCGCTCCTGTGACTCACTGATACTGAAAGATGAGCATTCTCCGGTCCATAAAAGCAGCCGGAGCGGGATCTCCGGCTGCTTTTTTTTCATTGGGTGTATTGGTCATGATGAGTTCAGGATTGTGCTGATTAATCCACTATCATGCCTTCAGCATCCAGGGATTCCCGGGTCTGTTTCAATGCGACAGTGCTGGTTTTAAGCATATAGAAGCACCCGTCGAGATTGTTCGCTTTCTGAACGCCCACGACCGCTTTACTGGTATGGTAACCTGTGTAGTAAACACCTGACTGATAGACAAAAGTCAGGGTCCGGTTGTTTTCGGCCCAGGTTCCGGTGGCACTTGATGTGTTAAAGGTTCCGTCAGCACTCAATGTGATGCTGGTTGTGTTGTAGCTTCCGTTACATCCCCAGTCATAATTCAGTGAATAAGTACCTTCGGTCTCAACGGCCGCCGATACCATTCCTGCGAAAACCAGAGAACAAATTAAAGCAACTGATCTGATGATTGAAACTTTCATAATGACGTTCCTTTGTTAGTGAATGAAGCACATGCCTCATGAATAATTTAGTCATTAATAAAGTAAATCAGGTTGCATATTTACACTGTGTTGATGATTATGTGAATAGTATGCTGTTGTAATGAGAATTAACTTAACACTAACCGTAAAAGAAGAGATCCTGTGCCAAAAAACCACTCCGGTTGGCCGGTTTACTTTTCAAAAATGCAGTTTATTACAAAAAAGGTGTGGCACCTGTTCTGATTTATCTGAATGAAGAGTTTAAGGACAAGCATCGTTACACGCAGTATGTTATAAAGAGTGTGTCTTAATACTGATCCGGAATGAGAATACGATGAAGAAAAGCACCCAATTATGTCTTTTACTTGCTGCGCTGCCGGTCTTTTCCGCTAATGCAGACGTACTTTTGGGCGGAGATATTGAAGTCAATGCCTGGAGTCAGGATTATGAGCGTGACGGGGCAGGCGACGGAGATGATGTCAGTTATACTTTTGAAGCATCGATAGAGCATCCGATCCCGCTGATTCCAAATATTAAATTTGCTCAGTCATCGGTCGATGCCGACAGCTTTAAATATACCAAACAGGATGTCACTCTCTATTATGAGCTATTAGATAATGATCTGGTGTCTTTTGATGCCGGGGCAGGGATTACTTACCTGTCAGATGGCGAGCTGGACAGCCAGACATTTGAAGGTTATGTGCCGCATGTTTATGCTGCCGCAGAAATCGGCATTCCGGGGACACCGATCTTCTTATTCGGCAAGGGCTCTGGTGTGTCCTATTCAGACTACCAGATGCTGGATGCCTCCGCTGGTATTCAATATGAAATCGGCATGGGCTTTTTTGATCTGGAGTTGCAGGCGGGTTACCGCACCCAAACATTTAACCTGAAAAGTTTTGATGACCTGAGTGCAACTCTGGACGCAGATACCTCCGGCTTCTTTGCCGGTGTGAATATTGATTTGTAACCATGGTTTTATAAACATGGTTTTATAAACCTGGATTTATAGATATCGATATCATCTTTTTTGAGCCGGTCTGTGTCACAGGCCGGTGAAGAATAACCCCCGGTCAGAGCATCTTCTCTGGCTGTTTTTATCCCGCTTAAACCGGTTGCCTGCTAAAAATAGTGCGCCATCGACAGATATCTGTCGCGGATGTGCTCAATCAACAGGCGCACTTTATTGTGGATAGAAAACCCCCAGCTAGGCTGGGGGTTCCGTAAAGCTTACAGCTATAAGTCAGTTATAAAACCCCTTTCAATTTGTTAGAAATATCTTGTGGTCTGGCAACTACAAGAGTTAAACAAAAATTGAAAGGGGGTCCCAATGGGGGACGAAAAAAGCTTAGCGCACACTCGATGGAATTGTAAATATCACATAGTATTCGCCCCGAAATATAGAAGGCAGGTGTTCTATGGTGAAAAACGCAGAGCAGTTGGTGAAATACTGCGAAAATTATGTGAATGGAAAAATGTGAACATTGTTGAGGCAGAATGCTGTGTAGATCATGTCCACATGCTTTTGGAAATACCACCAAAGATGAGCGTTTCAGGATTTATGGGGTATCTAAAAGGAAAAAGTAGCTTGATGTTATATGAGCAATTTGGAGATTTGAAGTTCAAATATCGTAATCGTGAATTTTGGTGTCGAGGTTATTATGTGGATACGGTAGGTAAAAATACCGGCAAGATCCAAAATTACATCCAACACCAGTTAGAACAGGATAAATTGGGAGAGCAGCTGTCGATCCCATATTCAGGTAGCCCGTTTACGGGCCGTAAGTAATAGTAATATGCAAATGTCAGATCACTATGCGCCTGCTAGGGCGCTGCTGGTAGGAGAGCCTTATAGGCGCATATGAAAAACCTCCGGCTATGCCGGAGGATTCTTTTTTTTGGTGGCTGACGGGTGAACGGATAGACCGCATAAACGCCGAGTTTTTTGCCGACCTGCTGCGGCAGAATATCCACCAGTTTCCCCTCCAGTAAATCATGATACACCAGGCAACGCGGGACATACGCAATGCCTGAGCCTCTCAGTGCCACCCGGCGCAGCGCGGTCGGGTTATCGGTGGAAAAGCTGCCGGAGACCCGTACGATGTAATTCCCCTGAGCGCCTTTAAACTCCCATTCACTGGCGCCGGTGGTCTGATAAGCATACTGCAGACAATTACGCTGCAGCAGATCTTCCGGCCGCTGAGGCTGACCATGGCGGGCGAGGTAGGAAGGCGAACAACAGACGACCCACTGGGAATCGAGAATGTGGCGCGCAATTAAACTTGAATCGGCCAGATAGCCGGTGCGAATCACCAGATCGTAGCCGCCTTCCACCAGATCGACGAACCGGTTATCCAGTGACATATCGACCGTCAGACCCGGATGTTGATCACAAAACTCAGCCACGGCATCCGCCAGCAATAAGTCACCGGAAATTGTCGGGACAGACATTTTGATATGTCCGGTGATATTTTCCCCGAATCCTGTGACGGCATCGATGGCTTCCTGCGTCGCCTGAGTCACATTTTTAGCACCGGCCAGTAAGGCTTTTCCGGCCTCTGTCAGGGTTAATTTACGGGTGGTGCGATAGAATAACCGAACCCCTAATTGCTCCTCAAGCCGGGCAATTCTTTTGCTAACTACTGAATTTGTAAGGTTATTTTGTTCAGCGACTTTGCTGAAGGTGCCCAGCTCAACCACCTGTGAAAACAGAATTAAATCGTCTGCCCGCATTTGTTTATGTCAATTTTGGAATGAATGTTTTTCATTATTTCCATATATTGAAAAAAAAGAAACCGTTAGATTCACAAACGGTTAACAACCACACAAAATAACACTCAGAGTCTTTACATATTAAACGATAATATCTCCGGAAAACCTGCAGCTTCAGGTTGCCCGGATATAAAAAATGAGATGACAAATAATCAACAGCTGTATCCGGTTTACGCTCAACCAGTCAACATGGTCCGGATATGATTTATCAAAAAAATTTTAATAATTAAGCTCAAATGACTGAACCCGCCCCCTGCAATACGTGGTTTGGTCCTGCATTTTTCTTGGTGATAAACCAGAGATGCATCGTGGGCTTTTCTGCTGACAAAAGGACGTATCATGAGTGAAACTTTACTTGCTCTTATTGCATTTTCACCAATTGTGATCGCAGCGCTGTTACTGGTCGGGCTCAACTGGCCGGCCAAAAAAGCGATGCCGGTGGCTTTTGCTGCCACGGTGCTGATTGCGCTTGGCTGCTGGGATATGACAGTCAACCGGGTTCTCGCCTCAATTCTGCAAGGGTTAGGCATTACGGTCACGGTACTGTGGATCGTATTCGGTGCCATTTTTCTGCTCAACACTTTAAAACACACGGGCGCCATTAGCGTGATTCGGAATGGCTTCACCAATATTTCACCGGACCGCCGGATTCAGACCATCATCATTGCATGGTGTTTTGGCTCCTTTATTGAAGGTGCCTCCGGGTTCGGAACGCCCGCAGCGATTGCGGCACCGCTGCTGGTCGCGATTGGATTTCCGGCACTGGCAGCTGTGGTGATGGGCATGATGATTCAATCAACACCTGTTTCGTTTGGTGCTGTCGGCACGCCGATTCTGGTCGGGGTCAATAAAGGGCTGGATGAACATCATATCTCTTCTGCGCTGCTTGCTCACGGCAGCAACTGGGATGCGTTTTTACAGCAGATTACCAGCCATGTTGCGTTGATTCATGCGGGTGTCGGAACGCTGATGCCGGTGTTAATGGCGATGATGCTTTCCCGTTTTTTCGGTCAGGAACGTCGCTGGCGTGACGGATTGAGTATTCTGCCGTTTGCCTTGTTTGCCGGGGTGGCATTTACCGTGCCTTATGCGCTGACCGGGGTATTTCTTGGACCTGAATTCCCTTCTCTGATCGGCGGGCTGGCTGGGCTGGCAATCGTGGTGACGGCGGCCAGAAAAGGCTTTCTGGTGCCTGCAACCCGGTGGGATTTTGCGCCGGGAAACAGCTGGCCGAAAGAGTGGCTGGGGTCGTTAAAAATGGATACAGACAGCGTGAAAGCCAAACCGATGTCACTCGTTTTTGCGTGGCTGCCGTATGTACTGCTGGCGGTCATTCTGGTGGCAAGCCGTGTTAGCCCTGAATTCAAAGCGATGTTACTCAATGTCAAAATTGGTATCGGTCATATTCTGGGTGAGCCGGATATCGGGACTTCATTTGCACCACTGTATTTGCCCGGCGGGATTTTAGTCTTCGTCGCACTGCTGGCGGCTGTGCTGCATACACGCAGTCTGGCACCGATGGGCAAAGCGCTGGGTGAATCAACCAAGACACTGATAGGCGCAGGTTTTGTGCTGGTGTTTACCATTCCGATGGTGCGGATTTTCATCAATTCAGGCGTCAATGCCGCGGACTTAGCCAGTATGCCGGTCACCACTGCTAATTTTGCTGCGGGGCTGGTCGGGCACGCGTTCCCGGCACTCAGTGCCACTATCGGAGCGTTAGGCGCATTTATTGCCGGGTCGAATACCGTCTCTAACATGATGTTCAGCCAGTTCCAGTTTGAAGTGGCTAACACACTCAATATTTCCAGCGTGGTGGTGATTGCTTTACAGGCGGTAGGTGCCGCCGCAGGGAATATGATTGCGATTCACAATGTGGTTGCCGCCTCTGCGACAGTCGGCCTGTTGGGCCGGGAAGGCGCGATACTGCGTAAAACCGTGATTCCGACCGCTTACTATCTGGTGATGACCGGGCTGGTCGGGCTGATTTTGATCTACGGCTTTCATGCCACGGATATTCTGATGGCTTCGTAGCCGCACACGCACGTTGACCACCTTCGGTGGTGGTCTTTGGTTCCCGTAAAAACTTTAGTTTCAGTACTGGTTTCAGTCATAAAAGGGTACGGGGATCGCTCTGATTTACTTCTGTTTTTTGTTTTTATGATGTTAGGATATTCACGATGATTATTTCTGCTTCGACGGATTATCGCGCAGCGGCGAAATCCAAACTGCCGCCGTTTCTTTTTCACTATATTGATGGTGGCTCTTACAGCGAGCATACTTTGCGCAAAAATAGTGATGATCTTGCGGATATCGCACTGCGCCAGCGGGTGTTAAATGATATGTCGTCACTCAGTCTGGAGACTGAACTGTTCGGTGAATCTCTGGCGATGCCGATCGCGCTGGCTCCGGTAGGCTTAACCGGCATGTACGCCCGGCGTGGTGAAGTTCAGGCAGCCAGAGCGGCGGAGAAAAAAGGTATTCCGATGACGCTTTCAACGGTGTCTGTCTGCCCGATTGAAGAGGTTGCACCTGCGATTGACCGGCCGATGTGGTTCCAGCTCTATGTGCTCAAAGACCGGGGATTTATGAAAAACGTGTTGGAACGGGCCAAAGCGGCAGGGGTGAAAACCCTGGTATTTACCGTCGATATGCCGGTTCCCGGTGCACGTTACCGCGACATGCATTCCGGTATGAGCGGCCCCAATGCAGCGATGCGCCGGGTATTACAGGCGATGGTTCATCCGCAGTGGGCCTGGGATGTCGGCTTGCTGGGTAAACCACACGATCTGGGCAATATTTCCACCTATCGCGGCTCGCCGACCAAACTGGAAGATTATATCGGCTGGCTGGGGGCGAACTTTGATCCGTCCATCTCATGGAAAGATCTGGAATGGATTCGTGAATTCTGGGATGGTCCGATGATCATCAAAGGTATTCTGGATAAAGAGGATGCAAAAGACGCGGTACGTTTTGGTGCTGATGGAATTGTGGTTTCGAATCATGGCGGGCGTCAGCTTGACGGCGTGTTATCGACTGCGAAAGCACTGCCGGATATCGCAGATGCGGTGAAAGGTGAAATCAAAATTCTGGTGGATTCAGGCATCCGTACCGGGTTGGATGTGGTCCGGATGCTGGCACTCGGCGCTGACTGTACATTGTTGGGGCGTGCTTTTGTGTATGCACTGGCCGCGCAGGGACAGGCGGGCGTTGAAAACCTGCTCGACCTGTTTGACAAAGAAATGCGGGTAGCAATGACACTGACCGGTGCAAAGGATATTCATTCACTGTCCCGCGAGTCGCTGGTTCAGAAGATGTTTTAATGCATGTTGTATTATCCGGAGCAGAGAGATGTTCCGGTATGTTCAGTATGAATTAAATATGCCAGTGAATCACATCCAGCCGGGGCGTTGTCTCCGGCTGTTTTTCATAAAACGTGTATCTCATGAAAAATAACAAAGCATCAGAAAACTGATTTTTACGAAACGATACCAGATTCTGCCTGAATGATAACCTGAATGTTGCAGATGATATTAAGAACTATTATCATGTAAAATCTTTGATAAATCTGAAGGTTGGATTGATAACATGACCAGTAACCGAAGACTGTCAGGTCAGTTCGTCGTTTGTCTCTTTGCTGTGTGTCTGATGCTGATCAGTTCAGTTGTCACACATGCCGGTGCGACAGAGCAGAATATCAGGCAGATTCACCATGCGATGGGAGTGACGACGCTTTCCGGTTCTGTTCACCGGGTCGTGACTTTATTCCAGGGGGCAACAGATACCGCCGTTGCTTTGGGAATTCAGCCGGTGGGTGTGGTTGATTCATGGGCTGAAAAACCGACCTATCATTATCTGCGCCCGCAGCTGGCAGGAGTCAAACATGTCGGTCTGGAAACGCAGCCAAATCTGGAGCGGATTGCTGCCCTGCATCCGGATTTGATCATTGGTTCTCTGTCCCGCCATGAAAAAATTTACCGGCAGCTCTCACAAATTGCGCCGGTGGTGTTGACCGACAATGTCTATAATTTTCATCACACGCTTGAACTGGTATCGATGGCAACCGGGCGGAATGCACAGGGAAAGGCATTGTGGCAGCAATGGCAGAACCGGGTGGCTGTATTTTCCTCCGCACTCAGTCAGAAAATACCGGGCTGGCCGTTAACCGCGGCTATTCTTGACGTGCGGGCTGACCACTTACGTCTTTACCTTCAGGATAGTTTCCCCGGCAAAGTGCTTGAAGAAATTGGTTTTCGTTTTCCGCTCGAAAAGCGTCATACCTGGGGCGTGAAACTGAAAACCAAAGAATCACTGCCGCAGGTGAATGCGGATGTGTTTTTTGTCATCCTTCATTCAGATGATCAGGCGGTCCGGAAAAATTATCAGCGATGGCGTGCACATCCTTTATGGAAAATCCTCAAAGCGCCAAGAGAAGGACAGGTGTATCCGGTGGACAGGGTTCGCTGGTTACTTTCCGGCGGCATACTGGGGGCCAACCGTATACTGGATCAACTTTCTGACCGTTATCAGCTTCAGGATGAGGTGCCATAATGGTGTGTTCTCTCCGGGCTGCTCCGGTGCGTTGGGCTTTGTTGCTGATATCCTTTCTGTCCCTTTTGCTGGTCTGTTTCATCAGCCTCTCTTCCGGTCAGTATCCGGTCCCGCTGCGGGATGTCTGGCAGGCAATCTGGTCTTATAATCCGGACTCGGTCACCCATGTTATTGTGATTTCAACCCGGTTATCCCGGACACTCACTGCCTGCTCTGTCGGAGCCGCGCTGGCGGTTGCGGGAGTGCTGATGCAAACCCTGACCCGGAATCCGCTGGCATCACCAGCCGTTTTTGGTGTGAATGCGGGTGCGGTTTTTACCATTGTTCTCTGGTCACAGTTATTTATGGTCAGCGCAACGTCGCAGCTGATGTGGCTGGCTTTTGCTGGTGCCGCGGTGGCCGGAGGGCTGGTGTATACGCTCGGCTGTCTTGGTCAGGATGGACTGTCCCCGGTACGGGTGGTACTGGCCGGTGCTGCTGTTTCTGCCCTTTTTATGGCGCTGACGCAGGGGATTCTGGTCACCGGGCGGGAAGGGATCGACGGCGTGTTATTCTGGCTTGCCGGGTCAGCTTCAGGACGGGAACTGAACGAGATTTTACCTGTATTACCCTGTTTATGGGGGGCGGTGATAGTTGCTATCGGACTGGCTCCCCATCTGAATATTCTGCTGTCTGGCGATGATGTTGCGACCGGACTGGGACAAAATACCCTGATATTGAAAGGGGCAGTCAGTGTACTGATTATTGGCCTGGCGGGAACGGCAGTCGCGATGGCTGGTCATATCGGATTTATCGGGCTGATTGTGCCGCATATGGTGCGAACCTGGTCGGGCAATGATCACAAGTGGCTTCTTGCAGTCAGTGCTTTATGGGGTGCAATTTTACTGGTCAGTGCGGATGTGGCCGGACGTCTGGTGATGGCTCCGGAAGAAGTGCCACTCGGGGTGATGACGGCATTGCTGGGAACACCTTTCTTTATTTTTCTTGCCAGAAAAGGGCGCCGGTTTGAATAAGCGATCTGATTTGAATAAGCCAAGGGATCTGAATAAACCGTTGGGTCTGAATAAACCATGGGTCATCCGCCAGCGCTTCTGGTCATTTTCTCTGCCGGTGAAAACCGTCGCTGTCAGTATGATTATTGTGTTCGTCACCCTGTCTGTCATGCTCTTTTCCTTATGTGCCGGGACGGACTGGATTGCTCCCGACGTGGTGATTTCAGCGTTGTCTGGCTCTTTGGATAGACAGGGGACTGATTTGCAGGGACAGGCACTTCATTTGAAGAATTTACAGGGACCAAATTTACAGGGACAGACACTCACTTTTATCATCGAATCTCTCCGGATGCCACGGATGCTGATGGCTGCGATGGTTGGTGCGGCACTGGGTGTCGCGGGGCTATTGTTGCAATCGATGATCCGTAATCCGCTGGCTTCATCTGACGTTGTGGGCCTGACCAGTGGGGCTTCTGCCGCTGCTGTGAGTTTTTTGTCTTTCATCCATCCGCTTCTGTCTGGTGTCTGGTTGCCGGTATTTGCCATCGCCGGCGCAATGCTGGCGGCAGTGCTGATTTATTGGCTGGCCTGGCGGAACGGGGTGACACCCATGCGTTTGATTCTGGTTGGTATTGGCGTTTCAGCCGCGATGGGCGCAGTGACTACTTTTGCCATAGCGGTCAGTCCTGAGTCGACTTCTGTGACAGCGTATATCTGGCTAACCGGCAGCGTTTACGGGGCCGGGTGGGATGATGTCAAAGCATTATTCCCGTGGCTGGCTGTCAGCTTACCGCTGAGCTTATGCCTGACAAGGCGGATTAATGCTCAGGAGCTGGGGGATCAGGTTGCAACCGGTTTAGGCGTGTCTGTCCAGACAATGCGGCTTTGCCTGTTCGGGCTGAGTGTGCTGATGGCGGCCCCGGCGATTGCTTATGCAGGGGCGATCGGGTTCGCCGGTCTGATTGCACCACATATTGCCCGGCGTCTCGTCATCCGGAGCTTTGGTGTATTGTTGCCGGTGACGGCCTGCACGGGGGCCTGTCTGGTGATGCTGGCTGATGTCTGTGGCCGTCTGCTGTTTCAGCCGCTGGATATTCCCGCCGGGGTGTTTGTTTCGGCGATTGGCGCACCATTTTTTATTTATTTACTGTACCGGCAGCGCTTTTAATGCCGGAAGAAAAAACGCAGGAAAGCATCATGACTTCACCTCTGAAAACCGAACAATTACGGCTGGCATATGGCGGGCAGATCATTATTGACGGTCTTGATCTGTCCATTACCCCGCATCAGATTACTGCATTGGTCGGGGGAAATGGCTGTGGAAAGTCGACTCTGCTTAAATCACTGGCCCGGTTACTGAAACCCGGAGCCGGACGGATCTTTTTATATGATGCTGATTTGCATCAACAGCCGGGAAAAGCGGTTGCCCGCCAGTTAGCGATTTTACCGCAGGGTCCGGTTGCACCGGAAGGGCTGACGGTGGAGCAACTGGTCAGGCAGGGGCGTTATCCGCACCAGAACTGGCTACAGAACTGGAGTGAACAGGATGAGCGGGCCGTGAATAAAGCGCTACAGGATACCCGGATGATTTCTCTGGCGCAGCGTCCGGTTGATGCGTTATCCGGTGGACAGCGCCAGCGGGCCTGGATTGCCATGGCACTGGCTCAGGAGACACAAATTCTGTTGCTCGATGAGCCGACTACTTATCTGGATTTAACCCATCAGATCGAAATTCTGGATTTGTTATTTGAATTAAATCAATCTCAGCAAACAACCATTCTGATGGTGATTCATGACCTGAATCTGGCGTGTCGCTATGCGCATCAGATGATTGCGGTCAAAGATGGTGCCGTTTATCGCACTGGTCCGCCTGAGGCGATTTTGGATCAGCAAATGGTTGAAACCGTGTTTGGGATGAAGTGCCATATTACCCGCGACCCGCTGTTTGGTTCACCGATGTGCATTCCACATGGAAAAGGACGCATGATTCCCGCTGAAATCAATCCCGAAATAAAGGCACTGGATGACTGAGTACCGACACCCGTTTTCACCGGAAGCGTGGCAGCAGCTGGCAGCGTTTGGCCTGAAGGATTGTACTGCACGGTCACCGCTTTCTCTCGATGCCGTTGGTCTGACAGAAGATGCGACCTGCATGCAGATATTGCAGGCGATCATGCCTGCGCTTGGTGCACCGAACCTGAAAGTGACAGCTTCACTGGTGCTCAAGCGATTTGCGTTTCTGACACTTGCTCCACTGCTGTATGCCATGTCCCGGCTGAATCAGGGGCTGGATGTTTCTCTCAATAATTGTGTGTTTGAATATCCGCTGGAAAACCGGATCTGGCGTTCCGGATTGCCGCTGAAAAATGTGCGGTTCAGTCTGGTGTCTGAAGAGAGAGAACCATGGCGTGAAACATTACTCAGGCAGGCTTTTCAAGGCAATTTGTCGCAGTTAGTCAGCCAGTTGCACCGGTTAACCCGCACACCTGAAAAAGTGTTGTGGGAAAATGTTGCCGTGCGGGTGTTCAGTATCTATGAGCGGCGGATCATGATCGGTATGCCTGATGAGATAACGGCGCAGGTGCAGGCGGATTACCGGTTTTTGCTCAATCCGCAGACTACGGATATTTTTGGTCTGAAGGTGAACCCGTTGTCTGGGTTCCACCACCGGAAAATAAAAGCGCCCGGATGCGATGAGCCAGTCCGGGTCCGGCGGACCTGTTGTTATTATTACCGGGCGACAGAACCCGCCCGGTATTGCAGCAATTGCCCGTTGCTGTTTCGTCAGCCTCATGATTCAGGTGATTGTTGATCCGGCAAGTCAGTGAAAACGCCTGACGATGTCAGGCGTTTCATCTCCGTTTTTGAATCTCAACGATGTGAATTTAAAAATTCAGGCTGTATGCCAGTGTCACGGTTCGTCCGCGTCCTTTGAAGTAAAAATCATCGTTCTTATAGGCACTTTGAGAGTAATAAGTGAAATAATCTTCATTCAGCAGATTGGCAACCGACAAATTCAGTTTCCCGACCGGCAATTGATAGCCCAGGGACGCATCAACCAGGGTGTAGCCATCGAACTCCAGGTCATCATCATCAAAACTGCGGTCAAAATTGTGGTTTGCCTGAAGCATGGTGGACAGGGTT
Source organism: Vibrio quintilis (assembly GCF_024529975.1). Lineage (GTDB taxonomy): Bacteria > Pseudomonadota > Gammaproteobacteria > Enterobacterales > Vibrionaceae > Vibrio > Vibrio quintilis. The sequence goes on along the minus strand of NZ_AP024897.1, from coordinate 2,877,754 downwards.
TCATTCCAGTGAGCTGTCCATGCCAGACGCAGGCGGTTTGGCGGAATGTCTGCCCCTGTCAGCTTTTTATCGACTTTACCATCGCCGTCTGTATCTGATTTTCCCTGAATATAGGCATAACCGGTTTCAAGCTGGTGAACCGGGGTCAGACGAAGGGTCAGGGAAGCCTCAGCCCCGTGAATTTCTTTTTTCTCCCGCTTCACTGTATACAGGCCGTTATTTTCCACGATCCGGCTGCCTAAATCAGAGTCTGATTCATAGTAACTGACTTCGAAGTCAAACCGTTCCTTACTGATCCGCAGACCTCCTTCATAGTTATCTGTGGCAATCGGGGACAGGTCGATTAAGGTATCGACATCCTGTCCGGTGGTATTGACGCCACGCAGCACTCGGCCAACATCCGGCATCCCGAATCCTTGTGAGTAATTCGCAAACAGACTCACCTCCGGGAGCACCCGGAATACGGCACCGGCGTTATAAACGGTTTCATCAAAATCCGGTGTGCCGCCATCAACGGTCACTCCATTTCTGGCTTCAACCGTTTGATAGGTATCCACATCCAGTTTCGCGACCTCATAGCGTACACCGGCTTGCAGGGTTAAACGGTCAACCGGCCGGTATTCCATCTGGATAAAGGGCGCATAATTGTCGTAAGTGGTTTCAGGTACATAAGTTCGTCCGGTGAGGATCAGCTTCTGGCTGGTTGTATCTCTTATCAGGTCAAGCCCGCCCGTGATTTTCAGTGTGCTCTTCAGCAGGCTGGCATCCGATAAACTGAATTTAGCCCCGATTTTTTCAGACTGGTTTTGCGACTGGTCATATATTTTTTCGCTGGCATCCGGGTATTGGAAGCTTGAAGAGGTGGTTGCACCATAACGTCCTTTAAAATCCTGATAGAAAGCCTGTGCTTTGAGTTCCATGCCGGCCAGATCCCGATCGGTGTAGACCAGATTGATGGTCTGGACCTGATTGAAGGGGGCTTTTCCTTCCGGCGTCGCTTTCTCTGAAGTGGTGGCAATGCCCTGATCCCGGTCACCGGTGACACCGCGATAATTCATCCGGCCTTTCAGCTGATAACGGTTGAGCTGAAATTCCAGATTCCGCGCATCACTGAACCAGTAGCCCAGTTTGGCAAAAGCATCATAACTGTTGGAATCCATGATATCACCACGGACAGTCGCCGCACCGATATCATCCCCGTCTGCATCGCGGAATATTCCCTGTGTTTCACCGGAAAGACCGACCAGATAGTCGAGATTCCCAGAGGCTCCCTGAGCCTGATAATCGACTTTATAAGCGAGTGAATCGGTATCAATCTTTTCTGTCGGCGAGGTCATTTGTACACTCAGATGCTGGTTCAGATGCTCTGAGTGGCTGGATTTTGTGATGAAGTTAATGATGCCTCCGGTCGCTCCCAGTCCGTGAATCGCGCTGGCACCATGAATCACTTCAATTCGTTCGACCATCGACAGGTCAATGGTATGAGCAGAACGACTGCCTTCACGTAATGGGTTGGACTGAGGAACGCCGTCAATCATGTACAGCACAGTGCGCCCGCGAAAGGTCTGGCTGCTGTTATTCAGCTTCTGAGTGTTCGGTGAATACGCAGGTAACAGGTTGGATAACACCTGAGAGCTGTCGGTTGTCAGTGCAAGCTGGGCCTCAATCTGAGCCTGGGTGATCACAGTAATCACCTGCGGTGAATCGACTTTTAACTGGTTGGTCCGGCTTGAAGCAATGACGAGCATTTCTTCACCGGCATTTTCAGTGGATGTGCCTTCAGCAGCATGGACTGCCGGTAAGTGCATGGCGCAGGCAATCGGGAGACATAAGGCGACTTTGTTGAATTGATTTAAATAGGACATGAGACTGGTTACTACTCTTTTTATTTATAAGAATAACAATGATATTGATAACTATTATTATTATCAATATGTTTTATGCCCGATATCTGGTGAGAGTGCTTTGTTTTATATGTTTTAGGTCAAAAAATATTCCGGATTATTTTATATGATGTTCTGATTCAATTAGTTAGAGAGTTCAAAGTGAAAATAAAGCAGTTTTTGGTGATGAGTTTGGTTTCTCTGGGATTGTTACAAGCCTGTACTTTACATAGTCGGGTTGATACTGACATCGATACCGATAATGAGAAGCTATCGATCAATATCAGTGATGATATGCTCAGCTTCAGAGGTGAAATTACAGAGTCATCCGTCCATCAAATATTGAAAGCAGTTGAAAACTATCCGGGTCAAATTCATAAGATGACGGTCAATAGCACTGGTGGAGAAGTCCAGTCCGGTATTCTGTTAGGCCGATGGATTTTTGATAATCATATTGATTTGACGATAGAACGGTTTTGTATGTCATCCTGTGCTAATTATCTGTTGACTGCAGCGAAATCAGTCCACATTAACAAAGACGCGATTGTCTTATGGCATGGCGGGGCAACACTCAGAGGGAAAGATTTATCTCTGGCTGAGATTCCGTACTTCAAACATTCTATCGATATGGAGAAAAAATTTTTCCGGTATATCGGGGTCAATGAGAGAATTACTGATTATGGTGAACTGAATGACTATTCCCTCCTTCAAACAACGACCGGATGTATTGAAGCCCACCAGAGAAAAGAATTGCAGGGATGGACCTATACGCTGGACGATCTGAAGAAATTCGGTGTAGAACATGTAATTTCAGATAATAAAAACCCGCCGGTGATCTGGGAAGGGCAAATGATGTCTTGTGTGATTCCGGTTCACAGGCAATCATAAGCAGGTTGTAGCCCGCCGCGAGAAATGAGAAATGGCGACGGGTAAAATGAGAAAAAATTTCTTTTCTCACTTTTAGCGGCGCAGAATCACCAGCTAAAGCTTTCAATCGCTTCCACAGTCTCCAGTTGATTCACCGCCAGCTCTGCATCATTTGATGCGGTTCTGATAGCTTCCCTGAGTTTCATCACATCTTCAACTGTCTCGACATCCGTTACGTTTAAAGATTCACGCTCCTGCGCACGTTGTAAACGCCAGTTTAAACAGGTGATACGCTCTTCTGCCTCCTGTTTGATTTGGGTGATGCGTTCGGATTTCAGCTCAGCTATGTCTATTTCAACAAATTCAAACTCGACCATGGCGCCGGAATCCAGAGTTTCCCGGCATGTGTCGCCGGTGACCGGCTGCTCATTGGTCCATTCACCATTTTTAAAAACTTCAATTTGACTCATTTCAATAATCTCCTGTGACGAAATCTACACCAATCAACAAATATGCTACCGATGAAGATGTGTTTTCCAGTGTTAGTTTTTCATCGACTTTCCCCAGCAATTCTTTATTTGAGCAAGCAAGGTAGGGAGCGGAAAATGAACCCGGCGTTCCCGTTATTGCCCCCACTTTTGTATACGCAGCAGACGCTGCTTGTGTTCCCGCTATCCTTGTACCAAACTCGCGGCTCCCCAGTGTTGTTTTTACATAGTGATATGCAGCCATCCCTGTTTTGTTACTCGATAATGCGACCAGCTGAAAAACACGAACCCGGCAGCCAGATGGCGGGGTGATAGTCAGAGATTTACCTGCTGCTATAGTAGAAATTTGGGAGAGACTTCCGACTGTAATTAACGGCGAGTAATGCTGCTTAATTTGTGTGATTGATTCTGTCAGTACTGTCTTTGCCGTTTGCAGCTCATCACGCGCCGCATTCAGCAATGCCTTTGACTCACTGATATTATCTTCAGCGACCGCAATCAGCGCTTTTTCCCAGCTCGCATTATTCATCAGGGCTTCCAGCCCTTTGCCGATCAGCATCTGCTCTTCAGCTTTGAGCGTGCCTGCTTTCATTTTTGTGTGCAGGCTGTCAATCATTTCCTGCACGGTTGCGTTTAGTGTTGCCATGTTGATTTCCTGTTTAATAAATAGGGAGGAGGTTTTCGCCAATCAGCGAGTTAATCCGCAGCCGTCGGTGCAATTCAGCATCATCACTGCTGTTGATGCCTACATCCTCCGGTGATAACTCAATATTGTCGGTTAACGGTTTACCGCAGATAGTGGTGGTGACAGCGACCCGGCCAGCTATCTGTTTATCGATCTGAGTGGTGCTGTAAACATTGAGATTTTGCCGGGCGGTTTGGGTTGATGAGAGGTCCGCGAGATTCTGATCTTTTAGCAGTGATCCGCCAGTGGCCGCATTCACCAGTTCTTCAGCGCGTGCTGCCTGTTTGGTGGCTGTTTGGGCGGATGCCGCTGATGCACCGGCCTGACTGGTGGCAGCTTCAGCCTGCGTTGTGGCAATGGTTGCCTGTTCGGTAGCTGTCTGGGCTGAAGCCGCCGATGCGCTGGCCTGACTGGTGGACATCTCCGCCTGCGTTGTCGCAATCGTGGCCTGTTCGGTGGCTGTCTGGGCTGACGCCGCCGATGCGCTGGCCTGACTGGTGGACATCTCCGCCTGCGTTGTCGCAATGGTTGCCTGTTCGGTGGCTGTCTGGGCGGATGCCGCCGATGCGCTGGCCTGACTGGTGGACGTCTCCGCCTGAGTTGTGGCAATGGTGGCCTGCTCAGTGGCTGTCTGGGCTGACGCCGCCGATGCGCTGGCCTGGCTGGTGGCAGTCTTAGCCTGAGTTGTCGCAATCGTGGCCTGTTCGGTGGCTGTCTGGGCGGATGCCGCCGATGCGCTGGCCTGACTGGTGGACGTCTCCGCCTGAGTTGTGGCAATGGTGGCCTGCTCAGTGGCTGTCTGGGCCGACGCTGCTGATGCACTGGCCTGACTGGTGGAAGTCTCCGCCTGTATCGTGGCAATGCTTGCCTGTTCTGTGGCCGTATCGGCAGATGATTCAGCATGATCTCTTGCCGCAATTACCCGCTGATAAGCTTCACCCAGTTGTTCATCATAGTCATGGATCAGGGCTGTGGCTTTTTCGGCAGCGGCCAGTACTTTCTGCTCAACGTCATCCACATCTGCGACCATCTGCCGGGCGGTTTTGACGGTAAATGTCTGCCCGTCATAGGCTTTAAATGTCACCGTTCCTAACGCTGTCCAGAATGTCTCTAATGTCGAGTAGTTAGCCACTGTTGTTTCGGACAGCTCCCGGATCCGCTTTGCGGCTTCCTCAAATGATGCGCTGGTGGGAATGACCAGGGCTTCGGCGGTGATCGTTTGGTCTGCCGTGGTCCTGAGCTGAATTTTCTCAAAATACGTCGCCGTGATTTCATACAGATGATTGTCGAAATATAACGCTGAACCTTTCTCAATGCCGGAAGTATCGCCGGTCACTTCAATGATGTTTGAGTTTTCAGTTGCTTTAATTGATAGCTGTTTCCACATAACTCACCTTAAAATAACTGGCTGGTGTTTCTGAAAATCTGCACAGGAACCGTTGCGGCCTGTAGCGTGATTTTCCGTGATGAATTATTCCCGGCAAGGCTGGTCATCTGTGCGGTTAGCGTCAGAGTTGCGGTGGTCAAATTTGTGCTGGCCGGGATCGTGACCGACAGCGAGGGAATCACGACACTGCCGGAAACCTGTGATTCACCACCGAGAATTTGCTCTGATGAATAAACATTCTTTTGGCCGGTTGATGTAGAAACTGTTGTCAGCAGATACAGACTGGTGCGGGCTGAGACCGTACAGCTCACAGTAAACGATGGCATGACCAGCAGGCGTTCAGCCAAATCATCTGCCGGGTTGCCCTGAACGCTGACCGTCAGAACGGTAAATGATTGGGTTGTGGCACTGCTGTCATCATTGATTGCATTGAGGGTGTAACCGCGTGCGCCGACAATATCGCCGATGATATTTTTCGCATACAGCTGGCCGTTGATTTTGCAGTTCTGGCCGATGGTCAGATTATCCAGATAACCACCGCCTGATGAGTAAAAAAAACCATCTTTACGGATGTAGAACGGCACGGCAGCACTGTAACCGTTTTTGATATAAAACATCTGGTCTGAGTTACCGCTGACGTGTTGCAACACGGTGTGATAACTGCTGCTGTCGCCGACCTGAAGCTGTTCAACAAAAGAGCCGGACTGAGCCGTTACTTTTCCGCTGAATGAACCCGTCCCCGCATTAATCACCGGGGATTTAATTTCTGTATTGGCAACCAGCCGGTCACCGGAGACGGTGCCTGTTGCCAGCAAATCGCCATGAATCAGCAGCGTTGGCTGCACCCATGATGAACCGTTAAACCGTTTGGTGCTGACCACATCACCGTCCGCGTTCCGGTAGGTCAGATGATCATCTTTGACCGGTGCGCGGTCAAAATGAGACTGAAAATCTCTGATTGCGGTTGAATCCGTCGGAAAGACGCCGTTTCTTAACGTCAGGGTGTAGAAACCCGCGCCATCCTGACCGTCCAGCGCGCGGATTTTGTCTTCCCCGTCGACCACATAACCATCCCCTAAAATCATCCGCCCGCGCATCACCATTTCAGCGCGCCTGGTGTCGAGCCAGAACAGCGGAATATAGGCACCGCTGCTGTTGTAGTCGCCGACCCGGAGATACTGCGCGATAATATCCAGTGAAGTCACATCGCCGGAATTGGTATTGACCCAGCCGGAAATCCGGCCATCGACATTGGTGGTCATCCCGCCGCGGGCGTGGGCTTTGCCATCCTTGTCGATAAATGCCTGGGCGAGCTGATCAACACTGGATTTTGAACCGTCAGATAAACTCACAGCCAGATGGCGGATATATTCCGCCAGCGGGCCGTCAATCCATTCATTCCCGGCCTGCACACATAAAACCGCGTCTGTTTCATCGGTGATATGACCGTCCGCATCGACGCAGTAACCCACAGCCGCCCGTGTATAGGCCATTGCTTCAGCAAATTTGTCTTTGAGTTTGGCTGCCAGCAATACAATTTCTTCGGCGCTGGCAGACAGTTCATCAGCATGTTTTTTCAGTGTGCGCTCTGCGTAAGCAAAGCCGATCTCTTTTTCCTGCGCTTTCTGCTTGAGTTCGAAATCCTGAAATGCCTGATACAGCAGCTCAGTGTTTGGGGTGGGTGTGTCGAGAATATCCGCTAAATCAGAGGTTCTCGTCTCAATCTGTTTGATGTAACTGTCCAGACTGGCATCCAGCGCGGCATGGTCGATTTTTCCCTGGATTAAATCGAGAATATCATCACTGTTAAACGCGGTTTTCGCGTGGGTTAAATACCAGTCTGAAATCCCCCAGCGGGAGACCTCCCGGATGGCAATCTGATATTCTGTATCAGATTTGAGATTACCGAGAGACAGGATTTTTGCCCGGCCCACAACGTGCGCACTTACATCGATATCGGTGGTTTGCGCGGTGGCTTCACTGCCTTCTGTCTCACTGGTGTCCTCTGTTGAATCGGCTGTATTATCTTCTGTCGCGTCACTGGCCGTGGTGGTCAGGGCTGCTTCTGCTGTTTCATCGTCCGTGGTTTCTTCTGCCGGGGTTGCTTCATCTTCCGCCAGTTCAGGAAATTCAGTCGCTACGGCAAAATCATACATGGTATCGAAGTTGACCTGACCACCGGGAACGGGTGTGAGCTGTAATCCCCAGTTTGACACCACAATTTCACAACCGATGGGCGTGGTTGGCGCAGCGGCGTTAAATGCTAATGCTGAGACCGGAGAACGGCGGCCATAGCTGATGGCGACCACCTGTACTTCATACTGTCCGACGGTAAAACCATCCTGTAAGCGATACTGTTTTTCCACTGCGATTTCACGGCGCAGATACTCACCGTCTTTATAGAAGGTTAACTCGTATGTGGTGCCGCCGAATGAGCGGTGTGACCATGTAATGACGGCCTGCACCGTGTTGGATTCGGCCAGCGTGACATATTTTAAATCCGTTACCGCTTCAACTTCACGGCTGACCTGACTGGGCGCTCCGGCGCGGGTTGGAACCACCGCTGTATCACCGTCATATTCATAATGAGATGGTTTGGTCACACTGGCTTCCAGCGTCACGGCACCGCTGACTGAATGCTTCCATTGGGTCACCATAAATTCAACGTTTTGCCACTGGTTTTCCGTGAAATTAAACCGGAACACGGTGCCGGGCAGCAGTTGGGTAGCCTTGAGATTACATTTCAGTTCAATGGTGATGGTGTCACGGGTGGTGAGCAAATGGATCATGCCGAGCCTTTGCGCCTGATAAGCGCTCGGAACAGCGGTTAAATCCAAATCATCGACCACTTCATAACCGTCCTGCTCAACATAGCCGTCATGCACGACGCGCGGCATGTCTGATTCATTCCAGTTATCTGCCGGGTCGGTGTATTTGGCTGACACCACATTGATTAAATCTCGGCGGCGCACATCCGGCGTGGTCGTGACATCACCAATCACGTCATCTTCAGATAAAACAACGGTGCCAGGCCCATAGTAGGCACCCACCTGCATCCCGTGACGGCCAGCCACGGACAGGCTGATCCCGTCACAGGTGGCGCGGATTTTTTGCAGTGCGGTGCGCGGGGCCGTGTCTGCGCTGAAGGCATAATTGCAGCGATAACGCTTTTCTGTGCCTTCCGGTGTGGTGACTAACTCATCGCAGACATTGGCGGCGGTGATGTAGCTGTCTTCAATTGGCACGCCGGATTTTAAAACGGTTCTGTACCAGCGCACCATCAGCGCCGGGTTATCTGACCATTGTGTTTCACCGGTGCGCGGGTCAAACAGCTTCATGCCTTTGACGGCAAATTTGGGGTTCGGGATCCCGCCCGCCCATTTGGAAGTATCCGATTTGAGTCTGACGTGTGCAAAGCACTGACCGTCACCGCGCATATTATCGGACCAGTCTTCCAGCCCGGCCAGTGTTGGCGGGACTTTGTCATGCTCACCAAGATACAGATAAACCCAGCCGAGGCCATTCTCATGGCGAAATTCAATATCCGCGCCGCTGTCAGTCGATGGCTGACGGGTCAGCGCTTCATCATCCAGCCAGGCATGGGTGACATCCGCGCACGGATGCCCGGCCAGATGCACCACTAAATCGAGCCATTCACCCGTGCCGGACTCGTTTGGCTCGCCGCTCTCACTGGCAAACACCATTGGCCCGGATAAGGCGCAGTGACCCAGCACAATCTGCTTAGCGGCCACCGCATCTTTAAACATCTGTTTAGAGACGTCACCTGATGCGCTTTTCTTCAGCTTCGACTGCATCCGTTTGGCCTGTTTGCGGGACTCGATCGCCACATAGGCACTGACACCTGCGGCAATCACTCCGGCAATAATTGCACCGACCATTAATGTACCTCCCGGACTTGCCACGCAATTTTTACCGCCGAAATGGGCAGAGAAATCAGCCCGTCAGTACCGATCGCAATCACACCACAGGCGGCAACGATGCCACATAACATCCGGCCCTGATTGTCCAGCCATGCCACATCCCCGCGCTGTGCCAGGGCCGGGAATTCACGGCGCTGACAATGGCTGTCCAGTGTGCTGATCACCAAATCAGCCAAATCCCTGTACCCCTGCTTTTTAATCAGCCGGGCACTGCCCAAATCCGTCTGGTAATGACCGCGGAACGGCGCTGCAAAATCATCACCGGTCAGTTGCTTCACCCAGTCGGCGACAAACAGCGCGCAGTCATTGACGCCGGTCTGAAATGGCCGATCCAGATAAGGATCAAGAAAATCGTGAAATAAATCGATCATAAATATTTCCTTAGCGGGATGCCGTCTTTTTTGCTGCCCCAGTACAGGCCGAGGTCTTCCATCCAGGTGGTGAAGCGGTAAAAATCGTCGCCGGGATATTGCGCGTGGTGTGATTCATTGGTACAGCGCCAGTTGAGTCCTTTTTCCAGCGCATCATCCGGGGCGGTCAGCGGCAGCTGAATGGTATTGTTTTTCTCGCCCTGCTTAATGGTGGCGCTGTCCATCACGCCGTTAAACTGCTCCGCCCATGCCGCGACCCGGCCCTGTTCATCGAGTGCCACCAGATACAGCTGACCTTTGCGGCCCTGATAGCCTCCGGCCATGATTTGCGCTCTGAGTGCGTCGTCTTTTACAGAGAGTTCCAGCGTCACTGACGGGGTGGTTTCGTCGCCGTCGCCATAGGTGACATCCCCAATACTGCCGAGATTGCCGACGCCGAAATACGATTCACCGGCATCAAACGGAAAGTGATTAAAGGTGCCGATTTCGGTATGCAGCCGCACAACACTGTCCGGCCACTCCAGCCGCACGGCATACAACAGGCGGACCTGTGGATTTTGCAGTGCGGCCAGCATCTCATCATTGAAAAAGTTCATGGTTTGTCCTCCCTACAAAGTGACGGCTTCAATACATTCAATGCTGATTTCTGCCACCACCATTTTTTTGCTGCTGGCCCGCTGCACTTCATATTTTGGGGTGAGCCGGAACAGGCCGGTGGGCCGGTTAAATTTGATTTGCGTGGCTGCGGTGGCCGGGGTGCGTAAAAACGGTTCAAACATCACCGTGGCATTGCCCAGCGAATCGGTGATGACATCCTCAGTCAGTCCCTTCAGCTCACCGTTAATTTCGGCATAGTCTCCGGCTGAAGCCAGCTTTGTGTGAGGCCGGGCACTGGAGAGCACCACAAGCCCCGGCGCGGCCAGTGACAACTGGGTAATGGCATAACTGCCACCGGCCCCGTTTGGCTCAGTGGCTGACCAGTCAAATAAACGAAACTGCCCGTAAGCACCGCGCAGTGACCACAGAAAGGCAGTCAGTTCCTGCGCCTGCGCGCGGCGGACGTTGGTAAACTTCAGATTCGCTGTCCATAAACCTGTTGGCGATGAAATTACCTGCGATGCGGTGGTGAACTTGCTGCTGTTAATCCGCTCGGTACGTGAGAGTAAAAATTCGCATTCTTCCGGCACCAGGTCTGTGGTTAAAAATGAAAAACTCATGAGGCATTCGCTCTGATTCGGGTGGAAACCGGGCCGCCGTTATCGGCGTCCTGATACATGGCATTCATTGATGCATTGACGGCCTTTTGAATGTAGATATCTAACTGGGTGTCGCCGCTGGCCGTCTGGCTTTTTTGAGTTGTGGCCGTTTCGCCGGATTGAGTGTGGATATTGACAATCACACCGCCGGAACTGGCGGACGCTGCTGTATTGCCGGATGAGGCTGAACTCACCGCACTGCGCATCTGCTGCATCATCTCCGTCATCCAGCGGAAGTTGTCCGCCTGAGAAGGGTTTAAAACCATCTCGTTGGCTTTGAGCATCCATGTACCTTCGTTGCTGGCTGGCACCCGGTCAATCCCGTCATGGGCCTGACCGGCATAATTCACACTTTTAAGGCTTGCCAGAACAGTAGCTCCCTGAGTCGTTGCCTGAGCAATGGCGGGAAGGCTTGCGTACCAGGGCTGAACTGCGGATGCATTAGATATTGCCTGCCAGAGATTCATTGATGCCTGAGCAACTGCAAACCCTTTACTGGCTGCAAACATGGTTCTGTAAATACCTGACTGTTCACCACTATAGGCCTTCGCCAGTCCGGCCAGACCACTAAACATCTGACTGCCAGAGCCTAAAATCATCACGGTGGAGCGGAACTGGAGCGCCTGCCGCTCTTCTTCCGCTTTGCGGGTGATTTCCGTCAGGTTCATTTCATGCTCTTGCCGCAGTATCTGCCGGTTCTGAAAATACTCCCGCTCTAATGCGTGCATTTGCTCCTGATGACCGGTAGCCTGTGCGTAGGCGGCATCAAACTTTTGCTGTAAGAGTTCCTGACGGGAGGTATACGCATATTCTTCTTCAGTCTGCGCTTTGTTCTGGTAATCAGCCTGAATCGCCAGACGTTTCATATATTCATTGTTGAGCTTGTCTGACGACTCGTAAAAATCATCTATTTTGTCGGTCTTCGCTTTTTTCTTTTTTGCTTTCTTATCCAGTAACTGCGCCTGAAGCAGTAATTGTTGTTTCAGCTGATCATTAATCCCTTTGAGGGAGCCGTGTTCCGTCTCATAACGGACTTTGGCAACCTGTGAGGTCTGGCCGTACAACGCGACCTGTTTCTGAAGATTTGCCAGCAGCTTTTTAGCGGCATCTGCTTTTTTCTGCGTGTCTGTGCCATCATCATGGGTGGTTTTGGGGGTGACTGATTTGGTCTCCCGTAATTCCTGAAGTTTGTTTTGCAGCGCTGTCAGGCTGGATTCGGCTTTGGACAGTTTCCCGGCCACGTCATAAACCGCGTTCGCCGCTTCTTTAGATTCCCGGATCTGCCGCGCCCGCATTTCTGAATTGGTTTCGGTCATCTTCTGCCAAAGCGAGCGCTCAGGCGCGGGCGCATAGGCAATTTTCTGATATTCCCGGCGCAGTTCAGCCACTTTTGATGTCTGCGCATCAATCGCTGAACTCAGCTCTTTATCTTTGAGCTTATCCATCCGTCCCAGCAGCAGATCAACACGCTCTTCAAGGTCGCCGGTATCGGTTTTCGCGCTCCGGGCACTCATGGCAAAATAGCTCAGGGCAGAAGCGGCCATCATCGCGACTCCCACCGGGCCGCCCAGGGCTGACATCACACCGGATCCAGCCCGCATCACCAGATTCAGCCGGGTCTGTGAGGCCGTGAGTGTATCTGTCAGCACTTTTCTGCGGGCCTGTGCCGCTGCCAGTGAGGTTTCTGCACCAATCGCGCGGAACTTCTGGTTATTGGACAGTTGCATGGTTTCCAGATGGCGGATTTCTGCCTGAGTGGCGGTCAGCTCTGCCTGTGTTTCAGCCACGGTCGCCTGTAACTGCTGCCGGGACGCGGCCACCGATTTGATCTTTTCTGCTGTCAGGGTGGTGAGTGCGGCCACACCGCGACCCGCCGCCGCGGCCAGTGTCACGCCAATCACGGAAGATACAGTTTCCACATGGTCTGCCAGTGAATCCATCACCGACGTGCTCGCAGCAATGGAATCACTGAACACAGAGGAAATCGGGGTTTCGTAAGCGGTCACCATTTTCAGGTAGGACTGCTCAAAGGCGGCTGACTGGGCGCTGATATTGTCTGCGGTTCTGGCCGCCGCGCCATCGTAGGCGGACAGCGCTTTGACCAGTGTTGTACCAAACAGCTTACTGGTCATTTTGCCGCTGTTGACCATGTTACGCAGGCCGCCCACGCTGGTATGGGCCGCTTTTGCCAGCTTGATTAACAAGTCCGGCATCGGTTCGGTGACCTGATTAAACTCTTCGGCCCGGACGGTGCCGCTTGCCATGGCCTGCTGCAAGCCATACATCACCTGACCAAGCTGTTCACTGCTGGCCCCGTTGGCACTGGCGGCATTACTCATGCCTTCAAAAATATCGATAGTCTGCTGATGGGTGATAAGGCCGCCGTTCTCCAGCGTCAGCAGCCGGGCGTATGAATTAGATAATCCTGACAGGGTTTTATGATGTTCATCCGCCACCCGGTTTAAGTACTGCTCGGTCTCAATCCATTGTTGCTGACCACCGACCAGCGCAGTGATGCGGGTGCGGATATCCTGATATTCACCCAGCCGGTCTTTGGCAGAAATGGCTGCGGCCAGGGCGGAGAACCCGCCAATCAGACCGGTGAGTTGTCCTTTCAGTGAGCCAAAACCCGCCCCGGCGGTCTGCGTCTCTTTCGCCAGCGTATTCAGCTTTCTGCCGGTAGCAGTTGAATGGGTGCCTAATGAATCCACCGAGCCAGCCGCTGCACGCACCTGGCCGATAAATTCTTTATTTTCGGCATTAAAGCGCAGGGTGAATTTTAAATCGTTACGGTTCACGGCGGTTCAGTTCCTCTGCAAGGGTTCGGGCAATTGTTTTCAGTTTTCGGTAATCATCCGGCTCAATCGTGCGCTGGCTCAGTTCGGCATCAGCTTTGACTGCCAGTACATCCATGCCCAGACAGGCATTCTGGTTAAACTTGAGAAAGCCGGGAATGGACAGCCACCACTGCACCACCGGCCAGTTCTCCGGCCAGACCGGGATAAATGTTTCCCGCTCGGTGTCTGGTTCATCAATGCCCCAGGCGGCCAGCTCCTGCTGCCAGTCGGCGTCATCTGCCGGGGTTGCAGCGCCGCGACGCATCAGCGTCCGCACTGCTTCGGTTAGTTTTTTTCGGCGGCCTGTCCGCTGGATGCCTGTTGATAGGCACGCATCGCGGCTATAACAAAGAATGAGTTTTGCAGCAACCGGGACAGGTTTTCTTCTGAATAATCCAGTGGCTGATTCTCTTCAGCGCTGATACCGCTCCAGCCCTGAATCACCCGTTTAAACGTGGCTTCATCGCCCTGAAGAATTTTGACGCTGGCCGCGTTATCCAGCAGCAGTAAATCCAGTGTGATGGGATGGTCTTCAACACTGCCGCCATCCACAGGAATGGAGACGGTCGCGGGCCAGTTTTTGACAAGTCTTTCGGTTTCTAAAACAAACATAAATTACCTTTTTAAAATGCGTTTAAATGGTGGTTTAAACGGGAGTTAACGGGTCGCAAATACATCGTGATCGCCAATCGGGATCAGCGGAATGGAATAGGTTTGCGTGCCATCCTGATCCGCGTAAGTGGGACGTCCCAGCTGTACTCTGGCCGACCAGGCGACCTGATCGCCAATGGGGCCATTGGTAAACACCAGGTCGCGCTGAGTGGCCGCTTTGGCAACCGAGAAAATATCCAGCTCGCTTAATGCCGGGGCTTCAATCACTAACGTACTGGTCGGTTTAAAATCGGTGATCAGCACTTCTTCATGGCCGACATACTCCTGATACACCACAGAGTTTGCCTGGTCGTATTCGAGTGAAATCATCTTGTACGGGGTGCCGTCGATGGTAAACGCGGAGTTTTCCACCCCGATTTTCAGCGGCGTCTGCCATTCGGAGAAATCCGGAGTGGGCAGGCTCTGGGAGACCACACCGCCATACATGGCCGTGAAGCTGAATTTGATGCCGCCGAAGTCTTTGGCGGCCAGTGAAACGGAAAACGACCCGCGCGCACCGGTGGCTTTGTGCAGTGCGCCGTCCTGATAGTAGTAAAACGTCAGTGAGCCGGTGCTGCTGTCATCGATGGTATACACGGTTTCATCGCTGCCATCATCTGCTGCGGTGTGCGCTGTGGTTGTGCGCAGGCAGGCGGTCATTAAATCGCCCCACGGGGCTGCTGTTTTTGCTGCGCCGCCACTGGCAAAATCGACAGTGAATTCAATCGTGACATACAGCTCGGTGACGATTTCCCCGGAGTTGCCCAGTTCTCCATTATCATAATCGAGCGCTTTGGATTCCCCGGCCATCGGGGTGATAGAAAACTCCCGGCCTAATAAGTATTTGGGTGCTCCGGCTGCGATTGCATCGGTGCCATAGCTGGCTTCAGTGGCGTAGGCCAGAACTTTTTTACGTGCTTTACGCGCCATAACGGTTTTGATCCTCTGTGTATTCGGTGACAAAGTTATCCATCCAGCTGGCAGTAGCCGTATGCACGGATAGCAGCCGCCCGCCGCCGAGCCAGAACGGCTCATGCTGCGGGAGTGGCGACCAGCCAAACAGCCGCTGTTTCAGCTGTGCTCTGAGCGGTTCGAAATCAATCTCTTTACCGTTGACAGAGCGCTCAACAATCACAATCCCAATCGTGGGCCGGACGGTTTGCAGATACGGCCCGGAGCCGGGCACACCGCCGCCGGTGGTTTCCCCGGTCTGAAATACATACAGCGTCGGTGTCCGTGTGCCGGATTTCGCCATATCCAGCTGCGTCAGCGCGCCCAGTGCTTTGACATCAACCCACGGTTTCGGGGTTGTCTTCAGCCGGTTGATCACAGCCTGAACAATGCTCATCAGAGAAAGCCTTTACTTTGGTCGCGGGTAAACACACTGCCGGCGCTTTGCATGATTGCGGTGGCGGTGGTTTCCGGTTTGCTCTGCTGCTCATCCAGTCCGAGCTGAACGCTGCCTTTTGCTACATCTTTCAGGTAGCTGATGGCGTCGCTGTAGCGTTTGGCGGCCTGATGCTCCGGATCAAGTGAACGGTCATAGAGAAAGTAGCGGGCAATATCACAGGCCAGCCGCTCCAGGACTTCCGGCACGGCAGATAACGGCAGGCGGTAGCGCCCGCCGATATAGCCGTCAATGGTTGCCCCTGCATCAGTTATGGCCTGCGCTGACACAGCCGGGACAACTGCACCGGTGCTGCCGTCCCGGTCGGTGAGCTGGATCAGTTCGTCTTCGCCAAAGCGGTTGATTAAATCATCCTGTGTGCAGTACATGGCGGTTACTCCTGCGCTTGCTGTGTCTGATAAGCCATCCACGCTGCATCACGCTGTGCGGCGCTGACCGGCTGGCCGGTGATGTCGCTCAGGGCGTCCACCTGTGGCTTGCCGCCACTGGTAAAATGATCCGGATTCTGTGGATCAAGCTGCGCGATGGCATCACCTAAAAGCACGGCTAAAGGGTCAGGCAGTGGACTGTCACCCAGAGGTTGCGCAGCTGAACCACCCGGATCTGTTTTGGCAGCGGGGTTTTCTGTCTCACCCGCTGCAACCACCAGACGCGGGTCGGCTTCAAGCATTGCCAGTTGTGCGTCAGTGAGATGATGCGCCGCAATAACATTGGTGCCACTGTCCAGCGCGAGACCGGCGCGGCGATAGCCCGGATGGGCGGAACTAATAATAAGAATGCTGTCTTCAGAGATGTCCTGAGCCATTGCATGGGTTCTCCTTGGTTGATGAATGAAGGGGTTACGCCAGCCACGGCACGACTAACACTTCAACCGCTTTGTAGTTGGTGTTGGTTTCGCCCTGGGCTTTGTTTTCTGCTTCGATGACTTTTTTCGCTGCCGCACGGTTGGCCGGGCCGACGACCAGCACGGACGGATTGATCCCGAGCGGACGGCCTTTGTCTGATTTCATTTCCATCATGGCCTGAACTGCGGCATCAAAATTTGTATCATTGAGTTCAGCTTTGGAACCAAACGCCTGTTGCCAGAAGCCATAGCCCCATTCACCGCGGGCATCGACGCCATAGAGGAATTCATCCATCATGTAGACGTGATCGGAATCGGAGGCATCGGTTTTGTTGGTCAGGTTGTAGTCTTTGCGGCGCTGGAAAATAAAGGGTTTTAAAGGCCGGTTGGTGTCGAGCAGAAACCACGGCGCGCCGGTGCCGGTCTGTAGGTTGGACACGGATTTCACCGCGCCGGTATCACCGACGGGGTGATCGGTATCGAAAAAGTTCTGGCCGTCGTAGCAGGGCTGATCAAACCCGGCAGCAATCAGGGCATAAATCATTTCATCCGGATGCGTTGCTGCGGCATAGCCCATATCCTGAAACTTGGGCGTCAGCACGCCATAGGTGTCATCTTCGACATATTCACGCGGGATGCCTTCAGTGGCTTCAAATTTCTTGTTCTTCAGCGTGTAACCATGCTGTTTCATCCGGTTGATCTGCCGCTCTCCAATCCACTCACGCAGGCGGGAGAATTCACCCAGCCAGGCATAGGTTTCAACTGCCGTGGTTGATGTGATGAGCGTTGCCAGTTTCGGCCAGCTCGGGGTGTAGTTTTTCTGGCCCTGCTGAAAATGGGCTTTGACAGCCGTGTATAAAATACTCAGGTTTGCGCCTGTGGTTTGCATAAGAGAGTCCTTGTTGTGAATCTGAATTTGAAAAAAAGTTAAGCCACTGCCGGAATAATCCAGACCCAATCGCCTTCAAGCTGGGCGATGGTTCCGGCTGCCGGGTGAGCGGTGCTGTCTTTGGTGACGGTGTAGATATCTGAGAAGTACGCCATTTCGCCGACATCTGCCGGGGCAATATCGCCGCCGTTCTTCAGCGCAAACTGCTGATGTTCCACTTCCACCGTCATTTCACCGTCAACGCCACTGCTTTCCACCACAAAGGTGGACACACCGCAGAATTTTGCGCTGTCATCGGCACCGGCCAGCGGCACGGCAAACCCGGCCAGCAGAAATACCGGCTCTGAGGCTTGAATCGTGGTGGAGGCTTTGACCGGGTAGCCGCGTTTGGTGCCGCTGCGGCGGGCATAAACACTGCTCATTGGCGGGTCTCCTGTTTACTGGCTAAATACTGTTCTTTGGTCAGGCCGGTGGCAGAGAGCACCGCCAGCTCAGCATCAGATAAAGTCCCTGGCTTTTTCTTCTCGTCCGGTGGCTTTTTATTTTGGGTCTGCGGGGCAGTCAGGGCGGCAATGGCCGGGCGTTTTTCCAGCATGGCAGAGAGTGCCGCGACGCCCTGCTGATTGCCAAAGTCGGTCAGATACTGCACTTCGGCTTCAACAACTTTTCCGGATTCGCGGGCCGCTTTAATCACACTGGTAATACTGGTTTTGTCGCTGCCTGCCTTGAGTACGGCCAGCTCAGTGACCACACCGTTGTAAGCTTCGACGGAGACAAATTTGGATAAGTCCACGTCCGCATGTTGTTGCGCTGACAATGTGGCAACCTGTGTTTCCAGTTCGGTTGACTGATCAGCTTTGGTTTTGAGGGCATCGAGTGCCGTCAGCGCGGCGGTGGCCTGCTCACGGGTTGGTTCACCGGTTACTGTGATACCCAGCTGAGCCAGCATTTTGATTAACAATTCATTCAAAACAGAATCCTCCGTTTGACCATAGAGATGAATGTCTGTCCCGGACTTGGAGAGATTGACGCTGATATCAGCGGCCAGTGCCGCTATCGGGTCGATTTCGACCAGACCGGGGTCATTGGTGATTGCCGCCATTCTCAGATAGAGTGGCGTGCCGTTTTTGTCGTAGGGGAAGACAGCAGAAAAGAAAGCGTACTCTTTTTCGTCGATATGCCGGCGGGCTGCACTGGTCCAGTCCGGACGGATATACAGCCCCTGACCATCGCGCCATTCGATATCGGTTTCAGTAGAAAGCCATGCTGCTGCCAGTGCTTTTTTACCAGTCTTTCTGGTATTGAGGGTTTGATGGTCGTAATCAATCAGTACTTTCGGCGCAGTGGCCTTCGTCGCAGAGATAAATGCCTGTGCGCTGGCTGCATCCAGATGCCAGTAACCATCAATTGTGTCATCCGGGCGGCCATCACGGGCTTTGAATTTTCCGGCAGGTAATAACTGATACCAGCCGTTATCAGAAACAGATAAATCGGCGGTTAGAACTGCCAGATTGTTTTGTGGCTGTGACGTAAGAATTGCCAGTGGTGTTTTTTTCATGTCGCGCTGTCACTGTGAATGGATAACAGCGACCATTCTGGATTTTTCGCGCGGCGCGACAAACTAACATGAATTAAGGTTTTTCAGGGAATGTGTGGTGACTGGGAGTGATTGATCGCCTGACAGGTAAATACTGACACAGAACTCAGTCTGAAACCATGTTTAAACCCCGTTTAAATCGCGTCAGATGCGTTTAAACTTTTTTCAGAGTGGCAGAGTGAGGTTTTTCTGCCAAAAGCGCTCAGTGTGATTCTGAGCGCACAAGTGAATGGACTAACCTTAAATATATGCATCGATAAATGCAAAGATCAAATATATAACCAACGGCCCCCCGCCGATAACTACAAAAGACCAAAACCAGTACCAATATTTGCGATAAAAAGAGTAGCCAGCACAAAGCACTAAAGCTGGAATATTAACAATACCGAGCAAAGGAACCAGCATTAGTCCGGGATCTTCTCCAAAAAGAAATGTAATCAAATTAGGCCATTGAAGAATCCATAACCATAATGATATAAACCACACCGTAAAAAATGAAAATACGGCAGTTCGGAAGTAAGCGCTCATTTTGATGGTTCTAAGAAAAACGGGCATAATAAGCTGCAATTATTAGCCCACCACCAAGAATGAGATAAGCAATCAACCACCACCAATACTTATTCTTTAACGAGTAAAATACACCTGTCACGAAGGTTAGAGGTGTTCCCACAAAAAACCACAGAAAACCTAATAACCCTGCATCTTGAGGTTCTATTCCGTAAGTTCTGCTGGATATTCCGAACACCACACCTATCCAAATTAGTGCATACCAAATTAAAGGAATGAGCAAAAGTGACTTTTTTAATACATTCATAGCTGAAACTCTATCTTGGTGATAAATGGTCGATAGTTATATTTACTGAAGTGCTGTAACAAATACCACGATCTAAAAGCGCCCATCTGCTCAAATGGCAGTTCTCCGATGCTTTTATGGTGAATATCCTTTGTGTCTAAGCCGAAATGATCCTGTACTTCATATCTGAACTTCCCTCTGACCAAATTACCCTTGAATTCCAGTTCATCAGCATAAACTCTCATCGACCAAATATCATGCACCGTTAAAACTGTTCCATTAAATAAATCTTTAGAGGGTGACGGAATTAGAGATGCGTCAAATTTGGGTAAACCTGCGCCTTCACCATTCGTTTTACCAGCTAAATATTCACTGGATATATTGACGATGCCCTTATCTAAAACACCTTTGCTAACATTTTCACCAAGACATTTTTTGAGAACAGCGTGAAAATGAGCTGTAGATTTATGAACCCTTAAAGCCTCATCCAATAAGGGATTGTGATAATATCCTCCTTCGTTACGTTTAAATTTGTCAACCATCTCATCGAATATATCTTCAGTCTCTCCAAAAATAGAGAATCCCAAACCAAGGAAAACATCATCTTTCAAACTGCGCATTCGCTTAAAATGCTCTTCGGCAGATAAGGTAAACTGATCTTCACCGTACATCGTATATCCCTCTCTGTGAGAGGTGTATTGAGATTGCTTAAACGGTTCCATAAATCCGTACCCTTCAATGGTTTCTCTGGATTCATCACCATGTACCATGTCTGGCGCGTTGAAATCATCCATCTTATTTTGAGTCTCATAAACCAAAATGGGATAACTGCCGGATACGGGTTTCCAGTCTTCTTCCTTTCCATCAGATTTTTTTCGCTGCTGCTCACTTTGCTTTGCTTTTTCTGACTGCTGTTCTGCCGCCTTCTCCGCCTGAATATTTTCCTGAATTTGTTTCGCATAGCGTTCTGCGGTTGTCAGCGGAGGCACCATTGCAGCAAGACTGTTTGCATCGCTCCAGCCATCATAAGCCAGTGTTCCACAGGGGAAATGTTCCCATTGCACGCCTTTATAACGGAAAGTAATCATTTCGTGCATTTCCTCACCAGGGCTGTGAATGACATGAGGGGTCACATCACTGACACCGGCAATCACTGCTTTCTGAAATGAGACCGAATAGAATTTCTGATAATGGCCCTGTTCGTTTGTCCGGTAAAAATCAATCGTTCCTTCCAGATGCTCCTGTTTGGCGAAAGCGGTTGCCAGCAGCGGTGAGGCTTTGTCTTTGGGTTTGGTAATTTGAATGCCGTCGTGACTGATACCGTGTTGCTGCGGTAATTTCGACAATGAATAATCACAGGCCAATACTGTGATTTGATCGGTATGGGTTTCCTGATAACGATTCCCCATTGAATCTTTGGTATTGCAGCCCGAAGAAATAAGCCCCTGTTTTTCTCCGGAGAGCGTCAGATAAGCAACATGCGCCATGAATTAAGCCTTTTATTATTATCTCAATATTAGTCAGGGTGCATTTTGCATAATTGCGTATCAGGTATCAATTATTTAACAGAAAATCTATTTATCTTGTTTATTCAGACAAGGCATCTTCGATGAGTTGCCAGTTAAATAAAAACTCTGGTTTACGAAAACTACGAATCATAGTTCCTTTCTGTTTATTAGTGCTGGTATACATCAGACCAAGTTCATGAGCCTTTTGATTCGATATCACCCAAGTCGGATAAATATTAAACGGTACTTTATTTAGGCCGTCGTACCACTTTTTCGAAATCACGCCTTTGATATCCGCCTTAGCTTCTACTTCATTTTCAACTAATACTAAAAAATCAAAATTAACACCTCCCCTTAACCGTAGGTGAGGACTTGCCCTTTCGTATCTGGTTCGGTATTTAACTTGAACTTTCGCACTTTTTCCTGTTTTGGGGTGGGTCACCTCTAAGTCCCAACTCGGTGCTGATGTTGGGGCTATACTTACTAATAAGTGAAGATTTAACATTATCTGAGATGCCACATAAAACTCAGCGCCATCCCCTTGTATTGATGCTTTTAATAGTTTTTCTTCTTTATCCATTTAACACATCTCACTATCAGAACAAAAACGTAATATAACACTGATTTCTTAATGCTGTTATGTGTCGGATAAAAAATCCGCCACCATCTGATGAATCGCATCCACATCTTCCTGACTCACCCCAAGCCAGGGCCGGGCCGGAATTGCTGCCGGGCCTGCGGGCATCTCTGGGGTGCCGCCGAACTGGTGAATCGCACCATATTCGTAAGGCGTGCCGAAAAACAGATCGCTGCCGGTGGCGATGTAGTTGAGTTCACGGCCCAGATGATCATTTAACTTCAGTATAGTGTCCTGATGCCGGGGCTTTCTCTTCCGGTAGTGCTCCGACAGGGGCTGCCACGGTTCACCGTCAGGGGAAACCTGCTGGCGGAACCGTTCATCATGCGACAGCAATAACAGCTCGCCGATGTCTGCAAACAGCGGCTGAAGGTTATCACCCCGCTGCTTCAGCTGATTCAGCCGCTTTTGAATCGTCTCTAACCCGTCCGGGGTGAGGGTGTAATGAACCCCGGCCATCAGAGCAGTGACGCCTGATATTGCGCCAGCACTTCTGCCGGGGCGCTGACCAGGGCTGCTTCAATCAGGTCACCGATTTGCTCCGCCTCTTCATTGCGGGCTTTATCCGCTAAAGCTTCCAGCTGATTCAGGGTTTCCCGTGTCACAGGAGCAGTCAGCAATTGTTTGGCCTGTTCCAGTAAAGTCATGATATCCACCTTATCTATATTCATCTGAGTTTATAATGCCTTTTGCACCGTGTCAGTAATAAATGCAAAAGATTCCGGTTGGCTCACTTTCAGGGCATCCGGTGCAAACAGCCAGGCCACAAAATGTTCTGCAAACCATTCATCAATGGTGGTGCTGCCATATTCCGTCAGTGATGGCTGGCCCGGCAGCGTCGGGCGGCCAGCCAGAAAGTAAAGCTGATGGCCCATCTCATGCGCCCATGTGGCGGTAACCCGAGCCGCATCACTGTGCTGTTGCGCCGCAGCAGAGAACGACCACCAACGCCCGTCA
Source organism: Vibrio quintilis (assembly GCF_024529975.1). Taxonomy (GTDB): domain Bacteria; phylum Pseudomonadota; class Gammaproteobacteria; order Enterobacterales; family Vibrionaceae; genus Vibrio; species Vibrio quintilis. The sequence continues at coordinate 2,854,755 of NZ_AP024897.1, read as the reverse complement.
CGGGACGGATAGTGACCGGCTTCAGCGATGACCCGTTCTGCTGCTTCGGTCAGTTGCCGGGTCGAAACCCCGGCCAGCTTATCGGTGCTTTTGGCTTTGACCACCACATGTCGAAATGAGGAAGCCGTAAAACCATTGACCCGTTTTGGCCGCCGGGAAGTAAAATTTACCAGAGGATGACGCCCGCTCTGCAAATATGCTTCCACATCGTCGGCGATGGCATACGCTTTTTTGCCGCCGCTGATTTCGGTCAGCTTAAGAAACAGGGTTTTCAAATCATGCTTTTTCAGCACGGCTTCAAACGCTTTGACCTGCGGGCTGTCCAGTTCAGTCAGAATCCGGCTTAACTCTGTGGCATTGACGCCGCGAACCGTGGAAAACGCATGGTCAACAATCCGCGGGTTTAAACGCGCGTTTAACGGCGGTTTACGGGCGATGATTTTCCGGGTCTTTTCCGTCAGTGCAGCGCTCGATTGCGGCGTATAGTCAAACCCCGGATCAATCCCTTTCGGAATGCGGTGAACTTCGCCGGTGAGCGAATCCACCCAGTCATAATAATCAACCTCCGGCGCTTTCCCGACTTTGAGACCAAGGCGCTGTAAGTCCTGCTCACTGAGTGTCAGCTTGCGGCACTTACAGCCATAGCCGTTAATCGGCGTGTGGGTTTTCCACCACGGATCATCTAAGGGTAAAACCAGATTGTTCCAGGATAAATGGTCATGCCTGGGATGCTCAGAGCCGGAGTGTTTATACAGGCCATACGGGCGGCGGTGTTTGATTTGCTCAATCTGCTGCTCACGGCCTGCGGTGTAGCTCTGGCGGATGTTGGTGTCATAAATTACCTGTGCGCGCCAGCTGGCCGCGCCGGTATGCTGCCAGCCATGTTTTGCGACAATGTCATCAAACTGAGACTGAAACCAGCCCAGTGAACGGCCTTCGCTGATGGCGGTATCCACCGCCCGGCGAAAGTCGGCCAGCAAATCATCCTTCATCGCTCCGGCGACCATAAAGGCGCGGTCATGGGCCTGTTTCCAGATATCCGCCCAGCGCTCTGTGCCGATGTTGGTCTTGTTGCGGAAATGCTGAATCTGCTCATCAAACGGCTGACTGCCGTAACGTACCGGCATTATTGCTGCCCCTGCACATCACTGATACCGGCCAGCTCGGCGGCGGCCATTGCGCGGGCCATGACATCACCCAGTTCATCGACCGGGATTTGTCCGGCTAAGTCCAGAATATCGTCCCGCAACTGAGTGAGTGAGGTGGCGTTCTGCACCAGTTCGCTCACTGAGTCGGTCATATTGGCAACCAGCGGCCCGGCGTCCTGATGCAGCCGGTTGATTTGATCATCGGTGGTTTCCGGTGTCCGGGTTCTGGCTTTTAAATCAGCCTGACTGACCGGGTTCTCTGTTGTTGGTGTCTCCGGCTGTGATGCGCCCAGCACGGCTTCACCATCTTTTGCCATCGGGATTTGGGTTTTGTCATGCGCCCATTGCAGCGGAATTTTCATTCCCAGCGTGACCAGCCCCGGCAGGGAGTCGGACAGATGTTTTAAATCTTCAGCTTCGGTAATATCAAACTCAAACCGCGGATGTCGGCGCGGGTGCTGATAGCTCCGGCAGTTGAGGGCATACAGCGGAAATACCACATCACGGGTGAGTGTGCCCGCAAGTCGGCTTAAATCAAAGTCGCGGATTTCCTGGCGGACTTCATTATGCACATTGCCGAGCGCGTTGGTTGACGTTTTGCCGTCGGCCTGACTGGTGAGCGTGCCGCCTAAAATCGCTTTGGACTGGGATTTCTCACACCAGTTGATCATCGCCATAAACGGGTCAGACTGGCCGTCTGCGGCATTCTGAAAATCAATCTCCATTCCGCGGGGCACTATGCCACCGGCATTGTGGCCGATGCTCATCACCGCCCGCATCAGGGTCATTTTCTCTTTCTCGCTGGCACCTTCCGGGTATTTGCCCAGCCGGATGGGCAGGCCGTAAATTTCCAGAAACTCAGCCAAGTCCCGCACACTGTAATTTTTAAACAGAAACGGCCATGCCAGCACCCGCACCAGTCCGCGCCGGGTGAGATAACCTGATTTAGCTTTAGCAGTGTGCTGAATCCAGCCAAAGGGCTGAAGGGGTGCGCCTTCATAACTGCCATCCCGCAGCATCAGCTGATTGCGGTTGTCCGGATGGGTCTGAAACCATGCCGGTTCCCGGTGTGAGACATCGCTGATGTAGTGGATGCTGTCCTGATACGTCCAGTGAATTTCCAGATTTGAGAATGATTTCAGCGTTGCATCACTGAGATCAAACAGCGCATCTTCCAGCCAGGTGGCATCCTCTAACAGTTCCTGAATCATGTCCGCGTCGCGCTGCTCGGCGGCGGTGGCGTTACGCGGGGGTTTAATTTGCCAGTCAATACCCTGCAAGGCCATGCGTCTTTTGCCGATTTCGCTCTGGATATGGGCGTCTTTCTCTTCCATATCCTCCGCCAGTTCACACTGGGCTTTTAAATCGCCTTGCTCAGCATGGCGCATCAGTGCGGCCAGTTTTGAAGGCGTGATGCCGGATGACGGATGGTCAGCAAACTGGCGGTGCAGTGGTGCCAGCCTGGCGTCGGTTTGGGTCTGTGGCTCGTCCAGCCGATGGGTTTCAATCGGACGGCCCCACTTATCGACAATCTGAGCGTGTTTGGTTGCCATCAGAAAAACCTCCGGCCAATCAATTGACCCAGCCGGATGCTAAAGCGCCAGATCAGCGGGCAGCCCACGGCCACCCAGAGAAAACAAAGGAAGATATGGATTAATACCTGCGTCAGTTCATTCATCACCATGCTCCGCGTTCAAAATTAAAGTCGTTGTCGTCATCGTTGTCGCTCTGCCGGTCTTTGCCGGGCAGTTCGGTGAATTCGATGGTGCTGCCTTCCATCCAGCTGGCGCGGACGGCCATCAGCAGCGCTACCGCGATATCACCATGTCGCTTGTCACCTTTTGCACCATCGGTATCTTTTGTCCGGCCTTTATCCACATGAGGAACACCATTCACAACTGTGATTTGACCGAGATCGTCCAGAACAGACTGGTGACGGGGGAGGATAAGATTGAAGTCATCAAATTCAGCTTTCAGCTTCGGCATCCATTCGGCGTACCACTTCGCACTTAAATCGACGCGATCAACAACCTGAGTCCCATATTTCAGGGCTGCCGTTTCAGCCAGATAACCACCGTTCCCCGTCGCATCAAATGCCGCAGCACGGAAGCGGGGTAAGCGGCTGATGATGTACATCATGATCGCTTTCTGGACTTCATAAGGCGCGTTCTTGATTTCAACAATAAAAGGCACCTTCTTGCGCAGGCTTCTGGTGACTTCAAGCGGGACAAAGACCGACAGATCGCCTTTGCGGGCAAAGTCTTCCCCAAAGTAATGAACATGGTCAGGATTGAGTTTTGCCAGTAACGGCTTCAGCTCCTGCTCACAGAACTGCATAGTTTCCAGATGTCGCTGCTCCGGTGTCCATTCCATCCATTTGTCATCACAGGTCAGACGTACAATTGGCAGGGAATGGTCTTTCGTCATGGCCTGCTCAATCGCAACCCGTGACAAATAGGTGCCGCCGGATTTTTTAGGCACGCAACCCAGCTCTTCTTCCGCCAGTACTTTATTCGGATATTTGGCATATTCACCGGCAATCCATTGCGCGTCCATTTGTGGTGTCCATGGCTTCCCGGTGACATAACAAATCCGTTTGTAAAGGCCATCTCTGACAGCATCTTCCAGTGTGATACGGTGAACTGAGTAGGAAAGCTTTCCGGCGCGGGCGTCCTGTATGTACTGGTTAAACAGATTATCAACACCATTATGTGTTGAAATCAGACGCACCCGCGCGCCC